>VSNT01000018.1 GCA_009774465.1 Lachnospiraceae bacterium
ATTTCATAGACAATTTAAAATTGAATTTCTTTTTCCCTTTTTTTACTTTTTCTTTTTTTATCTTAGGTTCCTTTTTCAGAAGATCTTTCTTCTTTTCTTTCTTATTATTATATACCATTCTCTTCTCCATTCCTGTGATGTCAAATAATATTTCTAATAAGGTAACGTCCCCACATCACCAAACCCATATACCTATTCTACACTTTTTATTTCAATCAGTCCATCTTTTTATATCTTTTTATTTATTTTTTTCGTTTTTTTTCGATTTCACATTCCAAAAACTGTATTTCATTCCCAATATTCACACTTTTACTGTACTTCCATACGCAAAAAGGAATCCCGAGGATTCCTTTTCGCTTTAACAAATAATATTTTAATCCCTTTTACCTTCATTTAATCCGGCGGCATACAACCTTTTTCTGATCTGTGGACCTGCCATTACTGCAAGCAGCATCTTCACAATATCTCCAGGAATAAAAGGAAGCACGCCTGCCAAAGCTGCCGCCTTGATGCTCATTCCTGCCTGATAAGCAAGCCAGAGTGTTCCAAACAAATAGCATACCATCGTTCCAAGCACCATACCGATAAAATGCAAATATGGTTTTGATGGCTGCTTTTCAATAAAAATTCCACAAATCAGCGCCATAAAAATAAAACCAATCAAATATCCTCCGGTTGCACCAAGCAGTTTTCCCGGTCCGCTTGTAAATCCGGAAAAAA
This sequence comes from Lachnospiraceae bacterium, assembly GCA_009774465.1. Lineage (GTDB taxonomy): Bacteria > Bacillota > Clostridia > Lachnospirales > Lachnospiraceae > Suilimivivens. The sequence goes on from VSNT01000018.1 coordinate 721, forward strand.
CAGGAACTCCTATAAATCCAATCAGCAGATAAATCAGGTAGCTCATGGTCCCCCGCTTTGTTCCGATCACATAAACGGTAAAATAAATTGCCAGATTCGTCAGTGAAATAGGAACCGGACTAAAGGGCAGTGGAACAGATAAGGGACCTAATACACAGGTCACTGCCGTCATCAGCCCAATCAACACAATCGTTTTCACTCTAAATCCTGATACAGTTTTTTCCAACCTTTCCTCCATTCCGAAGTGCTCTGCGGCGCCTTCAATTCAAAATGTAGCCAATCCCTGCAAGCATTTCTCTGTCCTTAATTGTTTTACTGCCTGTAGTTGTCAGCATGTCACCAGTCAGTACAGCATTTGCACCTGCAAGAAACAAATCTTTCCCGCTGTTATCAAAATAATTTCTTCCTGCAGCAATCCGTATGAATGCAACAGGATTTAAATAACGGAAAACCGCAACAATCCGAAGAATTTCTTCCTGCGTGAGAGGCTCATTTTTTTCCAATGGGGTGCCTTTAATGGGAATCAGAAAATTTAATGGAATGGAACTGACCTTAAGCTTTGCAAGCAAAGCTGCCATGTCCAGACGATCCTGCCATGTCTCTCCCATGCCAAAGATTCCTCCGCTGCAGACCTTTAGTCCCGCTTTTTCCGCCAGGCGGATTTCTTCCAGCTTATCCGCATAGGTATGGGTAGTGCAGATTTCCGGAAAAAAACGTTCTGATGTCTCCACATTGGTATGATACATGGTAACGCCCGCCTCATGGAGACGCCTTAAATCATTTTCTTTTACCAGTCCATGAGAAGCACACAAAATCATATCCGGATAAGCCTCATGCATGGCCTGATAGACTGCTATCGCCTTCTCTAAATCCTCTCCCTCCATGCTGCGTCCGGCAGTAACAATGGAATAACGGTTGATTCCCTGCTGCAGGGCATGTCCACATTCCTTCAAGAACACATCCTTTTCCAAAAAACCATACACTTCACAATCCGTAGAGTTATGAGAGGATTGGGCGCAAAATTTACAATTTTCGCTGCAGCGCCCGCTGCGCCCGTTAATAATACTGCAAAGATCCGCCTTATCGCCGCAGAGAGCCTTTCTGATCTTATCTGCTCCGTTACAAAGTGACTTTAAATCAGCCTCTAATAAGACAAACAAGTCCTCTTCCCCTGTTAATCGTCTTCCTTCAATAATTTCATCCGCAAGCCTGTTCATTTTCCTGTGTACCTTTCCTGATTTTCCCTTCTGCAGATTTCTGGCAAAGCAAATCTGCCTTCCTGCCTCATCTGCAACTGTACAAATAGAAGTTTAAATCTTAAAAGGCATATTGTCAACTATTTTTTTATTTTAGTTTACAATTTAATTGTATCCCCGCTGTGGACATACACGATCTGGCTGCCCAAAATTTCTTTCAAAGCCTGATAAGGCACCTCTCCTGTGCAATGGCCTGTATAATAAACCGTATCTGTTTTTTTAAGTTCTGCGCCTATCTTTTGAATGATTTCCATATCTTCCCCGGTATAACCGGATTTCTTCCTCATATGAAAGCCGCTGATCACCGCGTCAGGATCTGCTTTATAGATTTCACGATACTTTTCAAGAATGTTCAAAATGCCATTGTGGGCACAGCCTGACAGTAAAATCCTCTTCCCATTCTCCATAAGTACAAGATACTGCTCATGGGTAAACTCATCCTGATAAAAAACGCCCTCTCTTTTTACTTTTAGCTCTTTGTTTCCCAAAGGCCATAATTTCCTTCCGGTTACACCGCTGAACAGAAAAATCTCATCATCTATTTTTCTGTTTCCTTCTATAAGCTCTATCTGGGAAAGCTCCATGATCTGCGGATTAATGCCTATATATCTTTCAATTTCACCACTTTTGTGATAATATTCTCCATCCGCCCCCTGCTGCATCAAAATCCGGGCCCCGGGATTTTCCTTTACAAACCCTAAAATCCCGCCTGCATGGTCATAATGCCCATGACTTAAAATCAGTGTATCCACCTGGGATAAATTCACCCCAAGGTTATGGGCATTTTCCATGAAAGCATTGGTAGCGCCTGCATCCACAAGCAGTTTGTGATTGGCAGTTTCCACATAAAAACTAAGACCATGTTCAAAAAGACATTCTCCGGTGCCCTTTGTATTTTCAATTAAATTTACAATTCTCATTCTAATCTCCATGCATATCGCAGGCATGGCCTGCGATACTGCTCAAATGCAAAATGTGAAAATTTTTATCACACTATCAGCCTGCACACATCTACCCAGCCTTCTTCTTTCGCATATTTTTCCATCTCCGGTATGGTAAGTTCGATAGCGCTGTTGCTGCTGCCGCAGGCCGGAAACACTGTTTCAAACCGCTTTAGGGATTCGTCCAGATAAACCTTTACTCCTTCATTTACTCCAAAGGGACAGACGCCGCCAATCTCATGTCCTGTCATCTCCGAAACCTGCTCCGGAGAGAGCATTTTTGCCTTTGTCCCAAACTGTTTCTTATATTTGGAATTGTCAATTTTAACATCTCCTGCCGCCACAATCAGGACAGGTTCTTCCTGTACCAGAAAAGAAAGCGTCTTTGCAATCCTCTCCGGTCCGCATCCAAGCGCCTGAGCTGCCAGCGCTACCGTTGCGCTGGATACCGAAAACTCTCTGATACGATCTTCTATTCCATAACTTTTAAAATATTCCCGTACTTTATCAATTGCCATATTTGCTCCTGTTCTTCGCAATACACCGCGTGTCTGATTTTCTTTTTAAAGATATTATCATAAAAGCCGCTTATACAAGCGGCTTTTCGTTACTTATTATACAGATTAAAAAACTCCTGTTATTTTACTGAACTGTCTCCTTAAAGGATGCACATACATTGTTAAAATATGTTACCTTTGCATCATTAAGCTTGGGAGATGCATACAGAATACTGTAATATGCATAGTCTGTCTCACCATATACAACACGTCCGGCACCTGTTACGCCATCAGCAGTTACGGTACAGCTATAGGTTCCTGCAATGTTCATGCCCGGAATGGAAGGATTTGTTTCTTCCTTTAAGTCTGACATGGGATAAGAGCTTTCAATTACGCTCTTCCATGTGTCCATATCCGGAATGTTAGCGCCATACAGTTCTTTTGACATCTGCATAACAAGGATTCCCTCGGAACCATCTTCAGTAAATGCTGCCACCCAGCCTTCACTTCCAACGCCCATGTCCTCAAGCTGCCATTTCTCATCCATACTGATTGTTACAGTTCCGTCTGAAGAAGCAAACTCCTTCATTGTTACTTCCTTGCTGCCGCAGCCTGCCAGAACCAGTGCCAACATCATAACAAGCATCAGCATTGCTTTTGTTGATTTTTTCATACTCTCCTTTCTTTTCCCTCCTGAAAAAATATATACTCTGATATATACATATATTACTTTATCCCGTATTTGTCAACTAAATTTTATCTTAATTCCGCCATTTACCAAACACGGCAGTTTCGCCGGCATACTCCTTCCTTCAAAAGTCTTCCCTCACTTAAGCTATCATGGGCAGAACCAGGTGAAAGCTCATTCCTGTCTCATCTCTTACTGCAAAAATTTCTCCCTCCATTTTTTGCATGATCTCCCGGCAGATATAAAGCCCCAGCCCGTTTCCGGCCTTATCTGCCACATTGCTTCCCCGGTAAAAACTGTCAAAAAGATGAGGCATTTCTTCCTGCTTTACGCATAGTCCCGTATTGCTTATCTTAATAAGCTGGCAGTACTCCTCCTCATAAAAACTGATTTTAATTTCCTTTCCATCTCCATACTTAAACGCATTTTCCATTACATTTTCCACCACCTCAAAAGTACTGTCCAGGCTGCCCTTTATCAGTTTATTTTCAAAATCCCCGACAGAAAAATCTGTCATTGCCAGCCGGCACTTGGGACTGTAATACTCCTTAATCATTTTCACAAGAACTTTTAAATAAAATTCTGATACATTTACTTCCACATGCACGATTTCCTCACTGGCCGATGAAACAATGGACTTTACATAATCTTCAATTTCTCCTGACAGCCGCTCTATCTGCCCCGCCGCTGCCTTTTGTTTTTCTCTGGTGTCATACACACCCTCCTTAAGGGCTTTCGCGTACAGTTTAATGGTACTTAAAGGTGTTTTGATATCATGTGAAACAGATAAAAGAAAAAGCTTTTTTTCCTTTTCAAGATGCAGAGCCTTTTGCTGGGATTCCTGCAAATGATCCTGGAGCATGGAAATTCCCCATATAAATTTTCCCATAAACCGCCCCTTATTTTCCAAAATTTCAGTATTAAGCCTTCCCTTCGACAATTCATAGGGCATTCTGCTCAAGTCTGAAAAGGGCTTTAATATTTTCATTTTGGTAAAATATAAAACAGAAACCGAAAAAATACCGGCAAGCAGGGCCAGTCCTTCAAAAATCCTGATTTCACTTTTTATATCAATCACACTTTTATAGTCAAAGCGCACAAATCCAGCCAATTCCCCTTCGATAAAAAGCGGTTCTATATGAGTTTCAAGTCCGTTTTCCAATTGAAAAAAAGGAGGCATCCCTGCTGTGTCCGTACTTTTTAAAAACGAAACAGAAACGATTTTCTCCATGTCATGCAGGTAAGGCTCAAAAAAGCCTCCCTGCTCTTCCATGTCCTTCATAATCCTGTTTACTTCCACAAGATATTCTCTTCCGGTTTCCTTCACCTGCCTTGATAAAATAAACTCTGATACCAGAAATAATCCTATATAAACAGCAGAAAACAAAATGATTAAATAGTTAATTTTCTTCATATTTATATCCTACGCCCCAGATTGTTTTTATCCTTTTTGGATTTTTCGGCTCCTCCTCAATCTTGTCCCTCAGCATTTTAATATGCACGGTAAGGGTTTGGTTTTCACTAAAGCTGTCCGCTCCCCAGATCTGGTCAAACAGATATTCCTTGCGCAAGGTTTTGCCGGGATTTTGAACCAAAAGAAGAAGAAGTTCATACTCTTTTACTGTAAGGGGAATCTCTTTTCCATGAAAAAAGACCTGTCTGGTATCCCTGTTTATGGACACTGCCCCGGAATGAATCAATATATTATCCTTCTTCAAGTCATAATTTCTCCTCATAAGAGCGCTGATTTTGGCAAGCAGAATATCCATATCCACCGGCTTTTCCACATAGTCATCCGCTCCCTGGGCAAACCCGTTCATCTTATCTTCCTTATCCACTTTTGCACTTAAAATAATCACCGGTACGTTGCTTTTTTCCCGCAGAGCGGCGCAAAAGCCAAAGCCATCCATTCCCGGCAGCATGATATCCAAAAGAATCAGTTTTGCGGTATTGGCCTCCAAAAATGCAAGGGCCTGCCCACTGCTTTCCCTGATTTCCACAAGATATCCGTCTCTGTTTAAAAAAGTGGCAATCAGTTCTGCCAGCTCCCTGTGATCTTCCACCAGAAGAATATCTGCCATCATCTGCTCCTACCATCCCATTTCCAAAAGCCATCCTGAAAGCTTCCGCTCTCTTTCCCGCAGCTTTTCTTCTTCAAATTTTCCAAGCTTCATCTCCCCTTTGATCGTTCCATCTTCAATATAAAGCACTCTGTCGCATTTTGCCGCCACCTTACTGTCATGGGTAACCAGCATAATCGTAGTGCCTTCCTTATTGATCCGGTTTAATTCCTTCATAACCTCTTTAGAGCTTTGCTGGTTTAATGCACCGGTAGGCTCGTCTGCAAAAATCATTTTGGGCTGATTAATAAGACTCCTGCAAATACAGGCTCTTTGAAGCTGTCCGCCGGAAACCTCCGTAATATCATTATCTGCGATTTCCGTAATTCCCAGCTTGTGCATCAATTCCCTTGCACGTTCATTGATCTTCTCCCTGTTTTTCTTCCTTACTCTGCCCGATAAAACCTTCTTTTCTCCATCCGCCTGATAAGCCGGCAAAACAATATTATCATAAATCGTCAAATTTTTTAATAAATACATTTGCTGAAAAATAAATCCCATCTGAGACAGACGTATTCTGCTCATTTCCCTGGCACTTAAGCTTTCGATTTCTTTTCCAAAAAAAGATACCTTTCCTGCGGTTGCATTATCCATCCCGCTTACCGTATATAAAAGTGTGGATTTTCCTGATCCGGAAGGCCCCATAACAGCCGCCATTTCCCCTTCTTCTATCTTAAGACTGATATTCCGAAGTACATTATTGGGACGTTTATTTACTATATATGTTTTACATAAATCCTTTACTACAAGCTGATTCATCTTTACCTCCATATCCTATTCTACCCTGTTTATTTCTTTCAGTTCCACTTTCCTGATGGAAGAAGCACAAAAATAAGCGGAAACTCCGGTAACGATAAGCATAATAACCGGATAAACTATATATGCCTCAAATGGCCTTGTAATCAGTTTGATCCTGGGCGCACCCATCATTCCAAAAATTGGCCCGAGAGTTAAATGTGACAGTGGTCCGGAAAGCAGCGTTCCGAAAAAGACTGCCGCGGCAAGCACGATTAGAATGCGCATACTCTGCCATCCCTTAATTGTCTTGTCAAAAAAGCCAATGCTTTTTAAAATGGCAATTTCGCCTCTTTCCTTTGTAATCAGTGTCTTCATCATAAGTACCGTAATCAATACATTAATGGAAAGCACCACACCGCTTAAAAGCATCTGCAGGCTGTCTAACTGATCTAAAACGCCGCCAATCATGCTGCTTACAAATTCACTGCCTGTGTTGATCTTATAGGCAGGAAAAGTTCGTCTGATCAATTCCTTTAATTCTTCTTCTGCCATTTCGTCTACAGGTTCCACCTGTATGTCAAACAATCCGCCAAGGTACTGATTTGGAAATGCGGCCTTCTGGCTTACCCGAAATCCATTTCCCATATTCATCATACTTTGATAAAGCCCGGTGATAAGAAATGCTTCCTCCCTGTCGGGATATTGATAATATATATAATCGCCTATTCCTACCCCCAGCTCCTGCGACGTTTTTTCCGTAACCATTATCTCATTTGCATAAACCGGAAGTTTTCCTTCTGTCAGGTCATAATCCTCTTCTTCCTTTCCAATTAACTGAGTGGTATAGTAATTGCACAGCTTCTCCGGATCTTGACCATAACAGGAAACCACATATTCCTTTTCCAGCCATACTTCTGCTTCCACACCCTGCGCCTTTAATGCATCCCTGATCCTGTTTAAATCGGAAATAAGAAGCGTATCATCTTTCTCCAATATATATTTTTCGATATTTCCTGTATTAAGAAATACGGAAGCCGGCTGCATGTTGAAGCTTCGGATAATATTTTTATCTTTAAGGGTATGAGTCGCTTTAAGAGGAATTAAAAGTAATAAAGTTCCTATACAGAAAATCACTATTAAAACCAGATACCGCTTTGCATTGCTTAATACATCATTACATGCCAGATAAATAAAAGGCGGCATCCTCCTTGTTTTATAAAGCCTTAGCAGACTTTTCCTGGTAAATCGTTCTCCGTTTCCACCGCTTCTGATTGCCTCAATTGCTGAAAATTTTTTCACTTTTCCAGTGGTGCTGTAACAAAATAATACCACCACGAAAATTACTGCTGCCGCGCACAAAAGATTAATTTCCCATTTGCTTTTGATATCCTGCACCACCAGATTTTGCATTGTCTGAAAAAGCAGCAGCTTTTCAAAGGGAAAGCTTAAAAGAAGTCCGGCCGCTGAACCGAATAAGGCTATGGCAAAATATTTCAGCAGATAAATTCCTTTTATCCCCATATCACTGATTCCAATTGCTTTCATGACACCAATTTCTTTATAATCCTCCTGCAGCGTAAACACAATGGTAAAGCGCAGTACCAGAAAGGCAATTAAAATTAAACAAATACTTACCACAAACAGGATACCTGCTATCAGCATATCAAACACGTAGCACATTTTGATGGTATCCCCACCCACGCTGCTCACCACCTGAAAATTCTCCTGATTAAATTCCGTCATAAACGCATTCTTATCCGTATAGTTAATCCCATACAGCAGCGTGTGGACAATCCCGGAACCGCCATACAGCCTCTCATAATCCTGATCAGAAACAAACAGCCTTTTAAATCCCATAAACTGGGTTCCGAACACAGCATCTTTTACAATCAGCCTGATGGTAAATTCCATTTGCTGATCTCCACAACTTAATTTTAAAACATCTCCCACCTGAAGGTTATTGGCCTCCGCCTGCAGTTTGGGAATTGCAATTTCTCCCTCCTGTAAGGCAAAGGTTTTCCCTTCCTGGTCAAACACCTTCATCAAATGATCAGGAACCTTTTCCACGCAGACGGTATTTCCCTTTTCGTACTTAGTTCTGCCCGGACTGTCTGCACAGGATACAATCTCAATCTCATCTTCCAGAATCGTGTGACAGTCAATTACCTGATATTCCGTTACATATTCACAATCCTTTAAAAAAACGTCTATGTCACTTTCTTCTGTCTCCCCTAATGCAATGATGATAAAATCCGGTGTTTCCGCCATTTTAAGAAAAGATTCCACCGCCCCCGTTATGGTAATCAGATTACTCACGCTGCTGGCAAGGAAGGCAGATGCCATAATCACAAACAGCAAAAGAATAACATTCATGGAACGCTTTCTTTTTAAATCCTTTTTTAATATATGCAAAAGCATATTTTCCCTCATTTCTCCGCTGTTTTTGCGCAACAACAGCAGTCTTTTTACCGGTATAAAGCTATTATAACGGACAGATTATTAAAAAATCCTTAAATAAAACCTCCTTCTGTCAGATTTTTTGTCTGATAAAAGGAGGCATTTATGATTTATAAAATATCGTTTTTATTCTACAGATTCCCCTGCGGAAAATCCTGCATAGGGATCACGGGGAACCTGATTGTAGCGGAGCTGAAGGAAATTCTGATAATCCCCTGAAAACATCTTATTCAAATCATTGTTGTATCCTACTACCACCCAGGGCATTGCTTCAACAATATACTGTAAAATTTCCTGCCCGGTCTGTTCGTTGGGAACTGAAACCTGGAAATTCTTTTTCTCATAATTTTTTAAGGCTATCTCATAGGTAGTTCCTGTTTTGATTCCGTTTGTCCGGTGTGTGGTGGTTCTCTGAAAAGCCCACACAATTTTTTCATTAGAAAGCACATGTGGATTGGCTCCTAAAACGAAGAATGTAAGGCGTCTGCCAATTCGTATTTCGGTTTTTTTGCCGAATGTACGTGCGCCAGCATACTCGCTTTCCAGTTCATGTTCCCCAATGCCGATTGTTTCCAGCTCTTTCTTAAAGTTTTTCAGACATCCTCCACGCAATACGTAGATAAGACGCAGCACTCCTGAAAGAAATAATACCACGCCTATTCCAAGGAAAACCCATGCGGAAACAGCAGCACCCCCGGTCAATGCCCCTACATTAATATAATAAGGAAGAGTATACTCCGCAATTTCCTCATCGCTCCATCCTGCTTCCTTAAAGTAATCTTCAAAATACTCCCGCTCTTTAACCGACATCCTTCTGATGGCGCCAGTATATTCAACAGGATCTATGTATTCCCCATAACGGGTGGCATCTGCAACTTTTTCCATTGCAGACTCCTGTGACGCAGGTACTTTCAGCCCCATATACTTGTATTCTTCCGCGTAAGCATCTCCGGTCCATATCACATAGTACACGTCCGTTGTCCGTGAGTAATTCGTTTTCGTGTTGGTCTCATACCGTTTCATAAATGAATCAAAATTGGTGTCAATGGATGCATTCACCAGATAGCTGCTGTTGATTTCATCCGGCTCTAAACTTTCAAATACAACAGGTCCACGTATCATTGCCACAGCACCTGAAAATTCTATCCCAATCAATGCAGCACCTATTCCGATCAGGATAATCACCAAAAACAATGATCTTTTAATACTCTTTTTTTTCAGTTCTTCTAACATGGTCTCCCTCCCATATGATTTGTATAGTAGACAGGCTGGCTCCTATTTGCCCAGCCTGCCTAAATAGATTTTAACATATGGAAAGGAAAATTGCACCTGCATAGCTTGAACTTTTTATTGCCGCTGTGTAACTGTCAGTATTTTATAACTTCTTTTTCTCAACACTTCTCAAAAATGTTTTCTTTAATTCCTGTGGCTTATAAAAAAATTTTTCCTCCGACTTACTCAAACGCTTCTCGTCTCTCTTAATTTTTAACAATTCCATAGAACAGATAAAATCTGCTGCCTGCAATAACCTGTACTTTTGTGGTTCAGCCTTTCTGAACTCAACACTTGAAAATTGTATTGAAAATACAGCATTTAAAATTGCACTAAGCTCATTTTGTCCATTATCATAATATACAATAATTTTATCAAAGCTTGCAAAAAACTCCTGATGTACATTCATTGCTCTATTAATTGACTTAGCTAATTTACCTGACAAAGAAATTTTATCTGCTGCTTCTTTTCTATCTACTACTATTGTCATATAAGAAATTGGACATGCATTGACAAAGTTCAGCATTTTGTACAGCAGCTTTCTTCTTTCATCAATAGAAAATCCTGCAAAAATTTCCTCTCTGCGAATCACTGGTCCTGTATGTATATATTCCACATCAAACCCGGCATTTTTTACGCTTTCTTCCAGTTTCGTAACTTGCTGTTCTATATTATAATCTTGATTGTGAAAAACAAATGTTACCAAATAATATGCGAAACGCTCTTTTACTTCTCCAAAATCTCCTGATTCGTCAATAAAAATACTTAATTCCTTCATTCGTATTCCCCATATATATTAGAAATGGCGGGAAATTCTTCCCGCCTACGGTGGTCCAAAGAGCTTTCGCCCAGACCAAAACTGTAATGCATTACAGTTTTATTCTAATCAAAGCATAGCATACCTATACATGAGTTGCAAGTATTTTAACCGGAATACACTGAGCAGAAGCGCGGCGACGAAGAAATATTCCGGGCTGCCTCCCTCTCTGCCACTACATACATTCCCCGGAATCTCGTCAGTCCACTTTTAAGATCAATTCCAGCACGCGCCTTGCGCATCTTTCCAGATCCGTTCTTGAAAGAGCGCCCTTTTCCATTGCTTCTTTTACTCTCTCCGGAAAGCCTGTTGCCATTTTCACATCATTGCCGGCCTTAATTTCCTTATAGTGCTCTCCTCTGGTCCACCAGTCACTGGTAACCATTCCTTTAAAGCCCCATTCGCCCCGCAGAATATCCTCAAGAAGTTCTTTATTTTCCGACGCTCTGTGTCCGTTAATCACATTGTAAGCAGACATAATTACCCAGGGATCAGCTTCCTTAACAATCATTTCAAAACCTTTTAAATAGATTTCCCGAAGGGCGCGTTCTGACACTCTGGAGTCACAATGCTTCCGGTTAGTTTCTTTATTATTGCAGGCAAAGTGCTTTACTGCTGCTGCAATATGCTCTGACTGGATGCCTCTTACCATTGCTGCCGCCATTTTTCCGGTAAGATAGGGATCTTCCGAATAGTATTCAAAATTTCTGCCGCAAAGAGGATTTCTGTGTATGTTGACCGCAGGAGTCAGCCACACTGCAATGTTATTTTCCTTTACTTCCTCTCCTCCGGCCTTTCCAACTGCTTCCACCAGCTCCTGATTCCAGGTGGATGCAAGGAGTGTTGCACAGGGCCATGCTGTGGTATATATTCCACAATCCGGATTGAGCCGGAGCCCTGCCGGTCCGTCTGCAGTCATAAGACTTGGCACTCCATACTGTGGTAAATTTCCATATCCATAGGTATTTGCCACAGAAGTATTTGGCTGCCCGCCAAGGAGACTGGTCAAATCCTCGGTAGATAGCTGAGCCATAAACTCTTCTATGGTCATCCTGCCCTCCGCCACATCAATAAAGGGCCTTACTCCTTCTCCATATGGCTTCATAAGCAGATAACGTCCTCTTGCCTTTACCTCCGGTGCCAGCGCCTCCTCCGTGCCGGGAACCATCTTTTCAAGAACACATTCGTTGGGATCATTAGCCTCTGTAAACGGAAGTTCCTCAAAAGTTCCGTCGGAAAGCATACGCTTTTTCAAACTGGTGGGGGCTGCTTTCCTGGTAAGCTTTCGCACCACTTCATCTGTCTCTACTTTGACTGTAAAATCAATTTTTTCGGCATCTCTTACAGAATTGCCCACATAAATTTCATAAATTCCCTTTTCCAATACATAGGCAGACTCTGCAATTTTGCCCAAATCATCATAAGAGGCCATATCTGATTTTGCAAAGTCAAGAGTTACCACCTGCGCCTCTCCGGGAAGGAGCTTTCTTGTTTTGGCAAATGCGCCAAGCTCTCTGTAAGGCTTTTTCAGGCGCCCCTGGGGGGCGCTGTAATATACCTGCACCACTTCTTTTCCGGCCATTTTTCCGGTATTGGTAACCTGCACGAAAAGAGTAATCCTCCCCTGCTGCTCAAATGCCTTCTGCACCTTTAACTCAAATTGGGTATAAGATAAACCAAACCCAAAGGGATAGCAGACTTTCCCGCCTGCCCCGGGAATGGTCTCAAAGTATCGGTACCCTACATAAATATCCTCCGTATAATCCACATATTGCGGTGATTCATGAAAGCCTTCTGTGGAAGGATAATCCTCCAGTTTTGCTGCAAAGCTGTCGGGCAGCTTCCCGGAAGGATTTTCTTTCCCTGTAAGCAGTTCCGCCATTGCCAGGCCGCCTTCCATTCCTCCCTGCCATGCTAAAAGCGCCGCCCCAATCCTGTCATCTTCTTTGATCCATGAGGTATCTATTACTCCGCCTGCATTTAATACCACAACAATTCTGTCAAATTTATTTTTTATCTGCTCTATAAGAGCTTTCTCTTCTCTGGTTAAATAAAAATCTCCGTCGGGAAATATCTTTCCCGCAGTCTTCGGCATGGAAGTCTCATCCCCCCAGGGATTATATTCTGCATTGTATTCAATGCTGGAACGGTCCCAGCCTTCTCCTGAAAAACGGCTTAAAATAAAAATTGCAGTATCTGCAAATGCTGCCGCCCCCTCTAAAAGTTCCTTATCCAATTCCGGTTCCACAGTCATTCCCGGCGCTGAACCCTTTTCATACTGTTCTTTCACATTCTGCCGGTAAAAATCTGACAAAGGCTCATAAATACTGACCTCTCCCAAAAGCTTAAGACCGTCATACAGATTATGTACATAGGCACAGAATACGTCGCCGCTTCCGCCGCCGCCTTTTACATAATCAAAGCTGCCCTTTCCAAAAAGCGCGATCCGGCTGCCCTTCTTAAGCGGCAAAAGGCCATCCTCATTTTTTAAAAGCACCATGCCTTCACCGGCAGCTTCTTTTGAAAGTAAAATATGCTCCTTTGATGCAGTCACATATTTGCCATCCTTTAATGGTAAATTGGGTTGATACATTACTCTGGTCCATTTTTTCATCTTCCTTTTAACCTCCGTTACGAAGTAATTTCTCACTTTTCTTAATTGTATCCCCAACAGGCTCTTAATTCTATGCCCAATCTTGCTTTATTTATAGGTTAATATTGATATTTTTTACAATAAACAAATATCTGAAGAGTGGCTGCTCTGAAAGCAGACTGCTCCGCAATACTCCTCAAAAGGATATTCTTTAAAGTAGTATTTCCTGCGATCCACATTCTGGATAAGGTCAATTTTGCCATCTGCCATTATTTTAATCTCAAAAGAATTAAGGGGAAGCATAAGCCCGCTTCCCACCGCTTTCACAAAGCTTTCCTTTAACGTCCATATGCGGTAAAAAGCCTCATCCCGCTTATTTTTTGTCTTTTGCCCTACTATATAATCATATTCTCCCTTCGTAAAAAACTCTTCCGCCAATTCCATATCTGCATTCTGTACCTTTTCGATATCGCACCCCACATCTCTGCCTGCAAATACTGCCAGCGCCATTTCTCCGGAATGAGACAAATTAAAATGGATATGAGAATGCCTGGATAAATGGGGTTTCCCATTTTTCCCATAGGATATGGAAACTTCCCCCTCACGCAGTCCATAGGCGGACAATCCTTTATCCAGCAGAATTCCCGCCCCCAAAGACAAACGTCTGTCTCTTCCAAATAAATAGGAATCTATCTTTTTACGTCTCTCATCAGACAGTCTTTTGTAACACCTGGAAAACAAATCCTTATCTTCCAGTTCCCTGACATCCATCCAGTAAACACGGGCATCATATTCTTCCAAGAAAAGCTCCTGGAGCGTAGAAATGGCAGGCATCATGGGTATCGGGACTTTCCTCTTCATCCCCCTTGTCTCCTTCCTATCCTTAGCTCCATAATTGTATTATTCATATTCAGCACCCGCATATACTGAAAATCTGACATAATTTTCCGAATCAGGGCAATTCCTCCTACCGTCGGTCCTTCTGTTTCAACTTCATATTCCAGTGGATTGAATGGCACCCCATCATCCCGTATCCGCAAAAGATAACTGCCATCCTGTATGGTAAAACTCACATCCATATAATTCTTTTTATCAATCCGGTAACCATAGCGGACAATATTGGCGCAAATTTCTTCAAGTGCCAGCCCAATCAAGTTGGCATCCTTCTCATCAATGTGATTTTCCCTGCAAAAGGAGAACAGAGTATCCCGCAGTCTGATTACATCCTCCAGATGATTTTCTATGGAAAAGTCAAAGCTCCTTTCCTCTGTTACCTTTGGAAGCATGTACCTGCCCCCTGATGGAAACTTCCCGGTGCCCTGCCCCCATATCCGGAAGAGCATTCCAAGCAAAATGGTGAGCGCCTCGCTTAACGCGGCGGCAATGCATACTCCGGGCAGTCCCATCCAGAATATTCCGGCCAGAGTAAAGGGTACCACCACCACAAATCCCTGCAGCACTGTAATAAAGGTGGATAACCCCGGCTGTAAAATGGTCTGATAATAGGACATTAAAAACTTGTTATAAACATAAAAGGGGAAACTGCACGCAAAAATGCGCAGGGCCATTTTGCACATTATGAGCATTTCCCCCTCTGTAATGCCAAACAGCCCTGCAATTCCCTGTGGAAATCCAAAAAATAAAACTAACAGCCCCAAAATGGCAAGATAGCTGTAAATCAGTACTTTTTTGCAGAGCACCCGAATTCCATAATAATCCTTTTCTCCATAAAGAATTCCGGCAATATTGGGAACCAGTCCAATTACGCCTCCCACACACAGTTCCGCAATCAGCACCGCATTGGCGCAGACGGAATACACCGCCATAGAATCATTTCCCAAAAACCTTACAATAGCTGAATTGATTACCACAGATTTCAAAGCGGACATAAGTGTAAAGGCGGCGCTGGGAATACCGGAGTGGGCGGCGGCTTTTACCCATTGCAGCACTCCGCCCTCTATTTTCTTAGGAGAAGCCAGCTTTAGCATCCGATTGCCTGACCGGAAATAAAAAACAACCGTCACCATCCCCGCCAGATATCCGATTACGGTAGATAGGGCGCTTCCCGCCATCCCCATGTGAAATGCCTTAATAAACAGAAAATCCAATACCAGATTCACGCCGTTTGCAATGATAAAAAGTGCACTTCCAAGCTGGGGATGACTGTCTGCATTCATAAAATAACAGAAAATAATCGCCAGCGTTAAGATGGGAATGCCGCCAAAATTTACCGCTATGTAAGGCTCAATCAAAGCTGCCATCTGCTGATTTCCGGCAAGGGCATAAGCCAGCCCATGTGGAAGAACGGGCGTAAGCAGCACAAAAATGAAAGACAAAAAGGCGCCTGATAAGAGGGAGGCGGTAAACACCCCGTCCGCCTCCCTCATCTTCCGCTTTCCCAAAAGCACCGCAGCCTCCGCCGCGCCTCCCATTGCCAGCATCAGCGCCGGCAGCTGTAAAATTAAAAGCACCGGCATGGAAAGCTCAATAGCCGCCATCGCATCCGCCCCTAAAAGGTTGCCCACAATCATGCCATCCACCACATTTCCAAGCTGCATGGCCACCGTCATCAGCACCCCCGGAAGAATATACTGATGAATTTTTTTATTGATTAAGAAACCATTTCTCTCCATACTTTCCTCCATGCCGGAGCTGTTTTTGCAAAGACCGCGAGCCAAATTTCAAATTTGGCTCTGCGATATCGAGTTTGTGGCTCCGGCAGCCCACCTTACACATACTCATAGGAACACTCACATATCTTTAAATTCTGCCATCAAAAAATCCCAACGTTTCCAACGCTTTTAGGGCATTTCTCAGGTAATCTTTATCCGGCATGGGCCACTTAAAGGAAAGCCGGTAAAGGATCTTTGTGGTAAAGCTGTTATCCGCATCAATATAAACGCCGCCTGCATCCTCATCTCCCGGCAGATACGCAATCAGACCGGAAATCAGCTCATTTTTATTTTCATCCGCCAGCGCTTTTTCCAGGGCATTTTGAAATTCTTCATCACTTACCGTTTCAATTACAATTCCCAAAGCATTCATTTGCTCAATTACATCCGCCATTTGAATCACATAACTGCTGTAAGCGTGAAATACATGGAAGTCTCCCTTTGCACCGGCCAGCTTTACAATTGCCTCTGCTGTGGAATCAATGGGTGAAAATTCCGCAGGCATATCCAGTCCGGATACAGGGAATTTGCCAAGAGCCACATACCCCCGCAGGGTGCGCATAAAGCCATTGGTAACGGAATTAATCTGAAACTCTCCATCGCTGGAGCGGCTCATTAAGTTGCCCACTCTGATGACCTGCCCTTTCATCCCTTCTGCCACTGCTGTCAAAACTGCCTTTTCTGCCCGGAATTTGGTATCAATGTATTTATTGGAAATACTCTGTCCAAAGTCCAGCTCGTTTTCATGGAGCTTCTTTTCTTTGGGGAATTTCTCCCTGACATTTTCTCCGGCAACACTTACGGTGGAGATTTGAATCAGTTCTCTTCCCGTTTCCTGACATAAATGAATTAAATTCAAAACCCCCTGATAATTTACAATTTCCAGCGTATCATCTGCGGAAAAATGCTTTACACAGGCCGCACAGTTAATTACCTTTTCAAAATCATACTCTCCCAGTTCATTTACCTTATCTGCATCTGTAATATCCCCCTCAATAACTATAATCCTGTTTCCAAAAAGTTCTTCATAGGGATTGCTGAAATAGTACACCAGCATACTTTTCAGTCTTTTTTCCAGAGAAGGCGCATTGCCCTTTCGCAGCAGGCAGTAAATGGTGTTGTGGCAGCTTTCAATCATAGTCTTTAAGATATGCGCCCCAAGGAAGCCGGTTGCTCCTGTCAAAAGCACATTCCCCAAATCAGCAGGACGAATCTCATCCACATTTTCCTGCACGTTCTTTTCCAGAACTTCCTCCAGCAGATCCTGCTCTTTGGTCTTTTGCTTTTTCTCTTCTTTCTTTTCTCCCTGCCCTTCCTTTTCCAGAATATGCTGCTCTAAGGCAAGAGGCGTTTTATACTCAAACAAATCTGCATAGGACACTCCAATGCCTGCGCTCATGCACTTCATTGCCACCTTTGATGCAGACAAAGAGGTTCCTCCGTTTTCAAAGAAATCATCTTCAATTCCAATTTGATCTGCGCCGAGAGCCATAGCAAAAATATCACATAATTTCTGCTGAAGCTGTGTAACAGGCGCTTTATAATTTTTCTTTTCCTGAGTATATTCCGGCTCCGGAAGTGCTTTTTTATCCACCTTGCCATTATTGGTAAGGGGCAGCTCCTCCAACTGCATCAGCACCCCGGGAACCATGTAAGGGGTTAAGTATTTCTGCATAAAACAGATCAGATTCTGCTGATCCACCTTCTCTTCCGCCACGAAATAACCGCACAGGAACTGATTGGAATCCTTTTCCTTCACAAGAACCACACTGGACTTTACCGTAGGGTACTGGTTCATTACATTTTCAATCTCGTCCAGCTCCACCCGAAGCCCGCGCAGCTTAACCTGATTATCCATCCGTCCCATAAACTCAATTTTTCCATGATGATTCCATTTTGCAAGGTCGCCGCTTCGATACGCTTTCCTGCCCTCAAAGGAAATAAACTTCTCCTTCGTCAGCTCAGGTTTGCCCACATAGCCTCTTCCTACCCCGTTTCCAATAATAAGCAGTTCGCCCGGCGCCCCTGCTGGAAGAAGATTTCCGTATTTATCAATCATCATCATCCTGATATTGGCCATCGGCTTTCCTATGGTAATCTTTTCTCCCGTCACCTGCTCAAAAGCACAGCCAATGGTGGTTTCCGTAGGCCCATATCCGTTATAGACTAGCGGATTGGAACCAAGGGCCATAATTTTTCCATAAAGGGCCTCCGGAAATGCCTCCGCTCCAACGTTAAATACCCTGATCTGTGACAGGGACTGCCGCATTTCCGGCATATCAATAATATTGGTAAGGAAAGAAGGCGTGCAGGTCAGCATATTTACCCCATGCTCCAAAATCAGCTCCGAAAGGGCAAGAGGATTATGAATTTCCTCCTCATTTGCCATACACACTGTAATTCCGTGGTAGAGCGGAATACATTCCTCCAATATGGATACATCAAAGGTAATGGCTGCAAAAGCCAACGATACCGCCCCGTTCTGCACGTAAGCGTGGGCTTCTGCGTTAACCGGGTTGTCATCCACATAATTTACCAGATTGCGGTGTTCAATCATAACCCCTTTGGGCTTTCCGGTAGAGCCGGAAGTATAAATACAGTAGCATAAATTCTCCGGTTTTATGTCCACTATGGGATTTTGAATCTTTCCGCCTTCTGCCAAAAGCGTCTCAAGTCCAAGCGCTTTCGCCTTAAGTCCGTCAAGTAAGTGGCGCCGCTGAATAATTAATTCCTCCGGCATAATGACAAATTCCGCCCCGGAATCTTCCAGAATATAGGAAATTCTCTCATCCGGATATTCCGGATCAATGGGCACAAATGCCCCTCCCGCCTTCATAATTCCCTGTCTTACCGCATAAACATCCACTGTCCGGGGCATCATCACACCTACCATCTGGTCTGTGGATAAGCCCATATCTAAAAGGCGGTTGGCAATTTTATTTGCATTTTCATTTAACTCACGGAAAGTGCGTTTTTCTCCGTTGGCAATCACTGCTGTTTTTTCAGGGCAAAGCGCTGCCTGACTCTCAAACAAAAGGTTTGCTGTGGTCTGTGCAACCGGGTAATCCGTCTTATTATATCCTTCCAGTTCCTGACGGGCCTGATTACTTACCATGCAGACTTCTTTTAAGTACTTCCTTGTCTTAAATTCTTCCACTGTAACTGCCAGAGCGTCCATCAGTCCCGCCACAGTTTCTTCCTCGTACAAATCGCTTCTGTATTCCACCTGATAGCAGATTTCACTTCCATTTATCACTACATCCACGGAAAGAGGCGCTTTTGCAGTATCCAGACGCATGGGTTCTAAAACCGCCTTTTCTCCGGCAATCTCTTCAAACTGGAAATTATCCCCCTGGAAGGCAAACAGAATATCCGCCTTAATGCCATAGGCTCTGCTGATTTCCGCAAAGGAATAAATATCTGCATTCATACTGTTTATAAGCTGTTCGCCGGTTTCCTTAAGATAATCGGCAATCTCTTTTTCTCCGTCTAAGTTACAATACACGGGAAGGGTTTTTACCAGCATACTGATAATGGAGGAAAATCTGGAATCATTTCGTCCATTGTAGATGGTGGTGAAAACAGCCTCGTCTTTATACACATACCGCCCTGTCACAAAACCAAAGGCAGCAGTAAACAATGCATTTAACGTAATCTGCTTTTCCTCGCAGAAGCTGCGCAGCGCATCCATATCCACAGATACGTTTCGGCTGTATAATCCCGCTGCATTGGATTTTTCTTTTGATGCTGCTTCCTGCTTTGCTTCGGATGACTTTTTCTGCTTATCTTTTGCAGGAAGGAAATCCGTATCGCAGCCGGAAAAGATGGAATCATAATAGGCCTTTGCCTGTTTATATTCCTCTCCCTGCAGGGCCTTTTCCTCCACAAGGGAAACCTCAAATCCTGAAAGTTTCTCCGGTTCCAACTTCTTTCCCGCATAAGCGTCGTTCATATCCTGAATAAAAATACCGCAGGAGGTACCGTCGCTGATAATGTGATGGAATTCCAGGAATAAATAATTTCCCTCTCCTGTCTCATACAGCTCAATGCGGAACAGTCTTTCTCCTAAAAGCTGATAAGGACGTACCAGTTCTTCCTTTAAAAGCCGATTCTTTATTTCCACTGCAAAAGGCGCCTTATCATTTCTCTTTAGTCTGATTTCGCCTTCCTCATCCATCTGTAATGTGGCCTTGATATAAGGGTGAGCCGCAACAGTTTCTTCTATGGCAGCTTTCAGCCTTGAAAGCTCCACCTTTTCATCCAGCTTAAATAAGAATGGAATGTTATATATGGTGCTGTCCGGATTGGCCGCACATTCTACAAAGATGCCGTTTTGCGTCTGTGTCAGCGGATAATCCTCCAACAGCTCAAACACTTCCTTTTTCTGCCCGCCTGAAAGGAATTTTTCCAGTTTTTCTATGGTATTATTTTCCTTTAAATCTTTATTCCGCACCACCGCATCCTCAAAAGCAGCTGAAATCAATACGGTAAGCTTTACCCCGCCAATGGAAGTAAGCCCGGCCCGGTAGATATCTGTGGTGACGCCAAATTCCCTGTGTCCGATTACCTCAGCCACACAGTCAAAAAGTTTCTCCTGTACCTGTCCCTTTGGCGCTACCAGTTCCTCCTTTTTCCGCTCCGGCTTGGGAAGGGCCCTTTTATCCACCTTTTGATTCTGGTTTAATGGAATCTTATCAATCTGCATGGTTACCGCCGGAACCATATAGGGTGGCTTACTCTCTTCGATAAAGGCATTCATCTTTTCAATGTCCACCTGCTCATCAGATACCACATAAGCGGCAATATATTTTCCGCCGGAAGGCTCGTCAAAGGCTGCCACTGTAGCGTCCTTAATCCCCGGGAATCTGCGTATGATTTCTTCCACTTCCGTCAGCTCTATACGGAAGCCCCTTATCTTTACCTGACCGTCCCGCCTGCCGATAAACTGAATATTTCCATCCGGGAGGAAACGCACAATATCTCCCGTATGATACATTCTCCTGTAGCCTTCCCCTTCACAGAAAGGATTGGCTGAATAAGCCTCCGCTGTCTTTTCCGGACGGTTTAAATAACCTCTTGACACCTGATATCCTGAAATACACAGTTCCCCCGGAACCCCTGCGGGCACCCTTCTCCCAAAAGGATCTGTCACATAAACTTTCATGTTGGAAAGGGACTTACCAATAGGCACATCTTCCTCATATTCCTGCATGGGATAGGCTGTGGAAAAAATCGTGCATTCAGTGGGGCCATACACATTATAATAGCTGGTGATCCCTTCCGGTGCAAAAGGAGTCAGGGCTTCCCCTCCCATAGACAAATGCTTTAAGCTGTCACATTTCACACTTGTGGCAAAGGCTCGCCCAATCTGGGTGGTCATAAAGGCATGGGTTACCCCCTGCTCCCTGAAATACCGGTTCAGCTCATTTAAATCCAGACGAATGGATTCGTCAATAATACAAACCGCCGCGCCGGCAGTAAGGGCGGGATAAAGATCCATCATATGCGCGTCAAAGCCATAGCTGGCATAGGCCGCCACTCTGCTTTCCGGCTGCAGGCGGTAATAGTTTTGATACCAATGGCAAAATGCCGCAAGATTTCCATGCTCCAGCATACATCCCTTTGGTACGCCGGTGGAGCCGGAAGTATAAAGAAGAATAAACAAATCTTCCGGTTCAGGCGCCTCAGGCAGCTTTTCTGCTTCAGGCAGAGCGCCAATTTCCTTTGTCAAAAGAACCTTTCCATTATAACCTTCTACCAGAGGCAAAAGGCTTTCCTCTGCTATCAAAAGCTGTGCATCCGCATCCTGAATCATAAAGGCAAGCCGCTCTTTGGGATAGCTTGGATCCAGAGGCTGATAGGCTGCTCCTGCTTTCAGCACCCCAAGAGACGCAATGGCCATATATTCACACCGGGGAATTAAAACGGATACCACCTGCTCCCTACCAATGCCAAGTTCTTCAATATAACCGGCAAGCCGGTCTGTGATCTCATCCAACTGCCCATAGGTATAGCTTCGATCTGTGTAAAATACCGCCGCTGCATCCGGCGTGCGCTTTGCCTGCTCCCTGAACAAATCCACAATGGTCTTTGTCCTGTCAAAGGGAACTTCTTTTCCATGAAAACTCTCCAGAATCTGTATATCCAGTTCCGAAGCCAGTGCAATCTGATTCAGGCTCTGGCAGGAAAGCATTCCCTTTAATGTCTGTACCAGCATTCTCTGCAAGCCCCTTGCTGTTTCCTCCCGGTACAGATCTTTACGATAATCCAGAGAAATTTCATAACCTCCCTGTCTTTTCATTACCATAACGGAAATGTCTGCCTGTACCTGGCCTGCGGAAAGAGGCTGCGCCGGATAATTTTTCCCCTCCAAGTGGAAACCGTTTAACATTTCTCCCTGATAAACAAACAAAATGTCCGACGCGATTCCATATTCCTGTGCCAGTTCTCCGAAAGAAATCACATCCTGCTCCATTGTTTCATAAAAGCTTTTCTGGAATTCCTGTAAATAACTTTCCACCGACAGGGTTTCTTCCCAGGTCTGATACATGGGCAGCGTACGCACAAACATTCCCACGGACTGTGCCAGTCCTGTCGTATGTCTTCCATTATTTACTGTACAGAACAGGCTTTTATTTTCCCCTGTGTACTTTCCAAGCGCATAGGCAAAGGCGCCCAGAAACAGAGTGTTTTCTGAAATCCCCTTCTGCTTTGCAAACTGCTCCACCAACATAATAGAAACTTCTTCGCCCAGCGCCATGCGGACTGTCCCGCTTTCCGCGCTGACCGTCTTTGGCTTATAGTCCTTCAAAAGACTGTCCCCTGCCTCTGTATCCATAAGCTTATTCTTAAAATATTCTCTGGCCGCCTGATATTTGGGAGTATCCTTTACTGTCTCCTCAAAAACAGCCACATCCAACAGGGAAATCTCCTCCGGCTTCGGCTCCTTTCCCTGATAAAGAAGAGATATCTCATCTAAAAATACTGTCACTGAGGTACCATCAAAAATCAGATGATGCACGTCAAAGAAAAAGAAGTTCCCACAAAGAGCCAGACGGTAAAGAGGTTCTTCTCCCAATGTAAAGGGGCGGACAAAGCCTTGTTTTACCTTTTCAATCTCACTTATATCAAGCACTGTTACGTCAGCTTCCATAAACTCCGGACAAAGCTTCATCACAGGCATTCCCTCTTTTAACAGAATCTTCACGCCAAATGCCGGATGCATGGCAACAGCCTTTTTCACTGCCTCCCGGAATCTGTCTTTATCAATGTCTTTCGGAAGTTCACAGCACATGGGGATGTTGTACATCTTGCTTGTTGGATCGTTTACACACTCTAAGTAAACTCCCATCTGGGAATCCGTAAGAGGCCATTCTTTCCGTTCTGCCGAAGATTTCCGTATTTCCATACAGCTTTCTTCTTTTTTGTTCTCTGCCTCTTCCTGCAAAAGAAGCGCAATTTTTTCCGGCGTTCTGCCCTTTAACACCATCCCCGGCGAAAGAGGCGCATCCGAAAGATGCTCCATCAGTTTCAGCACGTTAATGGAATCTCCCCCCAACTGGAAAAAGTCGTCCCAAAGCCCCACTCTGCCACAATGCAGGACTTCTTCAAAAGCTTTGCAGATACGCTTTTGCATTTCATTTTCCGGCTCTTTGTATGCCGCTTTATATTCCGAGATTCCGGGAGGTAAAAGCGCCTTCCTATCCAGCTTTCCGTTTACATTTTTAGGAAGCTCCTCCAGCTCTTTTAAAAAGCGGGGAATCATATAATCAGGCAATGCTTCCTTTAAGGATGCTCGGATTTTCTCACCCGTTACTTCTCCTTCGGCCACATAATATCCGCACAGATAATTCTGTCCGTTTTCATCCTCAAATGCCTTTACCACAGCATTTTTGACTCCAGACACTGCCGCCATTCTTATTTCAATTTCTCCGGTTTCCACCCGCTGACCGTTGATTTTTACCATCCAGTCTTTGCGGTTTACATAGACAAAATTTCCATCAGGCAGTTTTCTCCCCATATCTCCCGTATGCAGCAGCACTTTCCCGTCTGCCTGATGGATAAAGGTACGTTCACTTAATTCCTTCTGATTTAAATAACACTTCCCTAAAATACCTCTGACGCAGATTTCTCCCTCCTCACCGTCAGGAACTTCCTTTCCTTCTTCATCCAAAAGAAGCATTTCAATTCCCTGGGCCGGCTTCCCAATGGGCGTATTTTCCACAGGCTCACTTACAATAAAAGAGGAAACCACAGGAATCGTCTCACTTAAACCATAGGTATTATAAAGGGTATATCCGTCGCCGCTCATCATGGAAACCCGCTCGCTTCCGGTAATCACTTTTTTCAGCGCTTTTCCATGATTTTTAAAATAACGCAATAGCTGTGGGCTGATAAAACCGCAGGTAATCTCTTTCTGAGCATAATAATCCTCCAGCAGGCGCACGTCTTTCCGCACCTCCTCGGATAGCATATGTACACAGCCGCCGCTGCATAAAATGGCGAAATACTCAAACAATGTGGCAACAAAGGACAGAGGCGCCATTGCCGCCATGCGCTCCTTCGGTCCAAACCCAAAAGCCTGTATATTCCTTACTACTCCTGCAAAAAAGCTGGCATGTGTGTGGACAATCCCCTTAGGGCGTCCGGTAGAACCTGAGGTATAAACCAGCAGCGCCCGTCCTTCATCCGAAGCTTTCCCTTCACCGACTGGCTCATACCTGTCAATATCTTCCATCCATGCCCCATCAATGATGCCTGCTGCCTCACAGTCCTTTTGAATATATGTAATCCGCTCCTTCGGATAATCAGGAAGCAGCGGCACATAAGCAGCGCCTGCCATCAAAATTCCAATTTCTGCCGCCACATATTCCATTCTCCTGTCCATGCACACTAAAACTGCTCTCCCCGAGACATCTCCCATTTCCTTTAAAAGTTTGGCCGCAGCCTGCCTGCTTTTTTCATCAAGCTCCCGATAAGTGGTGCTTCTTGCACCTCCCATATCCACAATTGCAGTCTGATCCGGCATTTCCTGCACAATCTTCCCAAACCCGTCTAAAAAATTCATACCCCAATCCTCCTCTGTCACTTGTTCTGTCATTGATCCCGTATTCCATCAATATCTGATGTTCATGATATTGATATAATACAAATGATATAGGAGAAACAATAAAAAGAAAATCTGGTTGGTATAATTTGATACGGAAATGGGACAATTTGCAAAAATGCCATTACTCGTGTTTTCAGGTGTTTTCAACAAGTAATGGCATCATTAATATCCAGTATTTTTTATTTCCTGTTCCATAATCATTTTAATCTTAGCTACATCTGTATATAATAAATTGATTCCACGATTATACAGTGCAATCACTTCCCTTAAATTTCCCGTAAGTATCCTGTTCAATCCATTATGTACCGTTACCGGTTTGTCTTCAACTGTATGTATATGATCAAAATACTTTGTGGTAATTGGAAAAGCATTCTGAATCAAAAAAGCGTTTTCCTTTCCTGCAAACTTTCCAAGAATTATTGTATTGCATTTTCCGTATTTTCTTTTCTTTTCTTTTTTTCTATAATTATCTTATACTTTTCTACTTGTGAGCTTATGGGAATCATCCAATAAAGAGACTGATTTTTCTTATCTTGTATTGCATAAAAATGAGGTCGATAATTTCCATTTTCTTTATTACTCATCAAGTATTTATCTCTCACCATATTAAAAAATTCATCTTTAATATGGTAAGAATATCCCTGTTGTATCTTCATATATTACAGTTTTCTCCTTTAAGTAAACTTCTCTTTATACAAATTCCCCACCGACATCAGTCGATGGGGAACATTTACGCACTATACCATTTATATCCCACCTGTATAGCAAGTGGCAGCATTTACGAACTGAATCACTTATACCCCGCACCATCAGCAAGCGGCAAACATTTACTTCTAATTGTAGTATATACAAATTACAAGAAAATCTCAACCTGTTTTTCGATTTTTATTCATTTTTATATTTTCTTTATAATATTAATGTCCTGGTATCCCACGACACCCCTGCTATTTTCCACCTTTGATTCCCACCAGATTTCTTAAAAATGGAATTTTCCTTATCAGGTGATATGCCAATATGGTTAATCCAAAGCTTCCTGCGCAAATGCACACAGCCTGAAGAAAAATACCGGCAATATTTTTTACCACATAATAAGCAAGAGCCACTAAAATGGACTGATGCAGAATATACACCGGATAGGATGCCTGATTAAAATATGTCGTGAATCCATTTGAATTATTTAAAAACTTTCTTGCAAGAATAAGCAGAACCAGAATCGAATTCCACCCAATAAAGTTAATCCATAAATCCCCGTAATAGAAGAGTTTATAATAAAGTGCCGCTGACGCAATGGTTTCCATAAGGCAAAGTCCGGACAGCCATTTTATGTTTTTCTCCAGCTTTTCCAATATACTGTCATTACTTAATATATAATATCCTGCCAGATACAGGGCAAAATTCTTCCCAATACTAAAGCCCCCAAAGTTTCCCAGATAATACATCAGCCATACCGGGATAAATAAACATAAAACGCCAAAAGCAGGCATCTGCTCCACTCTTTTACTTACTCTTTCATATGGGTAAAAATGAAAGAGCGCCAGCGCCATAATTGAAATCAAAAACAAAAATAAAATAAACCACAAGTGCCCTGGCGTGAAGGCGCCGTCATAACCGCTAAAATCTGTAAAATGGGTAAAAAAATACCTCAGATTTTCCAAAATGCCGCCTTCATAATGGTCAAAAAATTTTCTTGCATATAAGGTCTGAAATGGCACCAACACCATCAGCCCAAATAAAAAAGGAATCAGCAGCTTTTTCACACGCTGAATCAAAAATGCACTTACAGTATACTTTTTAAAAGCATATCTTGCGCTGATTCCGGCTAAAACAAAAAGTATGGGCATAAACCAGGGATTGACCAGTACGATCAATGTACTTGGCACCTTTTCTTCTCCCTGCCAAATATAAAATCGGGAGCCAAAATCATTCCAGATCATAAAGGTATGCACCGGAAATAAAAGCAGAATCGTCAGGTTACGCAGATTGTCAATATATGATTTTCTCAAATCTTTTTTCCTCTTTATCCTGTCTGATTATTTAATTGCTGTTCCAATCTTTTTCTCTCTTCTCCACAAAGGCGCCGCCCCATCATCTCCCCAGTATTCATCTAAAGAACTGATCAATCCCTCTTCTACATTCATAAAAGATACCACATGAAAAGAACTTTTTTGGTCAGATGCAAACACACGGACTACTACGATTGTCAAATCTCCCATTGCTTCAATCCTTTCAATCGTCCCCTCCCAAACTCCCGGGTACTCGCAATTTGCTCTTATATACTCTTCTACTGAAAAATGCTCATTGGTACAGTGCCAGTTCACGTAAGCGTTTTCTTTGAAATAAGTTCTCATTTTTTCAGCATCCTGCGCAAGAACAGCTTTCCAAAAATTATGTATGTTCATTATCGTCTCCTTCTAAATATTTCTCGATCCTGCTCTGCCAGACTACTTTTTTCCCAAGCAATGTGATTGCCTGCCTGGGACAATAATTGATACATCGGTAACACATCGTACATCTGCTGCCTGCCTTTGCTTTTTCATCAGTCAATTCCAGGTTGTTCATAGGACACAGTCTGACACACTGGCCGCATCCAATACATTCTTCTTCATTTATCTTAAGCTTACTTGAATAATGCCTGGTTTGATGCCCAAACCAAAGCCTTTGTCCAAAGAATCCCGCCATACGCCAAAGTATGCCAAGCCCCTCTCTGGGCGGTTTTCCCGCCTTTATAGCCCAAACTGCTTTCTTAATTTTACTTTCCGCCTCTTTCACAAGCCGGACATTCATTTCCATAGAACGCTTTAATAATTTTTCATCCCCGATACTGTCCGGCATCTTTAAGTGCAGACCGCCAATTATTTCCCCGCCATATTTTTGCAGCAGCCGCCCCAGATTTCCTGCACCATCACCGCTAAACAGCCCCATAGTGGCAATAATAAATATTTTTTTGTTTTTCCACAATTTCTGATTATCAATCACGAAATCCCTTAAAATCTTTGGGACGGTGCTGTATTGCACGGGATAGCTGAATGCTATGGTACTATGCGCTTTTACCGCATCAACCGCATTACCATCTTCAATGGAAAAAGCACCCCCAATGAAATCCTCGTCTCTTTGCGGCTCCACTTGTTTATTATATTCCTGTAAAAACAACTCCAACGCATACCTTGAATTGCCCGTTCCGCTAAAATATATTCCTACCATTAAATAATCTCTTTTCATAAAAAACACATAAATTTCTGTTGCTATAATAACTATATATCATTATGATTTATACAGCAAGCACCCCTATCCTTACAGTACGAAAAATGAGATGAAATATCTTTGTTTATCTGATAAAATAATCACCAGAACAATTGCCGGACAGAAAGGAAGCATCATGGAATGGAATGAAAAACTGCAGTTAATCATTGATTATGTTGAAAATCACCTGCAGCGAAAGCAGGAACCTGTAAACAACGAAGAAATTGCTAAAATTGCCGGATGCTCTTTTGGATTTTTTCAAAAGGTATTTTCTTATATGAACGACATCAGCTTTGCCGAATACGTCCGCTCCCGTAAACTGACTCTTGCCGGATATGATTTGAAGAGCACTGATTTAAAGGTTATTGATATTAGTTATAAATATGGCTATGACTCGCCAACATCCTTTACCAAAGCCTTTACGCTCTTTCATGGCGTGTCACCAAAAGATGCACGCACTCCCGGCGTCGTTTTAAAAATCATGCCCAAAATGCAGATAATGGAAACGCAAAAATACTCCTGGCATCTTGAACAAAAAGAGGACTTTTTTCTCATTGGAAAAAGCATCTCTCTGCCTGTGGGCAGCAGTTTACTCCATAAGAAAATACCTGAATTCTGGAGCCAGTGTCAGCAAAACGGAATATTTGCAAAGTTAGTCTCAATGGATACAGGTAATCCCAAAGGACTGTTTGGTTTATTTGGCACCTGTGAATATTCCATTATGGTAATTTCATCAAAGGAGCCGCCATCAGACTTTACCAGACTGCACATTCCAAACCATACCTGGGCAGTTTTCGACTGCAAAGGCCCGGTCCCTAAAGCAATGCAGCAGGGATGGAAATATCTTAATGAAGAATGGCTTGTGAAATACCCCTTTCAACATGCAGACTGTCCGGAAATAGAATGGTACAGCAGTGGGAATGTATATGATGAAAATTATTTAAGCCAGATTTGGATACCGATTATAGAGGATAAGGTTGAATAAATTGCTTGATAGCAATTTATTCAACCAAGAATTTGTGCCGAAGCGTCACAAATTCCGTGATGGCAGAGCGAAATCTGAAATTTCGCTCGCCTTCCTCAGCGTAAAACGCTTCGGAAATGGAGGAAAATTAAAATGGTACATTTAGTTTATTGTGATAACACAGGGAAAAAAGGAGAAAAGGTTCTTGATAAAATTCTAGCCGGTCAAAAAACCATGATTGTCCGCGGCGCCGCAGGACGAAAAATCCCACACAGCAGAGTTTTCGCAGAAGAAGAACTGTATTTTATGGAAAAGGGAAGTTCGAAAATTACTGTAAAAGCCAAAGTAAAGCATGTAGATAATTATGTGAAGCTGTCCGAGGAAGAAATTACGAAAGTGCTTGAGGAAAATCAGCCAAAACTTAATTTAACTGAAAAGCAAAAAACCCGCTGGCATAAAAAATGTCTCTGTCTCATTGAATTCCATGAGGTGAAGGAAATAACTCCCCTTGCCTTTGAGCATCAGGGAAATATGGATGACTGGCTTATTCTGGAAAAAATTGATGATGTTGTGGCTGGGACTAGCATTCCTTATAATTATGAAAAATCAAGATTTCAGTAAACACAATGATGACAATATTCATGTTTGGCAAAGAAGCAGGCGTCCAAAAACGAACATTGTGGAAATGTGCATAATTGACTGTGGAATCCCACTCATTCATTTTTGTATAAAGTTTTTACACTTGACAAAACTGACGTATGGCTTTAGAATACGAATTATAAAAAGAAATGAGTTTTTCGACCGTACAGCTATTGCTCAAGCGGCTTGCTCGTTTCTTTTTTTGTTCTTAGAATATCATACAGATATAATTTTCCGTCTTTTGCATGACGCACCAGTATTCTTGACTTAAAAATATTGTACCTGACCAGTTCGCCTGCATCATCATAAACAGGGATTGCAAAACGTGTATCATATCTGTACCATCCGAATTTTGCATCTGTATTATGCTTCTGTGTGTAATTCTCAGCAAATGTTTTATTTGTGGCTATTTCAATCATCTCTTTGATAATTCCTGAAGAATTTGCCTTTGCATACATATTGGCGCCCCTTAGCTCCTTTGTATCTTTGGAATGTGCAAATTCATCTGGGAAATCTGCACCTATATATACCACGTCTAGTGTTTCCATAATTTCTGCACATTGACCGATACATTTTTTCAGACAATCCTCAACAATATTCCAGTCCACGCTCCTTCTTCCTTTGAAACGCAGGTCATTGATGACAACAATGCTTTTACCGTCAGAGTCTTTTATTATATCAACTTTCTTTTCCATTGCAATTGCTCCTTATCTGATTCATTTTATAAAAAAACAACAACTATATCATATCATGCCTGCATGTTCGCCTGATTCGTTGCTCGTTGGAATAAAATTGTATGAAATATTGTAGCACAAATACCTTCGAAAAACAAAGAAACAGGGAAGTAACTGTAATAGGCTTTTCTTCATATTTATAATATATAGGAATTTGAAGGAGGAGTCTATCATTTATGGCTACCGGTTTTTTAATTATACAGGCACGTTTGGCTCACGACGCGCTTCCTCTTGGCGGGGTACAAATCTGGATTACGGATGCCCGGGAGAAGCATGTTTATCATGTAACGACAGATGAAAGCGGAGAAACCAAAAGAATTGCTTTAGAAACGCTGGATAAATCCCTGTCCCTTGATCCGGATTTTTCGGGAACGCCTTTTATTGGCTATGATATACTTGCATTTGCAAAAGGGTTTAATTCGATTCATATCACCGGCATTCCAATTCTGGATGGTGAGACGGCTATTCAGCCCCTTGAGTTTGTTCCAATGCGGGTGGGACAGCGCTCTCCTGCTTTAACAGAAATTCAAATTGGCGCACCTGCTGTCTCCATGACAGGGCAGCGTAATCAAAAAGGGCCTGATGTGGCACCGCAGGTGCTCCGTCAGGTAGTCATTCCCAATCCAATTACAATACATCTGGGCAGTCCCAATTCATCTGCGGCAAATGTTCAGGTATCTTTTCCCGATTATGTAAAGAATGTTGCCAGTAGTGAAATTTATCCCACATGGCCGGAAGCTGCTCTACGGGCAAATATTTATGCGATTATCACTTTTGCATTAAACAGGGTTTTTACCGAATGGTACAGGAGCCGCGGCTACAGCTTTGACATAACCAACAATACTGCCTATGACCAGTATTTTATATATGGCCGGAATATTTATCAGTCCATCAGCCTGATTGTTGACGAAATCTTTAACGAATATGTCCGCAGACAGGGACAGATTTCACCTTATTTTACCTCCTTTTGTAATGGAACTACTGCAACCTGCGCAGGCATGTCCCAATGGGGAACGGTTTCACTGGCAAATCAGGGGCGCAGCCCCTTACAGATACTGCGTTCCTATTACCCAAAGGATATTGAGATTGCGGAAACAAACATTATTACCGGAGTTCTCTCCTCCTATCCCGGCACTGTACTCCGGGAAGGCAACACAGGACTTGACGTGCAGACGATTCAGACTTATCTGAAAAGAATTCGGCGTAATTACCCTGCAATTCCCGCAATTACAGATAAAGAAGGGGTATTTGGAGAAAGCACGAAGGCAGCAGTTACCAGGTTTCAGAATATTTTTAATCTGTCCCCCGATGGTCTGGTAGGAAAGGCCACCTGGAATAAACTTTCCTATCTGTATGCCTCCGTCACCAGACTTGCCGAGCTGGACAGTGAAGGAACTTCCTTGGGAATTGGAACTGTTCCACCAGGTTCTGTTCTGCATGCCGGTTCCTCCGGTCAGGATGTAATCACCCTGCAGTATCTTTTGAATGTGGCAGCCGAATTTAACTCTACGATTCCTGCCCCCGCGCAGGACGGAATTTTCGGAAGCAAAACGCAGCAGTCGGTTGCGGCATTCCAGCGTGCAGCAGGGCTTAACCCTGACGGCATAGTGGGCCCGCTCACATGGCAGGCCCTGTATAATACCTATCTGGGTATAAATAATGTGATTCCTCCCGGCGTCGACGCCGGAGTAATAGAATATATTGTACGTCCAGGAGATACCCTCTGGCTGCTGGCTCAAAGGTACCATACCACAGTTGAAGCAATTAAAAATTTAAACAGACTGACCAGCGATAATCTAAGCATCGGTCAGGTACTGCGGATTCCGGCATCAGAGTCCGTAGACGAATCGTATTTTAAATACACTGTCCGCCCGGGAGATACTCTCTGGCTGCTGGCCCAAAGATATGGCACAACGGTCAGCGCCATCAAAAATTTGAACGGATTAAGCAGCGATATTTTGAATATTGGCCAGATACTGAGAATTCCCAATGTCTGATCTTCGCGGCCTCCTGTCTTACTATCCGTTTAAAGTTTCTTCCTTTTTATGATACGCCACGCGGCAAATTTCCCCATTGCCACCGCAGTTGGAAGCCCGCCGGGCCCCATCAGCCACTGACTTGCAAGCAATACATTATCAAGCCCTTTTACCTTACCAGGTACCGTAATACTCTTCGCCTGCCTGGTCACCACAAAGCTCATATATGCTCCCTGATAAGAATTACAATACCTGGTATAGGTTATCGGCGACCATACATCAAGAACACGAATTTTCCCTTTCAAAAACGGGTACTCAGTGGTCACTCTTTCCATTACAGCCTGGGCAATTTCATTTTTTTGACTCCTGTATGCCTCTTTATCTGCATACAGCGACTCCCAGTACCTGTAATCCTCTTCTGTCTGTGTAAAATTGGACTGTAATACCATTTTCCCTTCCGGTGCAAAATCCGGTTCATAATCATAGGACTGGATGCTCATGCACTGCACGCTCTGGCTGCCCACTTTTAATGGTTCGCAGGAAAATACCCTTGTTCCGGTAAGCTCCCCAAATACCCCGTCTACTGCATAAGCAATTTGAAATCCACTGCTGACCGGATATTTTTCTTTTTCCTCATACATTTTTTTAAGTCCCCCAGGCATATATGCTTCCGGCAGAAGCTTACCGAACGTATGATTTGTATCACACGCACATATAACAAAATCAGCATCAACCTTTGTACCGTTTTTCAGCAAAATTCCTGCTGCCTTTTTCCCATTTAATATGATTTTCTCTACCTCTGTATTGGTATGAAGTACCCCTCCATACTCTTTATATTTTTCGGCAATACGCAGTGACATTTTAAGCGAACCGCCCCTTGGAATATCCCCGTTTCCACCAGTCACTACCGCATAGGAAACCAAAAAAGCATATGCCTGATATCCTCTTGGCATATAATCTGTAATTGCACGCCTGATTAATGGATGTTTAAAGCGCGCGGCAAGTCCCTGAATATCCATTCCATACTCTTTCATTACTTTTCCCATTTCTTTCATGGACATGCCAAGCTTTATAAAATCAATGGGACTCATTGCGTCAAAAGGCTTCTCAACCGGAACTGTCATACTTTCTGCCATTGAAACATAATCAATTAACTTGTTAATTTCCTTTTCATCTTCCGGCGAAAGGGCCAGCATTTCCTTTCGCGTTCTTTCCTTATCTCTCCAAAAGGTCAAAACCTGGCCATCCAGTTTAGAGGAAAAGAACATTTCCTTTTTATGCAGCTCTACACCATCCCCCAAAGCTCCAATCTCTTTCCACAGCCCATGTAATCCGCTGCCCGGCCTTGTTCCGGTTAACCAGTGGATACAGTTGTCAATAAAATAGCCCTCCCGCTTCCAGCCGGTACACAATCCGCCGGGCAAAGCATTCTTTTCGTAAATCTCTGTCTGGAATCCAGCCTTCTGCAATAAAACTCCTGCTGTCATTCCCGCAATTCCGCCGCCAATAATTACTACCTTTTTCATAATGTACACTCCCTCTATTTCTTTCTCACAATATCCACAATCCACTCCGGCTGTGGTAAATCAATTTCCTGATTTGTAGCGTAGCGCTCCGCAATTCCCTGTATGCAGCACCAAAAGGCATTGGAAATTACTCCGGGATCTCCGTCCCTTATGGTTCCCTCCTGCTGTCCCCATTCAACAATCGGCACAAACTGTTCAATTGTGTTTACCTGCAGGGCTGTTTCCCGGATATGTGCCGGTGTTGCTTCACTTCTCTGCGCCTGTGCCATAAGCACAAACATCTTGGCCGTAGCAGGATGTTCTTTCATGTAGGCAAACAATTGCGTCGTAAATTGAACAAAGAAATCAATTGCGTGCTCACATTTTTGCTCAGCCGGATAAGCGGTTGCCTCCACCCCCATTCGTATTAACTCTTCATATAATTTTTCTTTTGATTCAAAATAATGAAACATAAGTCCGGTACTCATGTTTGCCTGTGCCGCAATATCTGTTATCTTTGTGGCTGCATATCCCCTGCTTACAAATAATTCCAGAGCTGCACATATGATTTCCTGCCTTCTTTTCTCTTTTTGCTCTTTTCTTGTTTCCAATTTTAACTCCCTATTTTTGACTTTTAAATCATTGAACATTAATTCATTGAACATTAATTCATTGAACTTATATTCAATACAATAACATAAAAAAAGATATTTGTAAACAGCGGATGTCACCCTTTGTTAATGAAAAGTAACAGTTCAACCATGCAGAATTGTTACAATAAAAAGATGCCCCGCACAGTTATTCGCACTGTTTGGGACATCTGCTGACTTTCCTTATTTTTTATATAAAATATTCTCTTCAAACAAATCACAGTACTCTATCTGCTGCCTGTAAAAGGCATCATGATCCCCTCCTGTAAACTGCACTTTTATGCTTTCATCTAAGGATTCATCCATGCTTATAATATCGGGATATGTATATGCATAAAAATAAGCGCGCTTTTCCCAGGCCAGGGCAGCTCCGGATGGATATCTAAACTCTTCTTCCGTCTCAAAATAACTCTTTTTATCCACAATGGATTTCTTCACAAATCCTTCCTCACAAAATCTTTTGGTCTGCGCATAAAAATGACCTGCTCCGCAAACTACTAATACTTTTGTCCCCTCTTCAAGCTGCTGTAGTTTGCTGTTGATATTGTTAAAAATATGATCATCCCGAATCGCAGATGTGGTATTGGATTGATAATTATTATCCACCTCCCACCAGTCAATCATCTCCACCCGAATACCATTATTTATGCAATAACTGTAAACAACATTCATGTCTATTGGGCCATCAACCACATTATATTCCTGAAAATATTTTTCACGGGCTTCAATAAAAACCACATCCGGGGCCACATTTTCAACTACACTCAGCATATCTTCCATAGAATAATTAAGCCACTTGTTAAAATGATCTGTATGAAACGTTCCCAGCAAATACACTTCCTGATTCTGCCCTGTAATAAATTTTTCAAGCAGGCTGTTTTTATTTAGATAATGATTCCAGAGTAATGCAATTGCTGCAAATACAATGAGTAAAACGCATATCACTATACGTGCTGCTTTTTTCTTTACTCTTATTCCCTTCATCTCCATCCCCCTTTTCACCCGCCTGTCCAATTCTCATATGCATAACAAATACAAAAAATTTCCGGTCACTGTAAGTCCCGCTGCGCTTTCGTATATGTCATTAGTGAAATCTCATACAGATTATATGACCGAATTTCCACACAAACATCATCATCAAAAGCAAATTTCACTACCCAGGGCATTAAATTTTTAATTCTTTCAAAGTCGGAAAAGCCAAATGCCTTGTTATAATAATTGATAATGGTGCTCAGTGCAGTCCCGTGGCTTCCAATAACAACATTTTTCCCCTTAAAGGCAGTTAACACTTCACCTAACGCTTTTATATTTCTGCTTTGCACTTCATTCAAACTTTCGCCATCAGTCAGCTTATAATCAAAATTTTCCCACTGTTTCCTGCTAAATGTATTAAAGTCATCTATCCATTCATTGCCTATTTTCCGTTCCCGAAAATCATCTATAATTTCTATTTCCAGATTTACCGATTCCGCAAAGTCAGCAATCGTATCAACTGCCCGTTTGTACGGACTTGATAATACAGCGTCAATACGCTTATCCAGCAAAAATTTCGTAACAAGTTTTCTGTCCTGTAATCCTTTACTTGAAAGTTCCCTGGATAAATCATCATGATTATCGTAATTTGGTTCAGCATGTCTGACAAAATATATGGTTGTCATTTTTCCTCCAAAATCAATTCCTACAGCCAAGATATTTTTTTAACTTGCGGACCACATCCTGAACATCAATCGGTTTTGCCAAATGATCATTCATGCCGCATTCTAAACATTTTTGAATATCTTCTGTAAAAGCATCAGCGGTCATTGCAATAATGGGAATTTCCACATCTTCCCGTTCCAGCTTCCGAATAAAACCGGTAGCTTCATATCCATCCATCACGGGCATCCGCACGTCCATAAGAATTGCATCGTAATATCCTATAGCAGAATTCTCAAATTTTTCAACACAAATCTGCCCATTTTCAGCCCACTCCAATTCCATTTTAAGGGCTGAGAGCAGTTCCCTTGCAACTTCCCAGTTAAGTTCATTATCTTCCGCCAATAAAATGCGTTTTCCTTTAAGCCCCAAATCAAGAGCATTTGTGGTATCCGCTGTTTCTTCCCCAGGAGCGCCGGCATATGTTTTCAGGGCATCAAACAAAGTAGACTTAAATAAAGGCCTGGATATAAAGCCGGAAATTCCTGCCTCCCCAGCTTCCTCTTCCATCCCGCTCCAGTCACAGGCTGTAAGCAGCATTGCCGGACTGCTTTCTCCATAGTGCAAACGAATTTTTCTGGCAGCCTCAATTCCATTCATTCCTGGTAATTTCCATCCCAAAAGAATGTTTTGATAATCATTATTCTGACGGCGGCGTTCACTGATTTTTTCTATTGCGTCTTCAACGCTAAGGCACCATTCCCCATAGATACCCATTAAATTTAAGGAGTGAGCCACATTTCTACACAACCGTTCGTCCTCATCAACAATCAGTATATTCCAGGCCGGAAGCGCCGAGTCAGGTTCCGGCTCTTCCACCTTCGCCAGATCGAGAACCACGTGGAACTCCGTGCCCTCACCCTGCTCACTCCGTACGGAAATACTGCCGCCCATAGCGTCCACAATATACTTGGTAATTGCCATTCCCAGCCCGGAACCTTCTGTTTTCTGCACCCGGGTATTATCCTCCCTGCTGAAAGAATCAAATATTTTCTTCTGGTACTCCTTTGACATGCCAATCCCCGTATCACTTACTGTAAAATGGGTACGAACGCAGGAAGTATTTTCAGGCAGAACTTCCTGATACACCTGCACTTGAACAGTGCCCTGCTCCGGTGTAAATTTGACAGCATTCCCCAACAGATTAATCAATACCTGATTCAAACGCACACTGTCACAACACACATTTTCCGTTATAATCTCATAGGCTGCTGCATTAAACTGTTGATTTTTTCCCTTAACCTGCGGCTGTATGATATTAACAATGCTGTCCATAATCTCCCTTAACGATACCGATTCAATGTTCAGCGTCATTTTACCACTTTCAATCTTTGATATATCCAGTACGTCATTGATAAGTCCAAGCAAATGTTTGCTGGACAATTCAATTTTACGCAGGTATTCTTTCGTTTGTTCCTGATTATCTGAATTGGCTATGGCCAAAGATGTCATACCAATTATGGCATTCATGGGCGTACGTATGTCATGACTCATACTGGACAGGAATTCCTGCTTGGCCGCATTCGCGTGTTCAGCTTCATTCTGCGCTTTTTCAGCCGCCTTTCGTGCCGCATCAGTTTCCAAATTCATACGCTTCAATTCCGCAACCTGACTTCTGAACACTTTTAAATATTGAAAAAATATATAAAGAAGCATAGCAATTACAGCAAATGAAGCGGCATAAACCATAATAAGCCAATGATGACTCATACCTGAAATCTCATTATCCAGCTCGTCAAACGGAAGCACCGTCACCAGATACCATTCGCAATAAGGCAGATCAGTGCAGTACAAATGGTAACGTGATTCACCATTCTGCAGAATAATGGAATAATCTTTGTCTCCATTCACAGCCGCCTGCATCTGTTGAACATAAAAATCCACGTCCTCATTCTGCCCTTCAAAAATACTGTAAAAACTGTCAAAATCATATTCATCCTTATTAGTCTGACCACAGACAACGTAACTCCCGTCCTCACGTATCACATAAGAAGAAGCAAGCGAATCTTCTGATGCGAGAAAAAGAACCTCACTCATATATGCGGAAGAAAGACCTACCACAATGCCAAGGCTGCTGCTTCCATCAGACATGGGATATTTACAGGGAACACCAAACAACAGCACACCATTCCCTTCGCTGTTGACCGCAGATGCCGCTTTACGTTCCCCATTTCTCAAACTCTCCAAAAAAGGTTCTGGATGATTCAATTTCACTGAATCACCAAAAATCATTTCCATCCTGCCATCAGACGAATATAATGCGGCACATAAAAAATGTCTTGCCTTTGCACCGTATTCTATTTCTTCTTTTGAACCATAGCCGGAATCTTCTTTACCTGCGGCGATATGTGCTATGGATTCTGCCATTGTAAGCCGCAGATCAATAATCGTTTCAAAATGCAGTGATACCTGCTCATTCATTCCAGACATGTAAGTGGTACCTATACTCTCAATTGTGCCTTCACTCATTTTGTTAATGGATATTCCTAAGAACAAAAATACGAAAATATTCAGGCAAACGATCACTGCCGTACTGATTTTTAAAGATCGTGGCAAAACTAAGTTTTTCATACTTTTTATCTCCATTTTTCAGACTTTATTCCCGACGCAAAGCAAAAAGGTGCAGTGCATCATCAAAAACCACAAGTACAATACTTTCATGAATGTAGTCAGGGACGTAATCGTCTCATCACCTTAAACATTTTTCTGATATCCACCGGCTTTGCCAAATGTTCATTCATTCCGGCATCCTTCGCCAGAGCAACATCCTCTTCAAATGCATTAGCCGAAAGTGCAATAATAGGAACGATTTGTGCGTCTGACCGTTCCAGACTTCGAATGACACGTGTCGCCTCATATCCACTCATAACCGGCATCATCAAGTCCATGAGCACACAGTCAAAGGTCCCCAGGCCGGACGCTGCAAACGCATCCACGGCTGCCTTTCCGTCATTTGCAGTTACAACTTCTACCCCTGCCTCTGTAAGCATAAATTCCATTGTTTCACAATTAATCTCATTATCCTCCACCAAAAGAACACGCATACCGGCAATATCAGCCCCAAAATCCGCCTCCTCATCCACAGATTTCAAACTCCAATTCTCGTCAACCTGTAAAGGCAGAGTAATCTGAAACACGCTTCCCCTGTTGATCTGGCTGTCTATCTTTATACTGCCCTTCATCTGGTCAACCAGCTCCTTCACGATAGACATGCCAAGCCCGACGCCATTATAGTTGGTTCTTGCCCCCTGATTTTCTTGTGTAAACAAATCGAAAATATGCTTTTTGAATTCCTCTCTGATACCGATCCCAGTATCTTCAATCACAAATTGGCAGACAGCAGTCCCGTCCTGACAGGAAATTTCCTTTACCTGAATAAATACTGTTCCCTGAGGACGATTATATTTGATAGCATTGTCAATGATATTCATCAAAATCTGCTGCACGTGCAATGGATTGCCAAGAAATCTGTTGTGCTGCAAACCAACTTCCTTAAGCGTCAGCTGAACCTCCTTCTCCTCCGCTTTAACAGACAAAAGCTCAATACTGTTTTCCAAAATATCATGAAGATCAAAGGGTTCCTCCACTACTGTTCTTCCGCTCTCCTGCTTACTGACCTGAAGCACATCATTGACTAATGACAACAGATGCTCCGTTGACACACGGATTTTCCTGCGGCACTCGCTCTGTCTTTCCGGATCGTTCTGACTTTTCTCCATGATACCCAGCATTCCCAGAATTCCATTGATAGGTGTCCGAAGATCATGGGACATATGAGAAAGAAATTCGCTCTTTGCCGAATTTGCTCGTCTCACCTTTTCCAGCAGCTCCATAATAGACTGCTCCTGTTTATTCTTTGCAACCATTGTATCTGTGATATCCTGATGATATCCGTTCAGGCTTACACCCGGTTTATTGAATGTTTTGTCCGGCACGCCACCACAGCGGACATATATTTTACCCAGTTTAGGATGATTCCAGGGATAAATCACCTCAGATCGTCCGTCTTCCAGAATTTCTCGTACCGCTTTCTGCACCATATCCACATAATCCGGATCGATATTTTGAAACCAGTGCTGATAGCATTTTTCCGGTTCGATATCATCTGATACTCCCAATAAGATCCGCATAGTTCGATTCCCATACATCCTCGGCTGGCAGCCCTCCTCCAGCTCAATCGTCCAGATCCCGGTTCTGGCCTGTTCCAGAATATCCTCCAGATTCTGCCTTACTTCCAGCTTATATTCCTCTTCCTTCTCCACTACTGCGTTGACGTCCCTCTGGGCAACAATTGCACAGTTCTTTTTCTTCGTCTCCTCCATAGCAGAAAAATGAATCTCCATATGTTTCAATCCATAAGGATTATCTTTTACCTGATACCGGATATAGAACTTCTTCTTTGTCCTGAGCTGATCCAGCACATATTCTTTTTTTGTTACATCACGAAGCCTTTCCTGCTCCCGGGGAATCACACACCTGGAGATATAGCGCTCCATAGACGTCTGATAGTCGTCTTCAAAATCGACACCCCAGTCTAAGCTCATTTGATCGCTGTTTCGGTATATCTCGCATTCGCCTGTGTCAAAATTCACCTGACAGATACCCAGATAGTCCACGCTGAGAGCATGGAGCACATTATAACTCCGCTTTTGAAGCCTGCGAAACAAGTTGCGCCTTTTTAGAGAAGATACAATAAAATATGCCGCAGTGTGAAGCATATTTGATGCATATTCCAACAGCTTCACCGGAGGATTGTCTACTCCATAAAATCCGATAATTTTCTCGCCGTTATAAAGAGGAACCACCACAAGAGAATGGATTCCCTGTCTTTTTAAATTCTCATATTGAAGAGGCTCTGTCTCCCGAATCTCTTCCAGTCTTTCAATAACGATATGCTTGCCGACGCTGAAATTCCGATACCAGCCTGCACACACCTCAGAAGGCACATTTTGAAGATTCTCCTTTTCCGGCTCTACCCCTTCA
This sequence comes from Lachnospiraceae bacterium, assembly GCA_009774465.1. Lineage (GTDB taxonomy): Bacteria > Bacillota > Clostridia > Lachnospirales > Lachnospiraceae > Suilimivivens. The sequence continues at coordinate 42,267 of VSNT01000018.1, forward strand.
GCTGCCCACTCATATGTATTATCATCACCGCCGGACTCGTTTTTTTCAAATATATAAGTTCTCTCCCCGTTCAGCGCTCTTCCCAAATGCTCCAGCAACACCTCCAGCGATTGATCCGGAGTTTCCTCCTGTAATGCAATGCGAAGTCCCTCATTAATGACTGTCTCCAAATGCTGAACGCTATGCACATCGCTGCCCTGCTCACAATCTCCCTCTTCCAAAGTACCTTCACCAGCCCGTTCAAAAAACTCCCTTGAATAATCCATATATACGCCCTCCATGCAGACCGCTTACATTTCATATTATTTCTATATAACTGCACTGCCAAAATCACCCATATCCGTATCAGAATACCATATGCCCCCAGCCGCGTCAATGCGGTAAAAATCTTTCCTGAAACGTCCAATGCAATAATACATGCAAACGTACTTTGTGGGTATTCGTATTCTATTTTAAATCCCGGTATCTTCGCGTAGAATTCTCTGGATTTACTAATTTCGGTGACAGTCAGTTCTGGTATAAGTTTATTGAATTTTATAATTATACCCATGCCTTTCTGCTTAGACTTTTTTGCTGATTAATCCTTAATTCATTGACTGTACTCAATAGAAATTAATTGATATTTACGTATTTTACAGCTCCTTGCAGGTTTTCATTCTATTATAAATTGCCAATCCGCCATCTCTGCCAAACGAATGCAGGCAATCCAAATATATAATCCTTGGAGTTTTCTCCTTTTTTACCATCAACTTTTGAATTTGTTCTGTCATTCCTTCATATTCTGTCCCGTCAAATAATCGTTTTATCACAGTCTTTATGCGCAGCTTTTCCGCATAATCAGCAAAATAACCTCCAATAGTTAAATTCTCACGCAGTCCTTTCAGCTCTCTTACCCGTTCGCTGTTTTCATTACTGCTTACCAAACCATCTTCTATACAGGCAGAGAGCAAAACCTTTCTCCTGTTTACTGCCTTTTTATCCCAATAATCCCGTACAGCCTGAGTCTGTAATACTATCCAGAAATCTTCGTTCCATATTCTTTTTAGCCTCACTATAAAAAACAATCAAATAATCTGACTTATCCAGGTAATGACAGCCTTTCATGCCCATGTTCCCAACATTTTCATAGTCCACTAAAAACAACATACTTAAGCTCCCTTTATCAAATAGCGAATACCAACCAAAACGTCACACGTAAAACATTTCCTCAGTTTTACTCCTCCGCATAGCTATATTTTTCCCTTTTGGTTTTATCAATAGTTTTAAATCATTATACAATCTTATATGTACCAAAAAACGGACTTAATACATATATATTTTATTTGATTTTTAAAAAACTCTGTAAAGGCAAACAGCCAAAAAAGAGCTTCCCTATTTGGGGAAGCTCAATATAAT
>VSNT01000180.1 GCA_009774465.1 Lachnospiraceae bacterium
CATAAAAACATTAAAATAATATTTATATATTTTTTAGTTCTATGGCATACTTTATTAATAACAGGTGCCAAAAAATAACTTAGCATTATACTTGATAAAAACCAGGTTGGCGGATTAAATGAATGTGATGAGAAAGTCCCAAAATAACTCTGAACCAGAAATATATTTTCAATCAGTTGATACCATGTACCTCTATGTATAAAAAGACCGACAATCACAAAGACAAAATAAAATGGATAAAACTTCCTTATTTTGCCCCCCGTACCTTACACATTGTAACATCAGAGAACTATTTTCATCATTTTTGTAGAAATAACCAGAAAGAAAACCGGAAAGTACAAAAAAAGTTGAAACAGCCGCTCCGCCATAAATCACGTATTGAGTATGAAATCCTATGGAATGTGATAAATAAACAACAAAAAACAACATTGCCCTTAACGATTGTAAACCATTAAACCAAATTTTCTTTTCACTCATTTGTTAACCTTCATACCTTTCTAAATTAATTTTGAAATACTGCTATATGTTCTTTATAAATCCCTAATCATTATTTCTGCCAAAGTAAAATCTAATTGACTATCAATATCTATCGACTCATTTTGCTTCATAACATAAGCAATGCAGTTTTTACCCAAAAAACTTTTATTTATATTAAATTGTTTAACTTTCCCCATATAAATAGCACCATTTAATCTATAATAAGTTGGCAAATCCTGTCTACAACTTCTCTTTACTTCGTCAGAAATAAAATTATCCAGTCTCAAATCTGCCCCAATAATCCCTGACCATAGAGGTGAATGCTCACACTCACATACACTGACAAGAAAATCTGCATTCTTCTCGTGAAACAAACTATATGCTTCTCTCAAATGCTCACTGTTCCTAAGTGGTGAAGTTGCCTGCAATTTACATACTTCATTATACTGGCTCCCCTGCTGCTGCATGTAAGATAACGCATGCAAAATTACATCATCTGAAGAGGTCAAATCTCCAGATATTGCTTTGGGGCGTATAAAAGGGACTTCCGCGCCATAAAAAGTAGCAATATCAGCTATCTCCTTACTATCTGTTGATACTATCACTTTTTCAAAAATTTTTGAATCAATAGCTGCCTGTATAGTATATGAGATTAATGGTTTTCCACTAAGCTCTCTGATATTTTTCTTTGGGACACCTTTTGATCCCCCTCTTGCTGGTATTACTGCTAACATATCTTAAGCCACACCTCCTTACTCATTCATTTTATTCTTTTTGCCGGAACTCCTACATATACTCCGGGCTCCGAAATATTTTCTTTCACCACAGCCCCTGCTCCAATAGTTACATTATCGCAAATCGTAATTTTGTCGATAATTGTACTTCCTGCACCGCAAAAAACATTATTACCAATTCTGGTTCGTCCACATATTATAGCACCTGGCGCTACATGGGTATGATCTCCTATCATTGCTTCATGCTCTATAATACTGCTTGTATTTATAATTGAATTTTCTCCAATAACTGCTTGCGCCCCTACATAAGCATTTGGTGCCACAAAAGTACCCACACCTATCCGCGCATCAATTCCAATACCAGCATACGAAGATATCAAAAAAGTGCAATGTGCTGCATAATCCTCTTTCAACCGATTGTATATCTGTCTGCGTTTTAAATTATCTCCAATTGCAACAATATATACATCATTATGCCCTATTTCTAATTCATGCACCACTTTACATCCCAAAATACACTCTTTTTCTTTTGCATTGTCATCTACAAGTACAATATCCATCTCCTTATTGTTTTCCCGAATCACGTTTATAATGCTTCTTGCGTGTCCACCACATCCAAATATAACTATCTTGCTATCTTCAGTTCTCTTTTGTAGTCTTGAAAAAATATTAATTTGCTTTCCGATTTCTGCACCCATTCCATCCATCTGCTTTTCCCAATAAAATGTTTTATTTCAATTTAAGGGTATAAAAAAGTGTATCGCACATTTTTAGTTCTCTTAACTTTTTATAATACGCTTCATTTAATTCCTTACTATCCAGAAAATCCCATTCCTTGTGACCTCCTGGTAATCCTTTTGCCAGCCACATCAAATGATTTGCAATGGTATAGCGTTGAATCTGTTTCGCAGATTCAATCCAATATTTTCCATTTTCTTCAATGACCATAGAAATACTTTTATCAGTATATAAAAATAGATGAGCACTCCAGTACGTAAAATTGGCAAAGCAACTACTTTCATATAAAGATAATAAAACATCATCTGCATGCGGGATTTCTAAGATCAATGTCCCGCCTTCATCTAAATATTCACTAAACTTATCCAACCAGTCTTTTGGATTTGACAAATGTTCAAATACATGAAATAAAGTAATAACATCAAACTTTCCTTTTATTTCTTCTATGTATTTATAGCACTTGATTCCTTTGCTGTTTAGATAATTTCTTTCATCTGTACCCAAGTCTATTCCATAACACACCTCTGCAACTGTAGATATGCGTTGTAAAAATCCACCAAATCCACAACCAAAATCCAGCACTTTTTTTCCTGCACAAATATTTTTCACCATGTCAAACCGACGTACATCATCCTCTTGAAATCGCCGGAGCCTCTCTTCTATATCTAAATTTGACAAGTTATTTGTTTCATACATAAATCCATTTTCATAATCATTTTTATCTTCCATACTTAAAAATTTTGTTCCACATTCACCGCAACGATATACGTCTATCAACGGATTGTCTCTTGTTCCCTTATGTGTCAAAAATGGCCCCCTGAACAAATAGGACACTTTAATAGCTCATCCTTCATTTTTACCTCATCCTAATTTCTGTGATTTAATTCCTCTTTGAGCCCAGACATTATCAGAAATTTTATCCTTTCAATTTTTTCTAAATTCATTTCATATGTTGTGGGCAAATTTAAGCCCATCTTTGATATCATCCTGCTTACTTTACATTCTCTTGCATACTTTTGATAAATTTCCATCTCACTTAAAGGAGTAAAAAAAGGCCTTGCATCTATACCATTCGCCTTTAAAGCAGCCAAAATATTATCTCTTTTATCTTCATTTACTAAAATTGAAACAAGCCACGATATTTTTTTTCTGTCAGTTAACGTATTTGCCTGTAAAGTCACTCTCCTCAAATCCCTGAAAACTTCCCGATACTTTTCCTCTAAATGCTCTCTCCATTCAAGTATCTCATCAATTCTCTCTACTTGTGCAGTTCCAATTGCTGCTTGAAGATTCGTCATTCTATAATTAAAGCCTACTACTTCGTGATAATATTTTTTATCTTTACTCATTCCATGATCGCGTAATATACGCATCTTTTCATTCAATTCCTCGTCATCCGTAATACACATCCCTCCTTCACCTGTAGTAATTACTTTATTACCAAAAAAAGAAAAGCATGATATAATGCCAAATGAACCAACCTTTTTATTCTTCCATTCTGCCCCATGCGCTTCCGCGCAATCTTCAATTATATGTAAATTATTTTGTTCGGCAATTGTACAGATTCTCCCCATATCACAGGGTTGACCATATATATGAACCGGTATAATGGCTTTCGTTCTTGGTGTAATCGCTTCTTCTATTTTTTCTGGACTAATACACCAACTATCCTCTTCAATATCTACAATAACTGGAGTCGCACCTGTATAAACCACTGCATTAATCGTAGCAGCAAAAGTAATATCAGGAACAATCACTTCGTCTCCGTTGCCAATTCCTAATGCAGTTAAAGCAAGATGCAATGCTGTCGTTCCATTGGAGGTTGCAACTCCATACTTTACACCACAATAATTTGAGAAGTCCTTTTCAAAACGAGTGATATAATTACCTGTACTTGATATCCATGTAGAAAGGAAAGCATCCATCAAATACTTGTATTCATTCCCACTCATCTGTGGCTGCGCCAACGACATATGCACATTTTCATCATAACTTGCATAATCTACTAACTGCATGCTTTCATTTACAATGGGAAGAATTCGAATACGATAATTAAATTTTGCCACTATGTCAGCTGGTTTATCATTAATCTTTGCGTACACGAATTCTTTCCTCATATGCGCTTCAATAGAATCATTTACTCCATAACCATTTATTAATAGACGCCTAATATCTCCATCAGTCATAACACCTACAAGTCGCCCTGTATCGTCCTCTACAAACGCAATCCCTTTTGCATTTTCATCAATGCACGTCATCACATCCTTTATTGTAGCCTTGCTATTACAAACCAACTTTTCCAGTTCCATCATTATCCTTCTTTCAATATATTTTTCTGTAATCCAGCAATTTTATACTTTTACAAATTTCATCAATATTTCCTGTCGTCTCCAGCGTAACATTCAAATTGGGATGATAATCATACATTTTCCTAAATTCCTCTAAAATAATGCTGTCTTTTATTAATGGTTTATGCTCATCAAAAATACCATCATTTTCACTAATGTGAATCCATCTGACATATTCTTTCAGCTTATTACATTCTTCGAAATAATTGAGTCCTAACGTCTTAGAAGACACATGAAGATGCCCTAAATCCAATAGCAAATTAAACTTCAACTGACTTTTCATTGCCATAATTGATGCATAATCTGTCATCATCATATAATTGTGCTTTGCAAATTCTTCGTAATTTTCAGCACTCAATACATTATTTTCCAGAAAAACCTCTATTTCATTTTCATTACATAATTCAACAATCTTCTCATATGCAGAGCAAAATCTATCATATGCCTTATCTTTCTCATAAACAATTCTATCATTTAATCTGCTACCTATCTCGTCTGTTCCGATTTCAATTAAAAATCCTGCATGTATAGATAAAACTTTACACTTTAAAGTCCTTAGCATATCTATGCACCTTATATAATGTTCAATAGACTGCTTATAGATTTTATCATTACATGACGCAAGATTAACTACAAAGGAATTACGTGGTGGGGGAAAATATGCATGGCAAGCATAATTTAAATTGTAGCGATGCTTTAATACTATTAAATCATTTTCCAGTTCATCATAATACTTCGTTCCACCAGACAATTCTATATTTCTAATATCATTTTCTGCCAATAGCTGTACCACTTCTGCAATATTTTTTTTGTGAATACATGATGATGATACATATATCATAAATCGCCTCTTTTTACCCTTAGTTTAACCAAATAATATCGTCTGCGTTATAATTACGACCTGCAATTTTTCCATCAACATAGTCATAATATAAAGCTGAAACCCCTTCTCCATTTGTTCTTTTAGCCACAATATTTTCTGCACAGAACTTATCACCCTTTTTAATACTCTGACTGGCTACTAAACACTTTTGCAAAGCTTTTCTTGTCATCTGCTCTGAACAGGATGGCATTTTCATTCCATCTCCTAAATATTTTTCAACTCTCCTAATTTCTGACACCAGTTGCCTCAGCTCTTCTGGTGTTACTGATGCCTTATGGTCAGGTCCTTCCATATGTTTATTTAATGTAAAATGTTTCTCAACGACTTTAGCCCCTGCCGCAACAGCATATGGAGATGCACCAACCCCCTGTGAATGATCTGAGTACCCTACTATAATATCAAATGTATCCATAAAAGTACGAATTACATTTATATTAGCTTCTTCATCCTGTATTGGATAATTAGCTGTACATTGTAATAAAATGACATCTTTATTAATACAATATATTGTCTCTAACGCCTTAGTCACCTCTTCTAAATAACACATTCCTGCCGAAAGTATAATAGGTTTCCTTTTCTCTGCAATCTGCCTTAAAAATTGTATATTAGTAATATCCGTAGCAGCTACCTTAAAGGCCGGAACACCTAATTCATCCAGTTCATCCAGACTTGTCTTTTCAAATGGCGTTGACAAAAAAATTATATTTTTCTCTCTGCAGTAATCCATAAGTTCTTTTGTCTGTTCCTTTGTTATTTCTAAACTTTTTAACATGTCATACTGCGACATTTCATTATTAGTCGTCATTTTTTGATATGGTGCTTTTTCAACATTTTTCAAAATGAGCTGGTCAGTTTTAAAAGTTTGAAACTTTACTGCATCGACACCCGCCTCAGCCGCCACATCAATCATTTGTTTGGCAAGCTTCATATCACCATTATGATTTACTCCTGCTTCAGCAATTATGAAAACATGTCCTGATTGTTCAATGCATTTATTTCCTATATAAACAGACTTGTTAAATTGTATACATCTCTCCTGCATTATATTTCTCCCTCTCACCAAAAAATCAACACCATACTTTTTCAACTATTAACTTTAACATAACAGCAAGCACTATACTCCCTATCACTCCAATCAATATTACTA
>VSNT01000181.1 GCA_009774465.1 Lachnospiraceae bacterium
CTTTTAAGTTTATTTTGCAGATGTTTAAAGGAAATAATATAGTTTTTTATCACGAAGAAATAGGAAAATTTATAAATCAACATGGAACATATAAAAATTCAAGAAACAAAATCTCATTTTGAACAAGAACTGCCTGCATCCCATATAGAAAAAATGGATCTCACTTTATTAGAAAAATTGACTACTATTGAGGCAGCAGAAAAAGTGGGAGAAAATGTATACATAACGATTATAGAAAAAAACCCGGGGCTTTTAAGAGAGTTTAATGATTTAACCCAGCAAAATGGAAAAGTCGGATTTGCAAAAATGTATAGCAGATATGTGAATAATTCGGAGCAAATGAAAAATGATATACCTGAAATCTACCAATTTATGAAGGAACGGGTGTTTTATGGAAGACTGAATTTTACGGGTGGGCTTGGCGTTGATAATATGCAGCATATAAGAGGTTCAGGTTTGATTAATTCAGCGAAGCAAAAAGAATTAGAAGCAGAATCAAAACTAGCTCAGGCGCATCGCGCGGAAATGAATGGAAATCATAACAAAGCCAGTTCTTTAAAGGCGCAGGCCTCTTCCTTAAAAAGTAAAGCAAGAAATGATAGAAAAGAAGGAGAAAAACTATTAAAAAAATAGAATTAGTACATAGAGTGAAAAGGAGGCATAAACAGGATGGATATTAAAGATATTATCATTCTTATTTTCATTTTTGCGGTAATTGCAGGCTTTGTATTATGGATCTTTCACAGGAAGCGGCGTAATGAAAAAAGTGAATTAGCAAAAAATGATATGCTTGCACACCTTTTGGATTTTACAGGTTATTACCAGGTTCTTTATGATGCGGTTACAAGCGGGGATGCTAATACGGTTGGGAAAATACTTGATGTCTGGAAAAAGCGAATGGAGGGGCTCCCCCATTTGCAGATGTTTTTTTTAAGGATTGCTCATAATAAAAAGGGAAAATGTTGTGCCGGGCGTAAATGGCTGGATACGCTTTACACATGGGGAATTATACAGGATAATTTTAATGAATTTTCCATTTCTGAGAAGAATCAGAATTTTTATCTTTTTGATGATGTATATGAAATCGGAGATATGGCAGTGATTATAAAACCGGCGTGGATTTACAAGGATGGGACAATTTTAAAATGTATTGAACAAGGAACAGCCAGAGTAAAGGAGTAATGAGGATGATAAATCGTGTAGTAAGTATAGATTTTGGCACAAGTACCTCTGTTGTATGTTACTGTGATTATATAGATGAGAAGCCTGGAACCGTTGAATATATTATATTTAATGGACATAAATACGTTCCAACACTTATTTTAAACAGTGGTACGATAAAAAATAAACAGGGGAATGAGAAGCATTGTGATGAGCAATATGGGTGGGATGCGGCAAATGCCAATTCTTTCTATGCACTGCTTGAAAGCAATTTTAAGATGGATTTAATAAGCAATGATATAAAGAAACGCAAAAGGGCGGAGGAGCTAACACAAAAGTTTTTTGCCTACCTTTTTCAGGCATATAAGCATGGAAATACTATACGAAAAGATAAAGAGCCTGATTTTGTTATTACATATATTACATATCCGGGGAAATTTTCGCAATCTGCCCAGGACTTTTTAATGCAATGTGCCGGGAATGTGGGATTTGAGAATGTAAAACTTCTTGATGAAGCCAGTGCTGCAATTAATTATGCATTAATGCATGACACAGAAGAAACAAAGAATTTTTTTAGCAGCCACAAGAATTCAAAATTAAAAGTAATGTTAATTGATATGGGAGCTGGAACTACAGATATTGCAGTATTTGAATATGATACAAATAATCAACATAGTTGCAGACCGATCAGCTTTTACCCAAAAGATGGAACCAGAAATTTTGGAGGCAGGGAAATAGATGTAAAATTGTGTGAATTTTATAAACAGAAAATAGAAACAAAGATCACAGAGATGCTTGGCGGAGGGGATGTGATTTTTGGTGAAAAGATATTATTGTCTGACGTAAAATATTTTAAAGAACAGCAGCTTTCGGGAAAGTATCTTGCACAAAATCAGCTTTGTGATGAAGTACCTGGACGCCTTTCTACTATGGTGTGGCAATTATCTGACACTACAGTAACAAATATAGATCGAAAATTATTTGAGGAACTGCTTAAGGATTACCTGCCGCAGTTTACACAGCTGATTAATGGGGCACTGACCGAAGCTGCTTTGCCCGGTAATTGTATAGATTTGGTTCTTTTAACTGGTGGACATAGCCAGTGGTATTTTGTAAAGGACTTTCTCTGCAATAGGACAAATCTGATTATTAAGGAAAATGCTATTTTAAGTTTTCCAGAACCTCATTTGGTTGTTGCTGGTGGAGCGGCAGCTTCTTATAAGGAACCAAAACCTGATTATGTACCGCCTGAAGTGATTATTGATAGCGTGGGGAGAAATGAAGAAACAGTAAAAAATGAATCCAAGCCCCAGAATCGTTATGAAAGCCAATATAGGGAGTTTAAACCATGTAGCTCTGATTGCTTTTTTAATTGGGGAGGATGCAGTACAAAAGGGTATCAATGCACATCAAATTGTGAATGTGATACGGTCTGTACAGTGTTTAACAGTGAAAATTGTGAGTATGACAAGCTGCGGTGTGAGAATGACGTTCCCTGCAAATATTGTCGTGATTGCGATGATTATTGTGATGATTGCAGATGGGATGGTGTTTTTTGCGATAGAGAATATGGTTAAAATAATATCTTTTTCCCCATTATAAAAGAGCAAATGATGAAAGAGGTATGTTTAGGTGAAAATCAAATCAAAAGAATTGGCTGATGAAATTTATAAAAGTATGCAGTCATTTGATACGCAGAGTGGATTTCTTAAAACTGGACTTAGCAGTAAAGAGCTTGAACAGATAAAAAAACAGCTAAAGCAGGAAGAAATAAACGTTCCAGATGATTCTATTCAGAATATTATAAGCTCCACCTTGGAACGTGATTTTCTTAATGATAGTGCAATTGACGCAAAATACCCTTATTTTGCGCCAAATAAAGAACAAGGCTGGGTAAGAATAACAAGGCTGCCGGTTTCTCCTTTGGAGGATAAAAGCTATGCTTTATACCCAAGGTGGCAAAATACAATTGCAACATTACATACATTAAATCATCAGCTCTGCTATGTTTTGCTTCGGGAAAATTCTGTAACAAAGATGTATCTGGGGGTGATCCCTACGACTTGTAAGGGAAAAGGGAAAGACTCCCAGGATCAACTCATGCAGGCTGTAAGATGCCAAATGCCTGGAATCGGGCTGGAAAATATAAAAGGGACAGAACTAAATGCATTAATCCCATTTAATTGCTGCGGTGCAGTTACAGGGATTCCATCTGTTCGGAAAATGAATGCGTATGGCGAGTACCAGACAATGGATCAAATTGTTATGGGGCTAAGAAATCACAATGGAGATCAGGATTTTGCTGTGGTTATTTTAGCTATGCCGGTTACAGATGGACAGATAGTTGATTCCTTACGTCTTTTGGAAAATATAAGTTCAGAAGTCCATGCGTTAACACAGTATTCCAAGACAGAAGGTACTAACAGTGGAGCTTCTATGTCATTATCTTATTCAGATGGAGCGTCTTATGGAGCGAATTTGAGTATAGGTGCAGGATTGGGTGAATTGATAAGAGCAGACATTGGGGGAAATTTAAGTAAGTACGTTTCTGCATCAAATGTTAAAGGTGCAAATATTGGAAGGTCAGATTCCATTTCAAAAACATATATTAACAAGTCGGCCATGTACTGCGAGGAGATAATAGATAAGCACATTTTTCGTATGAAAGTGGGACGTAATTTAGGCTTTTGGAAAACAGGGATTTATGTGCTGGCTGATTCCGATTCTAATGTTCAAACTGTTATGGGCATGTTAAGGGCAGTTTATTCAGGTGATGATAGTTATATAGAGCCTATTAGAACAAAAGTCCTTCCATCCAATTCTGGTGCAGACAATTTAGTCCGGTCAATGCACATTATTCCTTATGCAAATCAACCTGTTTCCATAGCGCTTGGCAGATTATTTGAAGATTATGCAACACCGATAACTACGGAGGAATTATCTATTGCCACCAGCCTTCCACGAAGGGATATACCTGGACTTAGAGTGGTTCGGAACGCTTCCCGCTTTGCTGCAAATCCTCCAATTGTAAAAGAACGAATAGATGGCGGAATCCCGGTTAATTTAGGAAAGATGCTTGATTTTGGTTTGCCAACAAGTCAAATATATAATATAGATTTGAATCAACTGGTGAGACATACATTAGTTGCCGGAACAAATGGAAGCGGTAAAACCAATACTTGTAAAACGATATTGCAGGAAATTCAGAAAGAAGGCATTCCTTTTCTGGTGATTGAGCCTGCAAAAGATGAATATCTTGAATGGGCTTTAGAGCAGAATAAAAGCAAAAAAAATAACAAAATATTGGTGTATGCACCAGGAGCATTTTCAGAAGATGAAATAGATGCATTAAAGCTTAATCCTTTTCAACCTGCTGTTGCAGTTGGAAATTCTGTGAATATGCTTAGTCATTTAGATCGGTTTAAGTCTGCTTTATTAAGCAGTATGCCTATGTATGATGTTCTTCCACTTATTATGGAAGAAACTATATTTATGCATGTCCAAAACAAAATGGATGTAAAAGATAGTTCCTTAATAGATAGTGCCAATCCTCTTGATGGTCCTTATTTAGAAGATGGACGCATTATTTATCCATTGGTTGAAGAAATGGTAGAAACGGCACAATATATATTAGAAGGGCGGCAATATAACAAAGACGTTGAGAGTAATATCAAGGCAGCAGTAACTACCAGAATTCATGCATTGTTGCTGGGATGGAAAAAATCATTGTTTAATGTACCAAGGTCAACGGAATTTTCAAATATTTTTGAAAATCATAGTGTGGTTATTAATCTTTCACATTTAGCTGATGATCGGGATAAGGCATTTGTTATGTCCATTATTTTAATTGCACTTTGGGAATACCGGGAATCAAAATATAGAACGGATAAGTCCTATAAAAAGGGAGCAGATGCCGGTAAATTGAAGCACTTAACTTTAATTGAGGAAGCACACCGTTTAATGCCCAATTATTTAGATGATGTAAATGGAATTCAAAATGCTCAGGCTAATACATCAAAAATGTTTAGTAATATGCTATCGGAAATCAGGGCATATGGCGAAGGATGTATTATTGTGGATCAGGTACCTACACGTTTGATTCCAGATGCGGTTAAAAATACCAATTTAAAGATTATTCATAGGTTAACATCATCAGATGATATTAACGCTGTGTCAACAAGTATGATGTTAAGACCGGATCAGGAGAAGGTTGTCGGTGTACTTCAACAAGGAGAGGCAATTGTTTGTAGTGATTTTGATGATTCAGCAGCTTGGGTGAAAATAGAAAAGTGCAAGAGTGTGGAGATAAAAAATGCGGATTATAGTAGGAAAGCGGAAAAAAGATGCGTCTAATAAAGAAACAGACAGAATATTTTCGAATTATAAGCTTACTGCATTTTGCATTTCCCTACAGGTAGATGAGGGGGTTCTTTTATGCCACTGTGCCACTGGAGAATTAGTACTGCTTGAAAGGCAAGAATACGAAGCAATTTGTTTAGGCAATTCCTTAAAGGGAGCCTGGGCAGAGACATTGAAGGAACATTTGTTTTTACCTGATAAAGATACAGATGAATATTTTAAAGTAGATTGTGAACGCGCAGAAAGGCTGAAAACTGTAAGTGATTGTCAGGAAATTACATCATTTACGATTTTGCCAACCACACGCTGTAATGCCAGATGCTTTTATTGCTATGAAAAAGATATTTTGCAAAAAAACATGACGCTTAAAACCGCGGAAGATGTGGCAGCGTTTATTGAGAAAAGCTGCGGAAGGAAAAAAGTCCACCTTTCCTGGTTTGGCGGGGAACCGACAATTGCCTATCCGGTTATTAATCGAATCTGTGGACGACTTAAGGAGAAAAATATAAGATTTGAATCCAGTATGATTAGCAATGGATTATTTTTAAATGAGAAAATGATTAAGACAGCAAAGGCCTGCTGGCAGCTCAAGCGCATTCAAATAACAATTGATGGTACAGAAGCAGTTTATAATCTAACAAAAAATTATAAAGGTATTTTGAACAATCCATTCAAAACTGTGCTTTCCAATATAAATAATTTATTGGATCAAAAAATTCATGTATCAATAAGAATTA
>VSNT01000182.1 GCA_009774465.1 Lachnospiraceae bacterium
GTATATATCATATATACACACTATTGTCAATATATATTTTATATTTTAAAATTACAGGCAGCCACAGGTTCCCCTATGGCTGCCGGCAATTGAAACATAATTAAAAATAAAGGCAGGTTATAATCTCCTCCGGCTTTTCAACAAATAATTCTGCACCAGCCTTCTCCTGCTCCTTTCTGGTTCGAAATCCCCATGCGACAGTGATACACTTCATTCCCGCATTTGCGGCTGTTGCAATATCCACCTCCGAATCTCCCACATAAACCGCCTGTTCCTTCGGAACATTAAGGATACGCAACGCCTCATATACCGTATCCGGCGCAGGTTTTTTACGAATTCCTTCTCTGGCGCCAATGGCCACCGACAAATATTCTTTAAAATATCTGTCATACAACGCATCTACCCCTGCCTGCAGCTTATTTGACACGATTGCCATTTGAAATCCCTGTTCCTTTAACTTTGCAAGCAGATCAGAAATACCCAAATAAAGCCCTGTTTTATCATTGCAGTGTATGGCGTAATGCTCTTTAAAAGCAGCTAAAACATCCTTTTTTACAGAATCATCCACATTTTCCACTACCGCCCGTTCTATCAGTTTTTCTATTCCATTACCCACAAAACACCTGATTTCTTCCAGACTCCGTTCCGGCATATTATGGCATTTCAACGCATAGTTTACACTTGCCTGTAAATCCTCCAGTGTATTTAAAAGGGTTCCATCCAAATCAAATATGACTGCTTCATATCTTTTTTTCAGCATTTTTCATTAACCTTCCTCTCACAATAAAAAAACAGACCGCATGTACTCCCGCCGTAAGCGCCCATGATATGGGATAGGAAATGTACAGTGTATGCAGGCTTCTATTCCACTGAAATACCGTATAAATCCATATTACCCGAAATACACAGGCACCCAGCAGGGATACGATCATGGGCATAACTGCATATCCCAGCCCTCTGATACTTCCAACAAAAACATCCATAATGCCGCAGATACAATAAAAAGTACAGATAACTGCCATCCTCTGTAAGCCATAGGATATTACCTGTGGATCTGAGGAATAGAAGCCAAGAATTTGTTTTCCAAAGAAAAATGCACCGTTCCCCATGATCAGTCCAATTGCAGTTACAAATAAAAGGCATTCTGCCAATATTTTATCAATCCTGTCATACTTTTTCCCTCCCAGGTTCTGCCCCGTAAAACTGACTGCTGTCTGATGCACCGAGTTCATGGAAGTATAGACAAATCCTTCCACATTGCTTCCGGCAGTGTTTCCTGCCATAGCCACAGAGCCAAAAGAATTAACGGAAGACTGAATCAGCACATTGGAAATAGAAAACAAAGAGCCCTGTATGCCTGCCGGAAGGCCAATTGCCGCAATCTTTCCAAATTTATCCCAATGAATGTGAAGCTTATTTAAGTAAAGCCTGAAACATCCTTCACTTTTCATCAGGCACCGGATAATCAACATGGTGGACACACATTGAGACAGCACCGTTGCCAGTGCCACCCCTGCCACTCCCATGTGAAGGGAAATTACAAAAAACAAATTCAGGGCAACATTAATAACACCTGCTATTGATAAATAAAAGAGCGGCCTTCTTGTATCGCCAATCGCCCTTAGAATTGCACTTCCAAAGTTAAATATTAACATAACCGGCATACCAAGAAAATAAATTCTCATATAAAGAACAGAATGCTCAATTACATTTTCCGGCGTGTCCATCAGTAATAAAAGCGGCCTGGCGGCTGCAATTCCTATAGCTGCCAGCAAAATGCCTCCCAGCATACTCACCAGAATGGCTGTATGAACTGTCTGGCTTACCTCTTCTGCCTGCTTTCCCCCATAGTATCTTGCAACTAATACATTAGCGCCTACAGATAAACCAATAAATAAATTTACCAGAAGGTTGGTAAGCGAACCGGTAGAGCCCACAGCCGCAAGTGCTTCATTTCCGGCAAATCGGCCTACCACCACCACATCAGCCGCATTAAACAAAAGCTGTAAAATACCGGAAAGCATTAAGGGCAGTGTAAACAACAGAATCTTTCCAAACAAAGGTCCGTTGCACATGTCAATTTCATATGAATTACGTATTTTTCTTTCCATGAAAATTTTCCTTCCATCAGGAACTGTTTTTTTAAGTCTTCATAAAATAGTAAAAGAATACTTTTATTAAGAGGTTACTATGGCAACAGTTATTTTAGATGCCGGACATGGCGGTTCTGACTTTGGCGCAACTTATCAGGGGCGCATGGAAAAGGATGATACCTTAAGGCTCACTCTGGCAATCGGTGAAATACTGCAAAATGCAGGCGTTAATGTGCTGTACACCAGAACCGAAGATATCTATGAAACCCCTGCCCAAAAAGCTGCCGAAGGAAATGCCTCCGGTGCCGACTATTTTGTGTCTATCCATCGCAATTCCAGCCCCCGCAACAACCAGTATACAGGCATTGAGTCATTAGTGTATAATCGTTATGGTGCTGCCGGCCGCATGGCTGAAAATATAAACGCCCAGTTAGAACGCGTGGGCTTTGTCAATCATGGGGTAAATGAACGCAAAAATCTGGCTGTGCTGCGGCGTACCAATATGCCTGCTGTTCTTGTGGAGGTAGGTTTTATTAACACCGATCAGGACAACACACGGTTTGACAGCAGGTTTCAGGAAATTGCCCAGGCCATTGCTGACGGTATTTTAATGTCTCTATAATAAAAAGATCATCTTTTTTCCCAAGGAAAACCTGCTGTATACCTACTGGCTTCAGTAACATATACAACAGGTTTCCCGCCTGTAAAGCATCTAATTTACAGCTTTTCTTCCAAATCCTCCAATGAAGCATACCCATAAAGAAATGCAGTATTGGCCATAATCATTTTTGCAAGATTCTTATTTTCCCTGCAAAGCTGTGCAATAAACCTTCCATACAAATCCAGCGTTTCATCGGAATAGGTGGATAATTCTCCCCTTAAGTAAGTTTCATAGGAAGTGTTAAAAGGAGTATCCTCTGATGTGTGGATGCTTCTTGCATTCCCTGCTGCCTTAGGGAATTCTGCCGCAAACTCCTCCATCCATCCTACCTGAATCCTTACAATCTCTTCAATAATTTCTTTTTTCATTTCCGGCAGCTCCGGGAAGGAACTCTTTATCTGTGCATATTTAAGAGGGGCCGTACTTTCCATCATCCTGCCATACTTTTCCGTAATCAGATTCCAGCCTCTGTCATTTGCCCGATGGAAATCTGCAATGTAGCTTTTCAGCATCTCTTCCGTCCATGTATAATACTGGCTCTTCCTCATAATGGAAAACGTATTAAAGTCGTCCTGGCACTCCGCTCTTCCTCCTTCATTTTCCACCTGGTCAAAGGCTTCCCACTCTAAAGAAACCAGTTCATTTACAAGCGCCGACTTAAAAGAATCATCCTTTTTTTCTTTTTCCGGAATACTCTTTAATATATTGTCAGTGTGGTGATCCAGATAATTATCTTCCCCGCTGGTAAGCCCCTGCTTCTTCATCTCCTTAATAATAAGCGCAACGATAACCTCTATCATCTGAGGTATCCGCTCATCCCCCGTTTTAAGTTCCGCCAGAGCGCTTAAAATATCTCTGATCTCCGGTAAAACCGGCAGTTTTTCCATTCCCTTATGCATCCACTTGTAAAAGGGCGCATATCTGCGGTTTAAAAGATATACCATAGCCATAGTATGCTTCATAAATTCAGAAAGAGCAATGGCCGCCGTAACCCTTTCTCCACGTCCAAACATTCTCAAATAATTGTACTGGCCGGATTGAGCCATAAGGGCCGCCTGTCTGGCAATCTTTTTTATTCTGACCTCCTCCGGATAATAGGCTGAAATTCCCTTTCGAATCCTTGTAAACTCACCCAGATCATCTTTAAAAACTCTCCCATTTACTGCTGTAGCCAGGCGGTAATCATCCAAAAACAGCCATTGATTCTGGGTGGTTGGAACATCCTTAAGCCCAATCAGACTTTCATAAAAATCTCCAATCCGAAATACTCCCACTCTCTTTTGCGCTTTCAGCGTTGTAAAACGGGTTACTCCCATATATGTGGAAGGCAGTTCATCATATGCCCTTTGCAGTTCTTCACCTATCTCATCATAAACAGGATCTGTCAGCCACAGACAAAATCCCGGTCCAAAATCATGATCTCTGGAAACCTGATCATCAAATCCAAAACATTCGGAACCTTCTCCCACAAGCCCCACTGCAATCATATGCTCATACTCAGGAAATTTCTGATGAATCATCGGCCTGCCAAATTCCTCGTAAAATGCTTCACATAAATCCAGTCCATTATTAAACTGTCTTATTTTTACAGGAAGATTCTGCAGCTTTTCAGTTACTGCATTCAAATTCTGCAATGTAATCTCATAAGCTTTACTTCTTCCCACATTTCTCTCAATTTCTCTAAGAGCAAGTTTATAATAACGGGCGGATTCCTCAAGATTTCCCATCAAATACTGGGCCTCTCCCATTGCAGAGAGTGCACCGCTGTAATGGTAATCTCTATCCTCGTCCATCTCAAAAATAGAAAATGCTTTCTTTAAATTATCGACTGCCTCCTGAAGGCGTCCCAACTTAAGCTGTGAAACCGCCAGATTTGTATAGGTTACCGCAACTTCAATTCTGGCCTCCTCATACAAGGAGGCAATCCCAAGTGCACGCTCCAGACAGTCGCAGGCACTTTCAAAATCTCCCATTTCCTGAAATAAAAGGCTCATGTTATTATAAAGGCTGGCATATCTGAAATCTGTATTTTCAATTTCTTTTTCATAAATTTTCTTTACTTCCTGATAATATGCCATAGACTCTTTCAAAAGTCCTGCCGCCCTGCAGGCATTTGCCACATTGAGCAGCGTAGTTGCATAATGCACCGTTCCCTTAAGTCCGGCCTGATCCATCAAAAGAAGCACCTGCCGGCATCCTGCAATGGATTTTTCAAATTCACCCATTTCGCGATAATGCCCAATGATTTCATTGAGCAGGGTTATCATAGATGCAGTATCTTTTTCTTTCGCTGCCTCATCAATTCTCTGGAGCAGAAAGTTCTCCACCTGATCTACTTTGTGCTGCGTAAATAGTTCATCCAACTGTGCCAAAATCTGTTCAATAATCATATGTCTACCTCCATTCCAGTCGAACCTGCATTATCCCCTAGACATTAGGAAATTGCATATCTCCTCTTCTCTCCCCATCGCTTCCTCATAACCATGCCTGTAATACCTCATCAGGGTATCCACATCAGATTCATTGTTTTCCACTGCATACTTTGAAGGCCTGAAAATCAATGCTTTTCCTTCCTTTTCCATTTGTTCAATTTGATTAAGACAGGCATTGTACTTCTTTGCCCTGCCGGATACTGTCTTAATAAAATCAGGATATTTATGATAAACCAGTCTGATCATCATCATATAAAAAAATCTGTATTTTTTCCGATAACTGGATTTTCTTGTAAGGATAACTAAAACCTTATTCCAGCCTTCCTCTATAATCTTGCCTATGGGCAGTGCATCCGCCATCCCTCCATCCAGCATGGGAATGCCATCTATCTGGCTTACTCTGGATATGAAGGGAAGAGAATTTGCTGCACGGCATATCTTCCAGAATCTGTCCTCGGTTTCAAAAGTTTCATGGTATACACTCTTGCCTGTTCTGCAATCAGTGGTATTTATTATAAAACGCTTCTTTGAATTACAAAAGGTTTTAAAATCAAAGGGCGCCAGCTTTTTGGGAACTTCATCAAAAAGAAAATCCATATCAAAAAATGTCCCCTTTTTCAGAAAAGTGGCCGGTCCCATATATTTTTCCTTTGCAAGGGGTTTTATCACTGCCTCCACTGCTCTGCCCTTTTGCCCTGAAACATAATTCATTCCTGCATAAGCCCCGGCTGAAACCGCCAGTACATTTGGCACCTGTATCTTTTTTTCCATAAGAAAATCCAGTACACCGGCTGCAAATACGCTTCTCATGGCTCCGCCTTCAATTAAAATTCCTGTATTTTCAAATTCTCTTTCGTTCTCCATCACCTGCATTTGTAATTATTTCCCTCATCTGTTTACTACTTATTATACTTCATTTAATGTATTTTTCAAGCATCACCTTCGGCGCATTCCTACATATGATATAGTAAAAATATACACAAGGATTTATTTTT
>VSNT01000183.1 GCA_009774465.1 Lachnospiraceae bacterium
AAGTACAAAATGAAAAAAGTGATAAATAAAAAAGCACCAGAAACAATTAGTTTAAGGTACTTTCTCGGGTTGGGCTGTTCTAAAAACAGTCAACAGCTCGTAGGGGAATCGAACCCCTGTTTCCGCCGTGAGAGGGCGGCGTCTTAACCGCTTGACCAACGAGCCATGTCACTTGATTATTCTATTACAAGTTGACAAATATTGCAAGTAAAATTTAAAAATTTTTATATCAAATCTATCAACACGTGAGCCAGACCGTCATGATCGTTATCAAATTCGGTAATGGTTGTGGCGGCCATTTTCACATCTTCACTGCCATTGCACATGGCAATTCCCATTCCGGCGGCTTCAATCATGGAAATATCATTTTGAGCATCTCCGGCGGCCACTGAAAAGTAAGGCCTGATGCCCAGTTTTTCACATAAAAACTTAACAGTAGTACCTTTTCCCGAGGCAGAGGGAAATAATTCCAGATAATTCGGATTGGAGTAAATCATGGAAATTCCTTCCTTTTCCGCCCAGGGGAGAAGAGAAAGACGAAAATCTTCAAGCCTGTTCAAATCTTTCAATTCAACAGCAAGGCATTTGCAGGGCTCTTCCTTTAATACATCCATTACGTGATCACAATAAATAATAGGCGAGTTGCTTGCACGCTGATAGTAAATAAGCTCTTCATCCTGCCTGGGTGTGATGAGATGGGTGTCTGAATAAGTCTGAATATGAATGCCTGCTTTGATGGCTTCGCTTATAATGTGGTCTGTCTGCGCCATTGTCAGGGTTATTTTGTGCAGAGTTTTTGCGTTGTCATAGTCATAAATCTGTCCCCCATTGTAGCCTGCCAGATAAATACCGGGAAAATCAAGGTGCAGGGATTCCTTAACCTGTTTGATGCTGTTGATAGCTCTTCCCGAGCAGAGCACCAGCTTATGGCCGGCCTGACACCATCTGTTTAAAACTTCCCAGGTGTAATCGCTGATGGAACGTGCACTGTTTAACAAAGTACCGTCCAGATCAGTAAATAAAATTTTAGTGCGTTTAAAATGTTCAGGATGGGAAGCCATCCATTTTCTCTTTTCCTTTATGTTATCAAGAATATCTTTTGGAATCACAAGATTTCCGTAGCCAACCGCCAGATCCTGCCCCGGTTTGGCGCTTCCATGAAAGTCCGAACCGCCGCTAATGCAAAGGTCGTACTTGGAAGCAAGAGCGCGCATTTCCCGTTCATCAGCAGAATTGTAGGTGCTGTAAACTGCTTCCAGTCCCTGCAGCCCCATGTCTTTTAAAATAGAGACAAGCTTGTCTAAACGCTGGCTGCTCATGTGATAAAGCACGGGATGGGCCAGTATGGGAAATCCACCGGCTTTTAAAATAATTTCCACTGCACGCATGGGCGTGATTTTTTTCCGGGGGACAAAGCAGGGACAGCGGTCGCCGATGTAGCGGTCAAAGGCTTCTTTTAAGCTTTTTGTATAGCCATGATTTAAAAGGTATCTGGCATAATGTGACCGGGTGATAACGCAGCCCGGAAATTCCCGGATTAACTCTTCATAAGTGACGGGTATACCATGTTCTGTAAGACGCCGGCACATTTCTTTATTACGAATGGTGCGTCCATTTACGAAGCTGGTAAGCCGGCGTTTAAAAAATTCACTGTTATAATCAATGTACAGTCCTACAATATGAATATCCCGGCCTTCATACTCGGAAGAAAATTCAATTCCGGGAATCACTTCAATATTTTTTCCTTTTGCTGCTTCCAAGGCTTCTTCAATGCCGGCAGTAGTGTCGTGGTCAGTCAGCGCGAAAGCGGAAAGCCCCTTTTCCAGGGCATAATCCACTAACTGGGCGGGGGTATAGCTTCCGTCAGATTTTGTAGAATGTACATGCAGATCAACAATATTCATAGTAAGCTCCAGATTAATTATCGTCTTCCTCAGCCTGTTTTGTATAAACAGTACGTTTTCTTGCCATTTCATCACTTTCCAGATATTCATCATAAGAAGTGATTTTATCAATCAGGCTGCCATCCGGCAGAATTTCCATAATGCGGTTTGCCGTTGTCTGGACAAACTGATGGTCATGGCAGGCGAAAAGTGCAACGCCGGGGAATTTAATCAGTCCATTGTTAAGTGCAGTGATGGCCTCCATATCCAGATGGTTGGTAGGTTCATCCAAAATCAGGCAGTTGGCGCCGCTGATCATCATTTTAGACAACAGACAGCGTACCTTTTCTCCACCGGATAAAACTTTCACTTTTTTAACACCGTCTTCACCAGCAAACAGCATACGTCCCAGAAAGCCGCGTACATAAGTAACATCCTTAATTGCGGAGTATCCGGTGAGCCAGTCAACGATGGTATAGTCATTGTCAAATTCTTCGGTGCTGTCTTTGGGAAAGTAAGCCTGAGATGTGGTAACACCCCATTTAAAACTGCCTTCGTCCGGTTCCATTTCGCCCATAAGGATTTGGAAAAGAGTGGTTTTTGCCAGCTCATTTCCTCCTACAAAGGCAATTTTATCGTCGTGTCCTACAATAAAGGAAATATTGTTCAGCACTTTTTCTCCGTTAACTGTTTTGGAAATACCCTCCACCATCAAAACTTCATTGCCAATTTCACGTTCCGGACGGAAGTCAATATAAGGATATTTTCTGCTGGAAGGTTTAATTTCATCCAGTTCAATTTTTTCCAGAGCACGTTTTCTGCTGGTAGCCTGTTTGGACTTGGAAGCATTGGCGGAAAAACGGGAAATAAATTCCTGCAGTTCCTTGATTTTTTCTTCTTTTTTCTTGTTGGCTTCCTTCATCTGTTTAATTAAAAGCTGGCTGGATTCATACCAGAAATCATAATTACCGGCATAAAGCTGAATCTTTCCATAATCAATATCAGCGGTATGGGTACAGACTTTATTTAAGAAATAACGGTCATGGGATACCACAATTACGGTATTTTCAAAGTTAATCAGGAACTCTTCCAGCCATGCAATGGCATCTAAATCCAAATGGTTGGTAGGCTCATCCAAAAGGAGGATATCAGGATTTCCAAAAAGGGCTTTGGCGAGAAGCACCTTTACCTTTTCATTGCCGTTTAAATCCTTCATAACAGCATAGTGAATGGAGGTGTCAATTCCCAATCCGTTTAACAGGGTGGCGGCGTTTGACTCGGCTTCCCAGCCATCCATTTCAGCAAATTCGCCTTCTAATTCACTGGCACGAATGCCATCTTCATCTGTAAAATCCTCTTTGGCATAAATGGCGTCTTTTTCTTTCATGATCTGGTAGAGACGCTCATTTCCCATAATAACCACATCCATAACAGGGAAAGTATCGTATTTAAAGTGATCCTGTTCCAGTACGGAGAGTCTTTGACCGGGAGTGATGGCAATGTCTCCCTTAGTGGTTTCAAGCTGACCGGAAAGGATTTTTAAAAAGGTGGATTTTCCTGCACCGTTTGCACCGATAAGACCATAACAGTTTCCTTCGGTAAATTTAATATTAACGTCTTCAAATAAGGCTTTTTTTCCTACTCTATAGGTTACATTGTTTGCACTGATCATTTTGTAAACTCCTCTCAATTAATCATGGACATAATAATAAAAGGTACCTCTGTTACCTCACATTAACCTATTTTACAGTAAAATAGTGAATTTGCAAGGAATTTATGGAAAAATTCTGTCATTCTGTGATATGATGATATAGAAGTCGGGATTAGGTTTATTAATTTGGAAAAGAAAGAGAAAGGAGTACATTTATATAAATGAAACTCAATTACAGGAGAACTTTTTTAATTGGACTGGCCTTTTTGTCAATCAGTGCCTTTTGGCAGATGTATGATAATATTATACCGCTGATTTTACAGGGCACATTTGGACTGGGGGAAACGATCACGGGTGTGATTATGGCGGCGGATAATGTGCTGGCCCTGTTTCTGCTTCCCCTTTTTGGAAGCCTGTCGGATAAGGTAGATACAAGAATGGGAAAAAGAATGCCCTTCATTACCACCGGCACGATTTTGGCAGTGGTATTTCTGATGCTTCTTTCTGTGGCAGACAGGACGGTTAACCTGCCGCTATTTGTGGGAGCTTTGTTTATTCTTCTTATCTCTATGGGATTGTACCGCTCGCCGGCGGTAGCCCTTATGCCTGATTTGACGCCCAATAAGCTGAGAAGTAAGGGGAATGCCATTATTAACCTGATGGGAGCGGTAGGCGGTGTTTACACACTGATTATGATAAAGCTTCTGGTTGGAAAAGGGGAGCATCCTGATTATATGCCTTTGTTTATCAGTGTTGCGGCTTTAATGGTGATTGCAGTAGGCGTTTTGGCAATTACCATCAATGAAAAGAAAGTAAAGGGCAGGGTAGAGGCTGAAATCAGAGCATATGAAGAAAAAGCAGGCGTTATCGTAGAAACGGAAGATATTGCAGAAGAAATGCAGGAAAAAGCTGCCATGCCCAAAGAGGTTAAGCGAAGCATGATGTTTCTGCTGGCATCTATTTTTCTGTGGTTTACCGCATACAATGCAGTTACCACTGCTTTTTCAAGATATACAAAAGTAGTATGGCATCTGGAGGGCGGAGGCTTTGCAGATTGCCTTATGGTTGCAACGGTGGCGGCAATTATCAGCTACATTCCCATTGGAAATATTTCCAGTAAAATAGGAAGAAAAAAGACTATCTTAGGCGGAATTATTTTGATGAGCCTGTGCTATGCAGCAGCAGTTTTTGCCACTGCATATCATCCTGTGATCAATGTTGCCTTTGCGGTAATCGGCATTGGCTGGGCGGCAATCAACGTAAACTCCTATCCTATGATCGTGGAAATGAGTAAAGGATGCGACATTGGAAAATTTACGGGAACCTACTATACTTTTTCCATGACAGCACAGATATTTACACCGATTTTATCAGGTTTTCTTTTGGAGAATGTTTCTTATAAAACATTATTTCCCTATGCCCTTGTTTTTTCAGTTTTGGCATTTATAACAATGCTGCAGGTACATCATGGAGATGCAAGGCCTGATAAAAAGAAGAGTGTGCTTGAGAACTTTGACGTGGATGATTAGATTGAAAATACTTAAATGTGAGCAGATTTCCGCACAGGAAGGCTCAGGCAGGAGAGGCGCAGGGATAGTGTGAAAAATAAATTTTCACACTTTGTATTTGAGCAGTATCGCAGGAAATGCCTGCGATATGCATGGGGATTAAAATGACAATCTTATATACATTAATTATTGTAATAACAGTACTTATGATTCTTTATTTACTGGCAATTATGCCAAGACTTGGAAACAGAAAGGCAAGATTGGATTTTTTGGGCGTTTACTATGCCCACAGGGGGCTTCATAATAATGAATCCAAGGCACCGGAAAATTCTCTGGCAGCTTTTAAAAAGGCAGTGGAAGCAGGGTACGGGATTGAAATGGATGTTCAGCTTACGAAAGACAAAGTTCCGGTAGTGTTTCATGACTTTACCCTAAAGAGAATTTGTGGGAAGGAAGGAAAGGTCTGCGATTATACTTTTCAGGAATTAAAGGAATTTAAACTGTGCGGCAGCGAAGAGAGAATCCCTGCGTTTGAACAGGTGCTTAAGCTGGTGGGAGGAAAGGTTCCCCTTATTGTTGAGCTTAAGGTGGAGTGGACGGATATTTCCGTCTGTCCCCTGGCGGATGAAATGCTGCGGAATTATAAAGGATTGTACTGTATTGAGTCCTTTAATCCGCTGGCGCTTTTCTGGTACAGAAGACATCACAGTGATGTGGTAAGAGGGCAGTTATCTGATGGTTTTTTAAAGTCAGGTGAATTTAAGGGCATTTTGTATGTATTTTTGCAAAACCTGATGCTTAACTGGATAACGAAGCCCGATTTTATTGCATATAATCACAGGTATGCAGATGTATGCGCCAGAAAAATATGCAGGAGTCTTTATAAGAATATGGCTGTTGCATGGACCATTAAAAGCCAGCAGGAGCTTGAAAAAGCCAGAAATAAATTTGATATTTTCATTTTTGATTCTTTTATCCCTGATGGAAAGTAAAATTATTAAAAAAATATTTATTTTGGTAAAAAATACCTATAAAATTTTAATTTTTGGGTAAAAATCTGAACAAAGGGCGTACAAAATGGGCGGCGGAATAAAATCCGCCGCC
>VSNT01000184.1 GCA_009774465.1 Lachnospiraceae bacterium
GAAAAAAATGGATATATTCGAAGAGATCCTACCAAGCCGAGGGCCATTGAAATTTGTGATGATAATTTTCAAATGCCCAGGACAGAAATGATAAGTCTTCCGGTTGTTGGCCAGGTTGCGGCAGGTACACCTATCCTCGCGGAAGAAAATATTACCAATTATTTTCCTGTTCCGGCAGAGGTCGTTCCTCATGGAGAATCTTTTATTTTAAATGTAAAAGGGGATTCCATGATTAATGCGGGGATTTTTAATGGGGATCAGATTTTTGTGAATTCCTGCAACACTGCAAGAAATGGTGATATGGTGGTAGCTCTTATAGATGATTCTGCCACTGTTAAAACTTTTTATAAAGAAGATGGACATATCCGGCTTCAGCCGGAAAATGACACTATGGAGCCAATTATTGTTGAGGATTGTCAAATCCTGGGAAAAGTCTTTGGTGTTTTCCGCTTATTCCGCTAAAACAAAAACCATCCAACTGTACTTATTTTGCAGGTGGATGGTTTTTATGAAGATTTATGAAAATGATTCCTAATAATTCAAAATTTATTGTTCAAAGCGTACATTGATGTAAGAGATAATTTCTTTTACACATCTGTCATAGCCAAGCTTTGAACTATTTAAGCACAAGTCGTAATTTCTGGCATCCGACCACTCACGTCCTGTATAATATTTGTAATACTCAGCCCTGTGCTTATCGGTCTTTAAAATAAATTTTTCAAGCTCTTTTGAGGGCATACTGTGCTTTGTTGCGGCCTGTTCCATACAATACTCATGAGGCGCATGTATAAAAACGCTGAGCACATTATCATAATCTTTCAAAATATAGTCAGCGCATCTGCCTACAATGACGCAGGATTCTTCTTCTGCCAGCCCTTTAATGATTTTAGCCTGATAATTAAACAAATTTTTAGTGGAAACAAAGTCATCACTTTCAGGTGAAATTAATTCTCCATTATATGCATTATGTGCGATTTTGAAAAGACTGGTTCTCTTTAGTTTTTCATCTGCATTGGCAAAAAGGGCTTCATTGATACCGCTTTCATCAGAAGCCAATTTCATAAGCTCCTTGTCGTAAAAATGAATGCCAAGCTTTTCCGCCAGCATATTTCCAATGGTACGTCCGCCGCTGCCGTATTGTCTTGCAATTGTAATAACAATCTTGTCTTTCATAAAAATGCAACCTCCAAATTTTATTCACCCAGATATGCTTTCTTAATGGAATCATTATTGAGCAAGTCTTCTGCATTTCCATCAAGAACAATGTTTCCGGTTTCAAGTACATATGCACGGTCTGAAATTGCAAGTGCCTTTTTAGCATTTTGTTCCACTAAAAGCACAGTAGTTCCGCCTGCACTTACTTTTTTTATAATATCAAAAATTTCATTTACAAAAATGGGAGAAAGCCCCATAGAAGGTTCATCCATTAAAATAATTCTTGGATGAGACATAAGCGCCCTGCCCATAGCCAGCATCTGCTGCTCTCCTCCACTTAACGTTCCGGCAAGCTGATTCTGCCGCTCTTCCAGCCTCGGGAAACGTTTATATATTGTCTTTAAGGTTTCTTCAAATTCATTTTTATCTTTTCTGGTATAGGCACCCATTTTTAAATTCTGGAGTACTGTAAGATTTGCAAATACACGTCTTCCTTCAGGGACATGGGCCATACCCATAGACACAATTTTGTGAGCAGGTACCTTTGTAATATCTTTTCCGTCAAAATAAACGGAACCCTTTTTTGCCTCAAGAAGACCTGTTATTGTATGAAGAATTGTTGTTTTTCCGGCCCCATTAGCACCAATCAGTGCAATGACCTCTCCTTCATTCACCTCAAAGGATACGCCTTTGATTGCCTTAATCATTCCATAATATACTTCTAAATCTTTTATTTCAAGCATTGCCATTGTCTAAGTCCTCCCCTATTATTCGCCTAAATATGCTGTGATAACCTGAGGATCATTCAGTACTTTTCCTGTTGGCCCCTGAGCAAGAATCCGTCCAAAATTAAGAACGGTCAATTCTTCACAGATGCCGGAAACCAGCTTCATATCATGTTCTATAAGAAGTATTGTCATATCAAAATTATCCCGTACAAAACGAATGGTATCCATAAGTTCTTTGGTTTCATTGGGATTCATACCAGCCGCCGGTTCATCCAATAAAAGCAGCTTGGGTTCAGTTGCAAGCGCTCTGGCAATTTCCAGTTTCCTTTGCTTGCCATAGGGTAAATTTGCCGCAAGATAATCAGCTTCCTGATCCAGTTCAAAAACCTTTAACAGTTCCATTGCTCTTTCATTCATTGCCTTTTCCGTTTTATAGAAACCGGGCATTCTTAAAATGCCTTCAAGGGTTGAATACTTAAAATGATTATGGAGACCTGCCTTTACATTATCAATTACACTCAACTCCTTAAAAAGTCTGATATTCTGAAATGTTCTTGCAATTCCGGCCTTATTGATTTCTACAGTTTTTAGTCCGGTAATATTATGCGAGTCTAATGTAATTACGCCTTCGCTGGGCTTATATACGCCGGTAAGCAGGTTAAACACTGTTGTTTTTCCGGCTCCGTTAGGACCGATCAGCCCATAGAGCTGTCCTTTATTTATGGATATTTCAAAATCATCAACTGCGCGCAGGCCGCCAAATGAAATCCCAAGATTTTTAACCTCTAATAATGCTGCCATATTATTGTACCTCCTCAGGTTTTTTTAATAACCTTTTTAAGGAATATTTCTCTCTTAAGTTGATCAGTTTAGGACTCCAGTTAAACAGCATCATCACAATTAAAACAATGGAATAGATCAACATACGATAATTGCTCAGGCCGCGTAAAATCTCAGGAAGAAGGGTTAATATCACTGCAGAAATGATAGAACCTCTGATGTTTCCGATTCCTCCTAAAACAACAAATACCAAAATCATAATTGACATATTGTATCCAAAATTTTTAGGCGTAGCCATAAGGCTGCTTAAATTGTGGGAATACAGTACACCGGCAATTCCTGCAAGGGCTGCAGAAATGGAAAATGCCATTAATTTGTATTTTGTAATATTAATTCCAATGGATTCTGCAGCAATCAGATTATCTCTGATGGACATAATGGCGCGTCCGTCTCTGGAATGAATCAGATTAAGTACAATAAACAAAGTAATAATAATTAATATTACGCCTATGGTAAAAGTGGAGTTTTTAGGAGTACCTGTAATCCCCTGTGCGCCGTTTATAATAACCGTTCCTTCCGCGTCAAGCCCAAGAGATAAGGAATCCTTCATGGAAAAATGAAGACCGTTGCTGTCCTTTCCAATATAAAGTACATTTATAATATTTTTTATAATTTCGCCAAATGCAAGCGTAACAATTGCAAGATAGTCCCCTTTCAGCCGAAGAACAGGCATACCAATTAAAAGGCCGATGATTCCTGCCGATAAGGCTCCAATTAAAATTGCAATGATAAAACGCAGTATATCTACTGTAATGACATCCTGCATACATTTGGAAAAAAACGCACCGGTAAAAGCTCCCACGCACATAAAGCCTGCATGACCAAGACTAAGCTCACCTAAAATGCCTACTGTAAGATTTAAGGATACTGCCAAAATAATGTAGACGCATAAAGGTACCAATAATCCCTGCATAAGGCTGGAAACGTGCCCTGTCTTTATCATAATCTGCATAATAACATATGCAATGATTATAATTCCATATGTGATAAAATTATCCTTTATATTTTTATTTAACTTCAATTTTTTCATTGTTGAAATCCCCCTTATACCTTTTCCTGAATCTTCTTGCCAAGAATCCCTGTAGGTTTCACAAGAAGGACAACAATAAGCACCAGGAATACAATTGCATCTGATAATTGTGATGAAATATATGCTTTGCTTAAAATTTCTATAACCCCAAGCACAATGCCTCCAATCAGCGCGCCGGGAATGGAACCTATTCCTCCAAATACAGCCGCTACAAAGGCCTTGATTCCAGGCATGGATCCTGTATAAGGCGTAAGGGACGGATATGCAGAACAAAGAAGCATACCTGCAATGGCAGCAAGTGCGGAACCAATGGCAAAGGTAAGAGATATGGTTCTGTTTACATTAATTCCCATAAGCTGTGCTGCACCTTTATCTTCAGAAACTGCAAGCATAGCCTGACCAGCTTTGGTTTTATTAATAAAGAGTGTAAGCACCGTCATAATAATAATACAGGAAATGATGGTGACTATCGTTTCGCCGGAAATAATGATCTGTTCATCTGCCAGCTTTAAAGCCGGAATGGTAACTACAGAAGTAAATGCCTTTGTATTTGCTCCGAAAATAAGAAGAGCCATATTTTGAAGAAAGTAGCTGACACCAATTGCAGTAATCAAAACTGCAAGGGAGGACGAAGCCTGCCTTAAAGGTCTGTATGCAATATATTCAATGGTAATCCCAAGCACTGTACATAACACCACTGCTAAAAGCATACCTGCAAAGGTGGGCAGCCCCTGCATACTGACTGCAAAAAATACAGCAAAACCGCCTACCATAATTACATCACCATGTGCAAAGTTCAGCATTTTAGCAATGCCATATACCATCGTATATCCCAAAGCTATTATCGCATATACACTCCCTAAACTGATTCCATTGATTAAATAGGATATAAAACTCATAAGAACACCTCTGCGTAAATTTTTTCCATAAATCGACTTATTTAGTATAGCAGATGATAAGGTCTGCTGGCAAGTTTTGAAATAATAATTTAAAGAAAGAGGGCTGCCTTAAAATGCAACCCTCTTTGGCTTTCCACTAACATAAAGTCAGTAATTACTGAATTAAGCTATAGTTTCCGTCTACAATTTCCATAGCTTTGGGAGATTTATTTACAGCACCGTCTGTATCCCAGGACATTGCCTCTCCGGTAAGTCCGTCTACGGTAATTTCAGGCATAGCTGCTTTTAATTTCTCGCAAAGATCAGAAACACTGTCATCAGGAGTTGCACCACACTGCTCAATTGCAGCTTTTAAAATATAAACTGCATCATAAGCATCTGCTGCAAACTGATTAGGAGTATCTCCATAGCTTTCCACATATGCGCTTACAAAAGCCTTGGTTGCTTCATCTTCAGCATCTGCTGCGAAAGGTGTTAAGAGCATAACGCCTTCTGCCAGTGCTGTGTCAAAGTTTTCTACGTTAAGAATTCCGTCAAGTCCGTCACATCCAAAGAATTTTACAGAATATCCCATTGCATTTGCCTGTGTAAGGATTAAGGAAGCTTCTGTATAATAAATAGGTAAGAATACAAGTTCAGCACCTGCATCTTTTGCTTTCTGAAGCTGTACGGAAAAATCTGTTTTGTTATCAGCAGTAAAAGCTTCTGCTGCTACGATTTCAAAAGGCTGGTTAGCAGCTTCCTGTGCAAATTTTTCATAGATACCGGAAGAATATACATCAGAGCTGTCATAAATTACAGCAACCTTCTCTGCTACCTTGTTAGTTCCAATATACTGTGCTGCACCAACTCCCTGGTTAGGATCTGTAAAGCACACCTGGAAAACATTGTCATTTCCACTGATACAGTCTACGGAAGAACCTGAAGGTGTGATCTGGAACAGATTGTCATTAGCAGATTCTGCTGCAACAGCAATACAGCATCCACTTGTTGTAGTTCCCACCAGCATCTGCATACCCCAATCCTTTAAGGTGTTGTATGCATTTACAGATTTTTCGTTGTCGCATTCATCATCCTGGAAATTGTACTCGATCTGGTATCCGTTAATACCGCCTGCTGCATTGATTTCCTTAATGGCAAGGTCAGCACCGTTCTGGACTGCAATACCATAAACTGCTGCACCACCTGTAGCAGGTCCGATGGAACCGATTTTAAATACAGCACCTGAATTGGAAGCTGCATCAGTACCTTCTGCTGCTTCATTGTCTGCAGCTTCTGTAGTTTCTGTGGTTTCAGCAGCTGTGCTGTCAACATTGGATGCATCATTGGAATTGCTGCATCCGGCAAGCATTGTCACGATCATGGCAGATGCAAGCATAAGACTCATGATTTTTTGAAATTTTTTCATATTTTTTTCCTCCTCTTATATTTATACACGTGCAATATATTACTCCAAATATGC
>VSNT01000185.1 GCA_009774465.1 Lachnospiraceae bacterium
TTTTTTTTACCTTTTGCATAAAATAATAGCAGTCCTTTTTATAGCTGTCTGTTGGCCGTCCTGTTACATGATGTGGGGCATCCACCTTTGTCTCCTTGACATTATGGACAAGCTGTCTTAATATAATGAATAAGCTAGGAAGGCTTTTATGTAAATGTTAGACACAAAGCGAACCCCCGAAGAGTAGCCGCTCTTCGGGGGTTCTTTTTGGGTTGGCTGCCTATTCGTCCCCGTCCAACCACTTGCAAATATAGTAGCCGGCTATACTTGCCGCAACGGAGATAAGGAAGGCAATTATGTACTGCGTCATGTTAGACACCTCCTTCCTGTTGCCAGTATAGGAGTAGCAGCACCTATATTATATTGGTTTATAAGGAACTTTACAATGTTAAATCCTGCACAGATTTATTTAATGTTTCCATTGTGCTGTTAATAACAGCCCTTGCACCTTTTTCGGGGAGTTTCATTTTTTTCAGCTCCTGCAGGGCACCTTTCATTACCATATTTTCCTTTTCCAAACGGGCTGCCTTTGCAAGCTGTTCACTCTGGTACAGTTTTTCCTTTACTGTAGGCACCTTTCTTTTTAGATCTTTGTTTTTTTCTTTAAGCTCTAAGCAGGTATCCATTAGCTGCTTATTTTTCTTCTTGGTTTCTTCCATCAGGTGGTATGCTGCCAGTCCATATTGCGCAGCAGCATAAAGTTTCTGGTAGTCCGGCTCCGGCATCTGCATTTTTCCTGTGAAACTTTTATCAGCTTTTGGCAGCTCCTTTAGGTCTTTCATGGTTTTTTCCAGCTTGGCTGCCTGCTTATCGAACTTCTTTTGTTCCGCATCAAATTCTAATTTCTGCGCTGATTGTTCTTCTTTCTGGTTGTCAAGTTTTTTCTGATAGTTCCTTTGCTGCTTTTCACGCCTCTCAAGGGCCCTGTCGGCTTCATACAGCTCCTTTTTCCATTCTTTGTGGTCTTTATGCTTTGGACGGTCTTTTGGCTCCAATTCGGTCATTTTACGCCCTCTTTCTACGTCAAAGCCCTTCTCCTTCAAATACCTTGGAAGCTCATCCTGAATTCTTGTCAGGCGTTCCCTTGTCATGACTTCCTTCCGGGAAAGTTTATTTTCTTTCGTCATTGGGACAAAATCAAAGTGCATATGGGGCGTCATCTCGTCATAATGGACTGCAGAACATGTTATATTCTGTTCTCCAAATTCCTTAGCCAGGTAATTATATGATTCCTGAAAGAACCGGTTCTGTTCTTCCCGGGGAAGCCCCTTAAAAAATTCCTGATCAGAGGAAATAATAAATTCGCTCTGCCAGATCGAAGTAGAGCGCACCTGATTAACCGCCCTTTTTTCTATTATCTCTTTGGCGTCCTGATACTGGGAGTTCTTTGGACGCTTTAGCACAATATTTTCCTTTGTCCTCTCCACGTCTATGTCCTTATTGCTGTAAGTTCCATTCTCCCGTAAATTGTGATGTTCCAACGCGCCTACAGAGCCTTTTTTATAATTTCCTGCATGTATCACCATCTTATGCGCCATAACCCACCGCCTTTTACGCCGGCCCTCCGCGCGCCGGCACTTCATCCACCAAAAAATATTGGTGTAACTCACTACACCAACTACGTTGGTCGTTCGCCCTACGGGGTTAGAATAGCACCTTCCGGGTGCTATTGTCAATCCGCTGGATTGACTTCGGCTGCCGCTGCAGCGAAAAAGGCAGCTCTGCGCTGATCCGCTTCATGCGACGTCGCAAAACTGCCTTTCTTTCCCCTGCCTGTTGTGGCACCGTCCGGCGCAAAGCATTGCGCCTATGCCGCTGCGCTATTCGGGACTTAACACAAACTCCCTCATAAACAGCTTGCGGTTTTAGATACTCACCCAAGGAAAATGCGCTTATTTCTCCTTAACTCTTTCTCCGGTATCATCATCATACTTTACCGGGTGCGGATGTAATCGGTACAATTCCCTTGTCAGAAGTTCTTTTGCAAATTCATTGCCGGTTAAATCATCCTTTTCCTTGTCCTCTTTGATTGCAAACAGTCTTTCCGTATCATCATCACTTAAGTAAAATTCAAACTTCGTTGACATCTAATTATCTCCTTTACCTTCCTGCTCAATAGCTGTTTCCCTTAGTGGGCATTAAATACTGATGCTGAAATGCTGCCGGTCTGATTGAGAAGGGAAATTAATCCGGCGCCGCATCCGCAGGTTACAATCATGCTCATAAAGTAAGAGTTCCCCAGCCCGGCCATATCCAGAGACAATACATTGCTGCACATTGCACTGTACAGTCCAAACACTATCAGCATAAAAAAGCCTTGAAAAGACATGGCAAGCATCTTTCTTACGTAGTTCATTCCTATCTGCCCCCATTCTTTATTCACGAAGGTGGCAAACGGAATGGGCGCTGCTGCCATATAAACCAGCAGAGTCATAAACCATATATTTACCTTTACATAAACCAGCATGCCTATTATGGCTTCTATGGCCAGTGCAATGAAAGTGATCAGCAGGTAAATGATCATGATTATGCAGGAGCCAAAAGAATAGCCGTTTGGATTATCCCTTGGCAGTATGTTTTCCAAGCTTCCATTTCCCGGGCCGATAATTGAATTGCGTGGTACGAGTTTCGCAGCCCATGCCCCCATATCAAACAGACCGCACACGATCTTAAATGCATTTGCACATACCAAAAGGCAGATGATCAGTTTGATTGATAAAAGAACTATTGTTTCAGCTTTGATATTATGCATTTGATTGCTTTCCTGTATCATGCTGATTAGCTGCCAGCAGAAAACAAATGTTATAATGACTGCTGCAACAGGAATTGCTGCATTTTCCACTACCTGTTTGATAAATAAAAATGCACGTTCATTCCATCCGCTGGGACTTTGGGCAATCAATTCTCTGCTGTTGGAAAAAAAGAATGCCTGGATCCCCTGCATCCAGTTCCAGATCTCATGGATTCCATCCCATATTCCCTGGTACATTGACTGCCATATTTTCTGCAATAGATTATCAATAAATTCGTTTCCGCCAAGCATTTCAAGCATTTTTATGCCTCCTTTTCTAAAAGTTTTTCAAAATTTTTCTTATACGCTTTAAAGCCTTCTGTTATATCTGCGTTTTTTTCCGGATGGCGTGAAATTTTTTCATTAAGCCATATGATTGCAGTGCACCATACAATCATTGCCTTACATGCCATTCTGCATATTATGTATGTTATTTTTCTCATTTCTTTAGTCCTCCTTTACCTTGTATTCCTCCTTTATCTGGTTTTATCTGGTATTCCCAATATAACGGAATGTCTTCGATATCTTCGATAAGCAGTTCCTTTAAAAAATCTTTATCCCTTGTCAGTTCCAGTTCTTCCATGAGCCATTTACAAACCTTAAAGCCGTCAATATATCCCATGTAATAAAATTCATTTGCATAAACCCCAAGAGTATTTGAAAAAACAACCTGTTTTTCCTGTTCTTCATCTTGCAGAAATTCTTCTAAATAGTTTCTTAGCCTGTCAGCAGATTTAGATTCATTTAAAAACAGTTCAGGGTTCCTTTCTCTGTAAGCAAAACAAAGTTCGCTTAATAATGGTGTTTTCGTTGGTTTCATTTGTACCGCTCCTTTCTTTTTTCCCGGAAGGTGTGGTACAATGGTTAGGCACCCTCCGGGTGTGGCTTTGGGTGTACCCTGTTTTGCTTGGTAGGCGAGGGGTACACCCTTTTTGTTATTAAGTTGCTTTTTATGCCAAAACTTTTAAAGTTATGGTATCGTATCTTCCATCAGGAACCAAATATGCGCCGGAAAAATCCTTTCTTTTCCTCTTCCGGATGCAGGCCCTCATCTTCCTTTTGTTCTTCCAAAAGCAGCAGCTTTTGTTCTGTTACCATGCGGAGCTGCTGCTCCTGATCAATGAGCTTATGTAATTGGGCTATCTGTTCGCTTTTTTCTTTTAATGCTTCATCCAGTCTCTTAATCTCTTGATTATAAATCTCTATCTTCTCTTTTTCATTAGCGTCTTTCAGCTTTAACGTTGTTTCCAGCTCTATAATTCTTTTTTGAGCAGTGAAAAGTGTTTCCGGCAAGTTTGCATTTGTGTTTCCGGCAACTTGTCCTTTTTCCTTTACGTTCTTTCTTTCCGAAAACGCTGATTTTATAAGTTTTTCTGCTTTTTCATCAGCTAGAAACTGGTTTCCGTTTTTTTGCAAAGTGCTTTGCAGTTTCTGCTTTGCGATTTCATTCCGCACTGCCTGCTTACTGACGCCCAGATCATCAGCTATCTGTTTGATCGTTTTCATGCTTTTTCTTCTCCTGCTCTTCAATCCATCTCCGTCCTGACTCTTCCAGTGCGTCCTGCAGAACGTCATCAAGTGTAAGTACCGTATTAATTTCTTTCATGATCTGGTCATAATACTTATAAACTGTCGGT
This sequence comes from Lachnospiraceae bacterium, assembly GCA_009774465.1. Classification (GTDB taxonomy): domain Bacteria; phylum Bacillota; class Clostridia; order Lachnospirales; family Lachnospiraceae; genus Suilimivivens. Next base: position 4,429 of record VSNT01000185.1, read on the forward strand.
TTGCTCAATCCAGTAGCCTTTATAACATCACATTTTCTTGCATTCGTATGTGAAAATAAATAGTCTCTAATCGTCTGCTTAGCTTTACTGCTTCCTTTCGGCCGTCCGTTGCCTACTTTGTTCCAAGTATTATTATGGTTTATTTCATCTCGAACAAAATTCATTAACTTTATATGGTCTGCCTGTTTTCGCCCATTCCGCTTGTTTTTCTCAATTGGAATGTCCGTCAAATAAGAAATACTATTAATCGGATAGGTAATATAACGGTCATTGTAGGCTTCCAACGCGTCCATAACGTCTGCTTCGTCAAAGTGGTTATTGTCATTATCCGTCATAGCTTCAAAATGCTGCATGATTTGAAACGCATCTTTTTCCAGATCTTCCCTGCTCACACCACATTTTCTTGCATAGACAGCAAGCATCATCATGCAGTAATAACGGTGGCCTACCTTCGCTTTTGCATTGATTTCACGTTTCCACCACTCATATACCGCCTGATCTGCTTCCCAATACCCTTTAGGCTTCCCCTCAACAATCCGCTTTTCATACCATTCCGGATATTTTTTCTTTGCCTGGGCTAAGGTCAGGCTGCTTTTATAAGCATACTCTGTTACCTGGTACTTTCCATCAACAAAACTATTCATATATTCCATGCTGACACGATCACCAGTTTGAAAGGCCCGGACGCGTCCTCCGGATTTTGTAACAGTCCCAACCATACGGAACCCTTGAAATATGCTTTCCTGCTGCACATTATCTTCCAGCTTTGTGATATACCCATGCCAGAGCATCCTTGTCAGCTCATGCTTAAAGCTCTTTAGCTGCTTTACGATATTCTTAAATAACGGAACAGGCTTTTCAAGGACATAATACAAGTGAAGCCCTGTCCCGGATGAAACAATAAAAGTCGGCTTTGGAAGCCTTTGGGCAGGCCCGTCAATCTGATAAAAAAGATCTATAAGCCCTTGAGGGGTGCCATCTTCATAGACAATAATTCCGTCCAGATCAAAAGCTATTGCATACAGAAATCTGGCATTTTCACTTCTCCTTGCCTTTCCGGAATAACTGATCGGAGAAGCAAGACAAAAATTTTCACTTTTCTGCAGCTCCTTGATCTTCTCCAGATCATCCGTAACCGTATGGCGTTTCGTCCTCCGCTTCTCCATAACCTCTATGACAATGCCTACATACTTCCCCGGCGTATACTTCATGTAAGGATCAAGTTCCCCTTCAGGAAAGATATAGCGGTAAAATTCCATAGCGGATACTTCATCAAAATAAGTCTCCAAATACCCTGTCAATGGATTCATATCCTCTCCCCTTTCCCCCTCTCCTTTTTAGGTACTACCGTCCGTTATATTATCAATGAATTTTTTTTTACCTTTTGCATAAAATAATAGCAGTCCTTTTTATAGCTGTCAATCTTTCTTTTTATTCTCCTTTCCCCCTCTCCTTTTTAGGTACTACCGTCCGTTATATTATCAATACATTTTTTTTACCTTTTGCATAAAATAATAGCAGTCCTTTTTATAGCTGTCTGTTGGCCGTCCTGTTACATGATGTGGG
>VSNT01000186.1 GCA_009774465.1 Lachnospiraceae bacterium
GGTATAAGAGAGAGTTTTACTATAATTGTACTTATTTATTCAAAAACCTTGATAAAAGTACGTGTACATACTATAATAATGCTTAACATATTGAAATCGGGAGGGAATCTATGCCTACGGATGAACAGAAATTATGGGAGCTGTGGGGACAGGCAAATGGACTGTACAGTTCTTGGGCAGCTTCAAAAAATATTAATTATTATCTGTTGTTTGTTTTGTATGCCCTGGAAGGACAAAAGGAAATGACACAGAAAAAAATCTGTACTTATACCGGATTGGCAAAACAGACGGTTAACAGCGTGATTCGTTCTTTGAAGGAGGAGGGATATATCGAGCTTGTTTCCGGATGCGAGGACCGCCGGGAAAAACAGATTACATTAACCGGGAAAGGGATTGCCTATTCCAGCGAACTTACATCACCTTTGCGGGAACTGGAACATCGTGCGCTTCAGATTATGGGAAGTGACAGAGTACAGCAAATGATTGATCATATTAAATTGTTCCATACTGTGCTAGAGAAAGAAATGAAGAAAGATATATAGGATTGGAGGCAGATGTATATGTGGTTTTTGTTTGCAATATTGTCTGCGCTGTTTGCGGCGCTCACGTCTATTTTAGCTAAAATTGGTATAGAAGGTGTTAATTCAAATCTTGCCACGGCAATACGGACGGTGGTAGTTGTTGTCATGTCATGGGGAATGGTATTTTTGACAAATACCCAGAGCGGAATAACAGAAATTGGTAAAAAAAGCTGGATTTTTCTGATCCTGTCAGGATTGGCAACCGGAGCGTCATGGCTTTGCTATTATCGGGCACTGCAGATAGGGGAAGCCTCTAAGGTGGTGCCCATTGATAAGCTGAGTGTTGTGATTACCCTTTTATTGGCATTTGTTTTCCTTCATGAACAATTTACGGCAAAGTCACTAATTGGCTGTATACTGATCGGCGTGGGAACATTGTTTATGGTCATATGATTAATGAATATCCTTTTTGAAAATCTCCAGTTCATAGGCCTTTCCGGTTTGCAGATCTGTCTTTTGCTCAGAGTATTGGTAAATAAATCCGCAGGACATTGCCAATGCTTTTGACCTGAGATTTTCTGCACGTGTAGAATAGTAAAATTCCTGCCCATCCAGAGAAATACAATATTCTATCAATAGCTGCAAAATCTGCTTTCCATATCCTTTACCGGTAAACTCCGGTCCAAGGGCAATACTGGCATCCTGCCAGGTATGCGGCTTAATTTTCTCTACCCCTGCAAAACCTATGGCCTGGCGGCTGGCCTTTTCAAAGACCAGCCAACTGTCGTGGAGTTTTTGCCACGCCATTGATCTCTTTATCCGTTTTTTTGCGCTTTCCTCGTCGGCAGTCATCTTCCATAACATATATTTTGCTGTCTCGGGCCTTGACCAGACGTTATAATACATAGATTCCCAATCTTCATATTTTGCTTTTCTCAAAATAAGATCTTTTGTCTCCATTATCATTTGCCCCACCTGCTTTTTGTGCAATATCTATTTTCTGACTGCCATGTGGAAAATGTTGATTTCCCGGTAAAACTATGAAAAATTTGTGAAAATATCTGCTTTTGCAACACTGTCCACATGCATATAAACGTCCATGCAGGTCATTCCTTCTTTATCATACACATACTCAAAGCAGGATAAAATTCCCTCTTTCGGTTTTTCACAGAATCCATTTGCCGATAAAGATTCCAGTATTTTCTTATAAGCATTAGGAATACGTTCAAAAGCTGCTGCAAAAGGATCATAGATTGTGATTACAGCATAATCGGCCTCTTCCTGGTCAGCAAATTCCACTCCGGGGCAAGTAGTTTCAAATCCTTCCGATAAAATATAAGCTGCCACGTACCCTCGAAGACCAAAACGGTTTTGCAATTCAAGAGAAACATATGGAAAATCCCATCCTATCCTCATTGCATCCGGTGATAATTCCAATAAACCTGAGCGCTGCGCCCAATTATCCAGATATGCATTTACATCATCTTCCGGATTTGGTGTAATCATAACATATCTTGCCATCTTAAAAGCTTTGACATGTTTTATTGTAATTTCCGAATAAATCTCATCACAGGCAGGCATGTCTGCTTTAACCAGAGTATCCAATTTACAGGAAAACACTTCACTTAAAGATACCAGCTTATTTAATTCCGGGATAATTTCATCTGCTTCCCATCGGGATATCGTCTGGCGGGAAACGGACATGATCTCAGATAACTGCTCCTGTGTAATTTTCTTTTGTTTTCTCAAATACTGAATGTTTTTTCCTAAACTCATAATCACCCTCCATGTTTCATATATGTTAGTAAAACCGTACCATAACTGTTTAAGAAAAAACACCATCTCAAAAACGCTATTTCAGTGGAAAATGTCAACCGGAAGTTTACATTTCCTTTTTATAAACAACGGATGCTGCATTTTGCGGGCCAGTGTATTGCATATTAAATTTTATAACTGCTTCAGCAATTGCTCCATGTTTTTTCTATGTGGAATAATAATTTCCATATCCACTTCCGGATGAGCGCTTACATGAGCCTTAAGCATATCCATTAAATTATCTTTAGATTCCATATAATCATTGATGATTACTTCATCACTAAAACCAAGACGTTTTAAAATAATTGCCGATACCACGCCGGTTCGGTCTTTGCCTGCCGTACAGAAATACATTACATTGGATTTAGCGTTCATGATTGTATCAACAATCTTGTCCATTTTTTCATCCACCATCTGGCTGTATATCGTATAAAGATGTTCCAGCGACTTGGGCGTGTCACCGCCGCCTGTAACCAGCAGGTGAAAGTATTGAAAGTTTTCCTTCTTTTCCAGACAGCATGGCGTTACAGAGAATTCCTCCTCCGAACGCAAATCTACAATTGTAGTTATATTGTGCTCCAACAGCCATGAAATTTTCTGTTCAGTCAACTTTTCAGGAACATCACTCCTGATATACCGCATTTCACCTGTGGGCAGTACGCGGGTGTTTCTTGTTGATTGGAATAAAGAACTCATATAAATTGTCCTCCTGCAATTATCTTGTATTGATACGTCCTGCAAGATATATTTTAATCTTGATTTATATATAGTGTCAACGGTTACAAATAAGAATCTGATTATCATATTTTAATAAATATTTAATTGACAAACCATATTTAAACTTGCTACAATAATTCAAAGCATAAAAATTCTAAGGTCAATTCGTTCTAATATCTTATTTTCTAATTGACATTCGATACATGGAGTATCGGTCATCTGTTTTAGAATCCTTGCTTTATATCAAACTTAAAATAAAAAATGGCAGGGAGAGGATGATAACTTTAGAAGAGTCGGAGCACCCTGCTGAAAAAGGAGGGCAATGAAAGGAACGAAAGAGAAAAAGGATATAGTGGAAAAGGAATTTGTGTCGTTTCCAGATATTACAGCGGATGTAATCAATGTGCTGTTATATCGGGGAAAGGAAATTGTAAAAGCACAGAATCTTTGGGGCGGTCCCACAGAAACAGTTTATCAGGGATGGGAAAAGCTGAGGACTCAGTATGAGGACTTATGTAAATATGAGCTGGCAGATGGAAAAATTAAACTTATGTATCTGATTGCTAATCAGAGCAAAACAGATGGCAGGATGCTGTTTCGCAAAGCCGGTTATGCAGGAGGCATTTATCGGGAGCAGTACGAGGGAAAGACGCAGGGAAACTTTCCGGTTATTGAATTCATACTTTACTGGGGCAGAGGCAGGTGGAAAGGGAAACGGGAACTTTATCAATTGTTTCAAAATAAGAAATTACCGAAGGAGGCATGGGAATTTATTGATGAGGTAAAGCTTCATGTATTTGAAATGAGGCATCTGCCGGAAGAAACCAGAAAAAACTTTCAAAGTGACATGAGAATTGTGGTGGATTTTCTTGCAGAGGGAGAGGGATATCGTTCAGACAAAAAGATTAAGCATAAGGCAGCTTTGATTAAAATGATAAAAGTTCTTTCAGGGGAAACGGATATAGATGATATTGAAAAGTGGATGGAGAAACAGGGGATCAGAGAGGAGGATGAACTTACAGTGTGTGAATTATTTGATCAGTATGTGAGACAGGGAAGAACAGAAGGAAGAAAAGAAGGGGAAAACCGCTTTGCCAGGTTGGTGCAGATACTTATGGAGAGTGGAAGGAATGAGGAATTGAAAAGAGTGGTGTCTGATCAAAATTATAGAGAAAAAATGTATATGGAAGCTGATCTGTTATAAACAATATGTAAAAAATATATAAAATTTTTTTAGAGTATATTGACTTGGAAGAAAAGAGTCAATATACTCTTTTTGTCAGGTTCCGACCGACTGGTCGGACGGAAAATAGTGGTGTGCTGACAGGCATAACTTTAAGGAGCGTATACATATGTTGTCTAAGTTCAGTGTTAAAAAGCCTTATACGGTGTTGGTAGCGGTAGTGCTTGCAATTGTACTTGGTGTTGTGTCATTTACAAAAATGACCACAGACCTTTTACCTAATATCAGTCTGCCCTACGTGATTGTAATGACTACCTACGTAGGGGCAAGTCCGGAAACAGTGGAGGCAGTAGTTACCAAGCCTGTGGAATCATCAATGGCTACGGTAAGTAATATTGAAAGTATCAGTTCGGTTTCCAGTGAAAATTATTCTATGGTGGTTTTGGAATTTTCCCAGTCTACGGATATGAATGCGGTGTCGCTGGAAATTCGGGAAAATCTGGATCAGATCAAAAGTTATTGGGACGATTCCGTGGGGAATCCTATTATTATGAAGCTGAATCCTGATATGCTGCCGGTTATGATCGCAGCGGTAGGCGGAAATAACATGGACGCATCACAGATCACGGCCCTTACGGAAAATACCATTATTCCGGAGTTGGAGAGTATTGATGGTGTGGCTTCTGCCAGCGCCACAGGACTATTGGAGGAAAGCGTCAATGTAGTGATCAGGCAGGAAAAAATAGATCTGATCAATGAGCAGGTGTTTGCTTCCATTGATGTGGAAATAGATGAAGTAAAAGAAGAATTAAATGAGAATAAACAGGAAATTTATGATGGACAGGCGGAACTTGCGGACGCCAGGTCAGAGCTTGCAGATTCCAGAGAAAAACTGGTAGACAGCCAGCAGGAGCTGGAGGACAGCCGCAGGGAATTAGAGGAAAGCAAACAGAAGGTTATTGACGGAAAGGCGGAGATCAGTGAAAAGAAATCCCAGTTGGAAGAGGGAAAAAGCCAGCTTGCAAGTAAAAAGGAGGAAGCTACCAGAAAGCTTGCGGAAGCGGAGGCTAAAATTTTAACAGCCAAGGCGGATCTGGAAGCTACCAAAATGCATATTACACTGGAAATGTCTACTCTGCAGGCATTAAAGTCCGGTCTGGATCAGATGGAAGCCGCTGCGGCAGCTTATGGGATTACGGACTCTTCTCAGGTAGATGGAGTGATTGCAGGTATAGAAGGAGCAAAACCGCAGATAGAAGAAGTTATCACTAAGCTGGAGGAAAAAATAGAGGCAGAAGGTGACAGTAGTACATTAGGTAATCATTTGGCAGGAACAATTAATTATTTTCTTTTAGGATTGAAAGTTGACATGAGCGTAGAGGCCGATACACCTACCAGTGCCGGAATTGCAGCGTTAAATGCTGCGATTACTGCAATAGGCACCCAAATATCAACCCTCGAAACCCTAAAAACAAGCTGGGATGACATGCAGGCCAGTCTAAGCGCCAACACAATGGGACTTGGCTACGACAAATATATAGCCCAGCTTGGATCAGATGGAAGCCGCTGCGGCAGCTTATGGG
>VSNT01000187.1 GCA_009774465.1 Lachnospiraceae bacterium
GACTTATCATCGGCTTATAGCATTTTCCCGCAGACAGTATTGCCATGCCCCTGTTCTTTACATGTTACAATAATACTAACAGAAGGGATATGGAAGTTTCCTTCACACACCCCCTCTATTGACGGACTATTCCTTTTTCACAGCCTCCCCTGCCTTCATCTCTTCTCGGTACATCTCTCTTTTTTCCAGCAGTCCCATATAATCGTTCTTCATTCCACGCTCCATACATAACTTATTCCTCAGTAATTTCCGATGTTCTGATCGGCAGTAATCGGAGCATACATTTGTTGCCAGACTATTTTTAAATGGCTGCATACAATATACACATAACTTTGTTATTCGTGCTCTACGCTTCCTAAATTCCTCACGCTGGTTCTGGTACTTATTTTTTTGGGTTTCCTTATACTTTGGAATGGATTCCTTACGTCTGCATTCTTCGGAACAGTATCTCTGTGTACTTGACCTGACTGTATATTCTTTCCCGCACAAAACACACTTATCAGTACTCCCCATTGGGCGGAGCGTTCCTCCCTTATCCCAATAACGTCTGTACCTTTCCTGTTCTGCCGCTTCTACACATTTGGGACACCGCCCCTCATTATAGTAGCCTGTAAACTCTATCCCGCAGTCCTTACATGTCTTTGTCAGTGCCGGTCTGTTGACCTTCCTCTCCGCTCCACATGCCGGGCAGTAGCGATGGTGTTTTGCCCCATAAAATGGCTTTCCACATGTCTGGCATGGCCTGAGTACCAGCTTCCTTCCTGTGCCGCTGTCCCAGACGGGAAATTTATCCCCGGCGAGATAAGGGATATGTGGCTCCGCTATGTAATTTTCTGTTTCATTTATAACTTCCTGCTTTTTAATTTCTGTTTTTAATTCTTTTACCATATAATGTTCTCTCCTTTCTTATCCTTGATGTTGTATATTGCTGTATTTCTCGTATTCCTTTCCATTATTCAGGCGGCTTGTGCAAGCCGCCCTGCTCAGATATATTCTCACAGACTATTGCAGACCTGTGCTGTAACTGACTCAATTTCAGTCTTATTACAATAAATCACCTTAATTCTTTTCTCCCTTGCAGCTCCAATATATTTATAATAAAGCGCATGGTCCGTATTTCCCGCCAGCAGGACGATAAGGTCTGTTTTTTTCTGAATAGGCATACTTTCATCGTTTATAAATTCCGATTTATTGAATACAGCCTTCAGTCTGGACTTTGTCTCTGGTGCGCCACCAACAAAAACGATTTTATGGTTAAAGATTTTTACGTAATCCGCCTCTTCCGCCTTTATCGCTTTATCTCCCGCCGCCTCAACAAGCCTTATGTATTCACGCATATTCTCCTGAAGCAATGCCTGTTCTTCAATCTGCTTCTCCAGAAGGGCAACTTTTTCTGTATACTGCTTGTCCAACTCCTTTGCCTTTTTATTCTGCTGCTTCTTTCTCAACAAATCAGCTTCCTCGTAGCTTTGGATCTTCTTTCTATACTGGATATTCTCGTCATTGAGACGGGAACACTTTTCATATAGTTCTTCCATAACTTCTGCCTTACTGTCAAATGAAAAGTTCTTATAATATTCATCCCATATTCCCTGCTGGCTTTCCACATAACACTGAAACAGAAATGCTGCCGCCACTTCAGATACGCATCTTTCTAAATCAAGCTCATCAATCCCAACAGGCTCATTAATCCCTGTCCCCAGATCATAGTTATAATCATACCCAATATTTGCCATCTCGTTTCTGCACCATTTTTCAAAGATCTCCTTGATTGTACGAATGTACTTCTCTCTGTTAGCGCTATCCAAGATTTCCAATGTATTCACATGGAGTTTTTTACATATACTGTCCATCATCTCCCTGATTCCTATTGGATTCAACTTGTACAGAGTATTCTTATATTCGTGTAACTCACCCCTCATACCTATGAGCTCGTCCAAAATATATTCCTCCATTTTCTCTGGCGCTATGTCGTACACCTGTGAAAACAGCCTTCTCATATCCTGAATGAATAATGTCTTGAAACGAGCAAAATAACAACTATCCCCTTCTATGATTTTTACCCATTGTATCCGATTCGCAATTTTCTGCTGCCTGTCATAAAACAGAAATTTTTCATCCTTATAATTCGCAAACATTTGTTCTTGAATCTTTCTAATATATGTATGTGATCCCGTGCTATTATCTTTACATGTTGTAATAGCATACAGCAATATAAGGCTCCTCTTCAGAAAATCAGCATAATCACTACCACTCTCAGAGAAATTGTCATTAATGGCGCTAATACGATGTTCTCCTTCATCCTCATCCCTTTCCTGTACATCAGGGAATCTTTTCAGATAATACCCCATCAGATCATCCAAAAGTCCCCTGTTCGCTTTCTGACAGATTTCTTCCACTATAATGCCGATGATGTCCTCATACACTGTATTTACAGCCTTGGAACTTATTTTATTCCAGTTTTTCCGCATTTTTCCTATCCTTTTATTGTCGTGCAGTTTCAATTCATCATAAGCATTTTTTAAAAATCCAACATCTCCATCCTCCAAAGCTGCATATAAAATGTCTACAATTAATCTTCTGGTAATTTCTTTTATTTTCATTATTAAATCCTCCTTTTCCTTTTTTATTTGCCGGGAGTCAGAGGCCCCGGCATACCCTCATAAATAAATGAACTCCATGCATTCCCTTAGCTTCTTTCATGTATCAGTTGGATAACACAGTCATCTCCGTCCGCTCTATATACGACAATCCTATTGGCAGCAAACTCCTTCACCAGCTCATAATCATCATATACTCTCATCCATGACCGGAATTCCGCCACCTTTCTATAATGGCTTCCTATTACCACATCCCCGCCTTCAACAATATACGCCCTGTAACTGTCATCATCCTCGAATCTCAGTTCACTCAGTTGAAGTCCTTTTTCACCTACACCTACAAGAATCAGCGTTGCTATATCGCTCATTCCTATGTACTCCTTCTTAAAATCCTTATAATATCGTTTCATTTTTTCCCTTTCTGCCCTTCAGCCTTGGGCTCTAGCAATTAATAATCGGTAAATCCTGTCCGGCTCCTTGCATGGTTCTTCTATCCCGTCAGTCTTACCTCTGGTCATCGCCTATGCTCGGATATGTCCTCTGCCGCATCGGTGATACCGTGATTTTACCAGTTCCAAATTCCAGCCTTAAAATGGCAAAAATAAGTTGCATGTTTATATACTTTTATATTATTATATTGTATATAAAAGTATATTTTTATAAGAAGGACACCTTATGACCGACCAAAAAACGGGAAAAAAGCAGTTAAAAGAGTCAGACGAACATAGACGGATGGAATTTATTGCCACACGTCAGTGTTATAATATGAATCAGGAAAAATGGGCCAAAGCACTTGGGATTAGTTTAGGACTTGTGAAACGGATTGAATCCGGAACAATCAGATGTTCTGATAAAACACTGGTAAAAATTAAAAATTTCCTGCACAGCACATCCAAAAGTCAGGAAGAACACAGCAAACATCCTTTAGAGGAAAATATTCTCTTCGATATTCTTCTGGCAAATATGAAAAGAACCGATAAGAATACAATCGTCAACTATGTCCAGAACAGCGCCCAATCATTATGGCGGCTCATATCCAATACCAAATCCTGCGATTCCGATGCCGAACGGGAAAATTATGAATACTTTTTATATCAATTATTTTCTGTACTGAGCGCTTTTGTTTCCAATAACATTGATCCCATCAAAGCTGGTAAATATAGTCTGGATACCGAAAAACTTTCAGAATTCCTGCACATAAACAGCGGTGACACCCGGAAAAAACAGCACTCCAAAAAGAAAAAGGACGATGTTGACGGGCAGCGTTCATTATTTGATAACTTTGATTCTTGACAGCAAACAGGTGCTGCATAATCATTTCATGATCACACAGCACCTGTTTCTATCTTTTAATCATCGCAGCCCGGTCCATCAACTTTCCATCTGCAATCCATATGTGCCAAGCAGATTTTCAACTTTTTTTCTTTCCTTTGGCTCCGCGATGCGGAGGACTTTTTTGATCATTACAAGCGACACCGCCGGATCCAGTCCCTCATCGTTTATGACTGCCGCGACCTCCTTCACAGCGTCAAAAATAATGATTGAACCAATCGCTGTAGCCGAGCCGCATCCTGTCGCCAAAGTTGGTGCATAATCACCTATCTCACTACATGCCTTGGCATTAAAATACTTGGGGATATATTCCTTTTCCTGAAAAAATTCGGCATATTTTCTTCCAATATAGCTGTCCGCTTTTTCTATATGGTCAGGATCAAATTCTTTCATTATGTACTCATTCGGGATATACTCCTCATCCAGATCAAAGGGATGGCATTCCTCCCAATCCTGAAGTTCTTTCAGGAATCTGATTATTTGGGATGTTCCCACGGTTAGGCTATTAAAACGTCCCTGATGATATTTTTCACATATATCACTGTGTCTGCCCATATACCATTCAGAAAAGATCATATGGTACTCCGTCTCACCGTCTGCTTCCGGCTCCTCTTGGCTCTGCAATGGCTCTTCCTCCATATAAGGCGGACAGGGACCATATTTTACCGCTATCAGTCTGCTCCCGTCACTAAAATCATATTTGTAGTATCTGGCCCCGATATTTTTGTCCTCATACCATAATCCCCAATTTTCCACATTTTTGAGCCATTTTTCACGCTCACCCTTATTCTTAAATTCAGGGATTTCCGGCTGGAAATTTACATACTGCTCATCAGGTTCTTCATCAATATATGTAACTTCACCGTCCTGCCATTCATCATCCGGGTGGTCTTCCAGCTTCTCCAGTTCCGCTGACCTTCTTCCCAGAATCTCATCCTTTTTACGCCTGATCTCTGCGACCTTCATCCCAGCATTGAACTCGCCCAGATCACCATCACTGACAGGCAGCAGTTCTTCGAGCTGCGACACTGTATATCCTTCATACTGTTCATCCAGTTCCAGCTTGTCGCTCCCGTGTTTGGAAAACCTCTGGTAGATCCTTATGTACCTTGACGTCTCGGAACGGGATATATGGAATACTTTATCAGCATAATCATAAATATTCCTGCATCCCTCTTTCAGATACCACTTATGCTCTTTAATGTAACCGAGACACCAGCCTATCATTATGAAGTCCTTTTTTATCTCCTCCCTTTTGTCATAAATGAGCTTTACCATCTTCTGGTAGCATTCATCCTCTGAACCTTTGAATGCTGCCGGTCCGGTTTCCGGCATTCCGTCCATAAATCTCTCAACAATCTTTTTTTTCATTATGTATATCCTCGCTTTCTTAGTATTTATCAGGCTTCCAAAGTTATTTTTATCCTGACACCTGTATTTTACACCAGTTCCCATTCTCCGATTGTTTTGCAGAAATACCTCCGCTCTGCCATAAAGTGTCTAAAAAAGGCAATGCAGAAATATCCACATTGCCACTGTTCTTTCTCTTAAATTCCAAAAACTTTTTTCCAGCCTGCCTCCGTTAAGCCGGCTTCCTTCCCGGACCTTGCACGGTTTCAGGGGTGTCTTTTCCTCTTACTCCATTCATTCTTTCATCCGTACAGATGAATGACGGTTCTTCCAATGCCTTATACAGATGCTCTCCTATCAGCTGTATGCAGTTGGTCACAATGCCATTCCCCGCCTGTCCACACAAATGCCTGTCCGCTATGCCAAGCGCCCTGCACTTTCGGACATCTTCTTTTG
>VSNT01000188.1 GCA_009774465.1 Lachnospiraceae bacterium
TAGTATTCCGTCTCGTGGGCTCTGTTTTGTGTATAATTGACTGTGGTATCTGTTTGCCTAAGTGAAGGACCGCCACAGCAGGGAGTGGTTGTTTTCACCCAGTCCGTCATATGAGCAAGGGGTGACTCTCCGTTATCAGTTGGCATGTAGCTTTCCACTTCCGGTAATTCCAGAGGAAGTTCACTTTCAGGAAGCGCAACATAGCCGCATTTTTCACATTTTACAATGGGAATAGGCTCGCCCCAGTAACGCTGTCTGGAAAATACCCAGTCCCGAAGCTTAAAGTTGGTTTTCTTATGTCCAATCCCCTTTTCTGTCAGGAATTCAATGATTTTTTCCTTTGCATCCAAAACGGAAAGTCCGTTCAAAAATCCGGAATTTACAAGGGTTCCGGTTGCCACATCAGTAAATACCGCTTCCTGCACATCAACAGGACTTCCTGCCACCACCTCAATAATAGGCATATTGAATTTTTTTGCAAATTCCCAGTCTCTTTCATCATGGGCCGGTACTGCCATGATTGCACCGGTGCCATAGCTCATCAGTACATAATCAGAAATCCATATGGGAATTTCTTCGTCGTTTACCGGATTTACCGCAGTCAGTCCGTCCAGCATTACGCCTGTTTTATCCTTTGCAAGTTCCGTACGTTCAAAATCCGACTTTTTAGCTGCCAGCTCACGATAGGAAATCACATCATCCCAGTTTTTAATATCTGCTTTATACTTGTCAATAAAAGGATGTTCCGGACTCATTACCATATAGGTTACACCAAACAGCGTATCCGGTCTGGTGGTGTAAACGGTAAGCTTGTCCTCTTTATTCTTTAAAACAAAATCAACCTCCGCACCGGTAGATTTTCCAATCCAGTTTTTCTGTGAAACTTTAACCCGTTCCACATAGTCCACACTGTCAAGTCCTTCCAGAAGTTTGTCTGCATAATCCGTAATTTTAAGCATCCATTGGCTTTTCACCCTGCGGACCACCTCAGAGCCACACCGCTCGCAGACACCGTTTACCACCTCTTCATTGGCCAGTCCCACCTTACAGGAGGTGCACCAGTTAATAGGCATTTCCGCCTTATAAGCCAGACCTGCATTAAATAATTTCAAAAAGATCCACTGCGTCCATTTATAGTAACCAACATCTGTGGTGTTAATTTCTCTGTCCCAGTCAAAGGAATAACCAAGTGAATGAAGCTGTCCTTTAAATCGCTCCACATTATTTTTTGTAACGATCTTTGGGTGGATATGATTTTTAATGGCATAATTTTCCGTAGGCAGCCCAAATGCGTCCCATCCCATTGGATAAAGAACATTATAGCCCTGCATTCTTCTTTTCCTTGCTACAATATCCAGCGCTGTATAAGGTCTTGGATGCCCTACATGCAGTCCCTGTCCTGAAGGATAGGGAAATTCTACCAGTGCGTAATATTTGGGTTTTGAATAATCATCAGAAGTTTTGAATGCTTTTTTGTCATCCCATATCTTCTGCCATTTCGTTTCTACCTCTCTGTGATTATATGGTACTGCCATCGTTTACACTCCTCTCATTTTTCCGTAACTGAACAGTTACAAGTTTACCTATATTATGGCAAAATGTCAAGAAAACCGCATCACTTAATCGCCTTCACCTGATTCAGTCCATATTCATCCAGATATTCAAAAGTAACCCGATCTCCAATCTGATATTTCACAATCTGAATCAGCGACTTATCCTGCATGTCAATATCAAAAATATCGTCACTGTTTTCCAGGCAAATATAATAATGGGTGTTACCCTCTAAAACAATGGATGAAATACTTTTAATCTGACCGGTGATGCTCTTTTGTTCCTCCGCCATACTGCTTACAATTCCATTGGTGCTTAAAAGCTCCGTATAATTCTTTTCACATTCTTTTAAGGTATCACCAATAGCCACCCACTGATACTTCTGCACATTAACCATTGCATATTTTTTAACAAGGCCTGCGCTGTCCTTAAGGGCCATAAAGTAGGTAGGCTCATCTGCAATGTTAAGAAGCAGGGGAAATGTTGCCCGATATCCCAGGTTCTGTACCTGTCCCTCTGCTGAGGACATGGCTGAGTCTTCAATGGCGCCTTCCACCTTATAATACCTCGTCTCCATTGTACGCTGATTCATCAGCACAAATCCCACATTGGACTGATCCCCGCTGACACTGGTCACTCCGGTATAAACCCACACATCATCATCAAGGGCAATATAATTGTATCCATTGGTAGACTGGAGGCAGTCCTTCTGCCCTAACAGAGAGTTCCAATAGCCATGCTTTAACAGTCCCGAGTAATCATACAGATCAATTAACAGCTCCGCCGAATAAACCTTATCAATCCATGTAGGCACGTCCTCCACCGCATAATCCGTGCACTCTCCTGTCTGGGCGTTACACAGAACCACTCTGCCAATGGTCTGGCCTCCAAACAGGCCGATATTAAACTTTTTCACAGGACACACCCAGTAAGGCGTTCCTTCATCATCAATTTCAAAAAAGATCTGCTCTGCAAAAATATAAGTAGGGAACCTAAAACGCAGGTGTCTGTAAATATTTCTGTTAAAATATTCTCCCTTGGAATACTTAATCCCTTCCGCCAATTTCACACATTCCGTATCCTGCGTAGTCATGTCAATTAAAATATATGCCGGTATTCCATTCCTTTGATTTGTCAGCCATTTAATAGGGCTTGCATAAGTAAGGGGCGTCACTCGAACCGGCTTTCCCATGTAATTAATCTGAGAGTAATCGCTGGTTACTTCAAACTGAGAAACCATATCTACCATACTGCCCATTTTCCTGTTGCCTAAAATTGCCGCCGAATCTTTATCCAAAAGAGGAATCGTTTGATAATCCACTTCCTTAATATCATCTGTAAAATTTCTTTCTTCAATGCTTAAAAGCTTTTGATATTTTGCCGCATTGAAAAAAGGCGAAGACAGCAGGTATCCAATGCCATAAACAGCGCATAAAAGCAGCATTGCAATCCCCAGGATTTTAAACATAAGACTGGTGTCCTTAATCCGAAACTGCAATTTGCTGATGCCTTCCACTGTACTCTCCGCATTTTTCTTAAAATACTTCGCCAATGAAAACAGCATTAAAATTCCAATGATCAGGAAAATCGCTCCCCAGGTTCCAGAAGAATGAATGTTGATTGCAGGTATCGTCACATAATAATACACGCCAAGGGCAGCTACAATCGCCAGTCCAATTAAAAGATTCCTGATAAATTTATTTTTTTTCATCCAATTGCTCCTTATCTTTCAAATTCATACAGCATACATAAATTAGATTATACAATTTCTGCCGGCAAAATACAACAGGATGCTGTATACCCCCATATACAGCATCCCATTTCCTTCTTCTAAAAAGAACTTATTCTTTAAAAAACACGTTTACTCTTCTGTACCTTCAGCAACCTTAGCCGCCCTTGCTGCCACTTCTTTCTCCTGTACATCACTGGGAGCCTGCTCATAACGTGAAAATTCATACTCATACTCGCCTCGTCCTCCAGTCATGGAACGAAGGTCTGTACAATATCCAAACAGGCTCATCATAGGAACATCTGCCTCAATAATCTGTTTGCCGCCAGGAGCCGGATTCATACCAAGCACTCTTCCTCTTCTCTTATTCAGATCACCCATAACGTCTCCTGTGTAGGAATCAGGCACTGTCACCTTCATGGAAGCAATGGGTTCAAGCAAAACCGGATGTGCCTCCATAAATCCTTTCTTAAATGCCTGGATTGTAGCCATCTTAAATGCCATTTCAGAGGAATCCACCGGATGATAAGAACCATCATAAAGGACTGCCTTAACCCCTACCACCGGATAAGCTGCCATAGGCCCTTTTAATACGGATTCCTGAATTCCCTTCTCTACAGCAGGGAAATAGTTCTTGGGAACCGCGCCGCCTACTACAATCTGTTCAAACTCATAGGCCTCTTCCAGATTGCCTGAAGGTTCAAATTTCATCTTAACATGACCATACTGTCCATGTCCTCCTGACTGTTTCTTATATTTATATTCCACATCAGAAGTCTTCTTAATGGTTTCCCTGAAAGCTACCTTGGGCTCGGTCAGTTCAATTTCAACCTTATATTCATTTAAAAGCTTGCTTGCAATCACTTCAAGGTGCAGATCTCCCATTCCGTAAAGAAGCATCTGTTTATTCTCAGAATCATTTACATACTTCATGGTCAGATCTTCATGAGAAATTTTCTGAAGCGCCTGAGAAATCTTGTCAACATCACCTTTGTTCTTAGGTTTATAACGCATGTATGTATATGGTGTAGGCATTTCCCATTTTCCAAACTTAATGGTGGTAGCCTTGGTAGACAGGCTGTTTCCGGTTCTTGCTGCTGTCAGCTTGGCCAATGCACCAATATCTCCTGCGTGAAGCTCTTTCACTTCAACAGGCTTATTTCCCTGAAGAACATATAACTTGCCGATCTTTTCCTCTATTTCCTTATCCACATTATAAATCACGTCGTCTGTCTTAAGTACGCCGGAGTTCACCTTGATCAGTGAATACTTTCCAATAAAGGGATCTACGATTGTTTTCCAGATATAAGCGGATTTTGCCTTTGAAAAATCATAATCCGCATTATAAATTTCATTGGTCTTCATATTAATACCTGCAACAGTTCTGTTTTCAGGACTGGGGAAGTATTTAATGATATCGTCAAGCAGTGTATACATACCCTGACATAAAACATTTGATCCCATTGTCATGGGAACGATGCTGCCATCGCATACATTGGTTCTAAGCGCTGCCCTTATTTCCGCATCTGAGAAGGTTTCTCCCCCGAAGTAGCGCTCCATCATTTCCTCACTGGTTTCTGCCACTGCTTCCATTAAAGCCTCGCGGCAAATTTGAAGGTTTGCTTTGTTGTATTCCGGAACTTCACACTCCACAACTTCCTTCCCCTGCCATCTGTTGCCTGTCTCGGTAATTACATTAACATATCCCACAAATTTTTCATTTTCACGAATCGGCAGATGGAATGGAGCCATCTTTTTACCAAACATCTGCGTCATATCTTCCACAACCTGTCTGAATGATGCATTATCCACATCCATATTGCTGACATAAATCATACGAGGCAGTTTATACTTTTCGCAGATATCCCATGCTTTCTGTGTGCCTACTTCCACGCCTGATTTGCCATTTACAACAATAATCGCCGCACCGGCTGCACTGATTGCCTCTTCCACCTCGCCCGAAAAATCAAAAAATCCGGGTGCATCTATCAGATTGATCTTATATCCTTCCCATTCAACAGGAACGACGGAAGTACTAATGGATATTTTTCTCTTCTGCTCTTCCTTGCCAAAGTCACTGACAGTATTGCCGTCTTCTACTTTTCCTAATCTGGATGTAATACCTGATAAATATGCCATAGCCTCTACCAGACTGGTCTTTCCGCTTCCCCCATGTCCAAGCAGCGCTACGTTTCTGATCTTATCAGTTGTGTAAATA
>VSNT01000189.1 GCA_009774465.1 Lachnospiraceae bacterium
AATTAATGATGAACTAGTTAAGCTGGAGTTAGATGAAGAAGAAAAAGACTTTTTTTTGCAGCGCTTACATTGCTGCATACAGAAAAATTCATTTTATCCGGCTGAATTGTGTGAGCGAGAAATGAAGAATAGAACAATATCAATCTATGTATTTTATATAGATGAATAAAGTTTGGAATGTTGTAATAAGATATTTGTTTATAATATAGCTCACATGAATAATAAATTAGTACGGGGCTAATTTATTGCACCGATTTATACATTAATAATAAATATTTGATGAATTTCAGTGTAGAAGTTTTATTTTATTCAGCATAAGCCACGGGAACTAATCTATGCTCACAGCTTTTGGGAGGAGATTAGAAATTTTTAGTATCTCTTTTCGCAAACCAGCAATAATCGGACAGGAGGTCCGATTAAGGCGCAGCTTGGTCATGGATGACCAATGCGCCGGTAGCGTGATAAGCCGCTACTTTGGGAGAGATACTTAGAATTTCTTATCTCCGTACATAGTTGTGGCATGGATTAGTTCCTGTGGCTTATGCGTGCGATATATAAAAAATAAATTCACTAATTCAACTTATCAGATAAACTATAGTAGCAGATTAAAAGTTATGATAAGATTTTCTTAACAAATGGAAGTGATTGGAAATTAATGATATAAGTTTGGTGAAAGACATTTAACATTGACATAATTTTCTATGATGCATTGCAAAGTCCTTGAATTGGAAGGAGGTAATAAAAATAACTGATAATAGTAGAAAGATTATCCATATCTTTTGCACGAACAAAATTCTTATTTTATAAATTTAAACAGCCATAAAAGTTGCGTCTAAAAACTATTAGGCAGCAAGATAAAAGGAAGAACCTTGAAAACGGAGAAAAAACCAGCTACACCTACAACGCCTTAGGCATGAGGACAAACCTCACCCAGACCTTATTAGGGAAAGATGCCTTCAAGACAAGAGAAGTCACCTACCTGCCCGACTACTTAAGCGGCACAGCCAACGACCTGATGGCCTACGAACAGAACTTCGGCATTACCCGAACCATCTACGGAAATGGCTACACCCGCCTAAGCCAGAAAGTAACAGCATTTGGAGCTGATACAGGAGAAACCAGAAGTGGAACCGGTGCAGATGCAGGGACAGGAAACGCCGCAGGAGCAGGCACAGCTATTCCGCAAGGAATGCTGCCAGCCCGCACAGGCGCAGGAGCAGCGACGCCCGAAACACTAATCGGCACAGAAGTCATAGGAAAAACCTACTTCCAGCCCGACATCTACGGAAGCCCGCTGCTTGCATCCAACGAACAGGGACAAGTACTGCGCTATGCAGAAAGAAACATCTGGGGCGGCCTAAAACTTCCTGTGCATAACGACTTAAACATATCCGGCATAGAGGACAGCCTGTGCTTTACCAGCTACGCCTACGATCCGGTAATCGGAAAATACTTCGCCCAGGCCAGATTTTACGACAGCCGCCAGGGAAGAATGCTTTCTAAAGATCCGGTAAAGAGAGACATAAACGGATATCCCTACTGTAACAACGATCCTGTCAACTGCGTCGATCCCACAGGAGAAATAGCCAATGTTCTGATAGGAGGCGCCATAGGAGGACTGGTGGGAGGAGCCTTCGGCTACGCCAACTCTGCAGTATCCCAGCTGATGAGCGGAAAAGGCTATGATTCCAGAAAAGCATGGGGAGCAGCGGCCAACGGAGCGATAGTAGGAGCAGTAAAGGGAGCAGTAGCAGGCTCCGGCGTTGGATTACCCCTTGCAATAGCAGCAGACTTTGCAGCAGGAACTATAGGAAGTGCAGTGGAACAGGGAATCAGCGAAGGAGTAGTTGATGCAGGAAAGAGCATAGCCGGAGGCCTGACTAATGCAGTAAACGGTCTTATTTACGGAAATGACACTCTAAAGAGCTTAGGGGAAGCAGCAGTAAAAGGAGCAGCTTCAGGAGCACTTACATCAGGAATCAACTACCTTGCAGACGTGATGAGACCCCAGTTCAGAGCAGTAAGGAATCCTGGAATACAGTATCAGGGTGGAGCAGCCGGAATGCTCAGGCCGAGAGATCCCAGGAGAGGATGCGTTCCAAGCGATCCGAGCATAGGAAGTCTTAGGTATGGAAGAGACTATGGCTACCAGTACAATGTGCCTGTATCCAATGAAGAGAGCCAGAACAGGAAAGGTTTCAGCCTTTGTGATTTTATGAAGGAGATGCTGACAGGAGCAGTAACCGGAGGAATGGCAGGGGCGACGTTCTATGGAGCTGGCAGGGCTGTTAGTGCTTTGAAGGAGAGTATTAAGGGTGGCTCAGTAACTAGAAACAGAATAGGCAATCCAATAGAGCCGATGGAAAAGACATATGAAATGGCTTTAAACCCAGAGTTACAGGCAAATGAAGTGGTAGCAAAGTACGGTATAAACTTGAGAGGTTCTGGACAAAAGATTAGAATATTATATAATCCTAAATTGGCATCTGCTGGTAAGACGAGAGCAGTGAATCCAACTGTAATTGAGGTTGGACCAAATGCATTTGTTAATGAAGAAGAATTAGCCAATACCATTGCACATGAATTAAACCATTCAAGAAGTTTCTTAAAAGGAGGAACAGCTCCAGAATGGGGACAAGGTGGAGCATACCCGGCAGGAGATGCGTTAGCAGCATGAATAAGAGGTGAGCGATAAATGTGGAAAGATAGTAATGATAAAATTGATGAGTTATTTTTAAAGCTACAGGAATTAAAGGAATTTCCAACTATATGCCCTATATGCAATAAGAAAGGTGCACATATTTATATGCATGTTTATAATAATAAAACCAGAAGAGGAGGCTCTTGGAGTTGGTGTATTGAGTGTCATTCATTTTCACATAGTACTATGTATGTGCCAGAATATTGGAGAAACTGCTCTGAAATTGAATTAGAGAAAATAAGCGCAGTTCCGATATACTTAGAAGAAATTAAAGATAAATTAGATAAGCATGCAAATACTATAATAATGAATTTGTTGTGAGATGAGAAATGTGTCATAATTTATCGACACATTTCAATTGACACGGCAGGAAGCGAACACAAGCCTTGAAATGCTGATATTTACTAGGGAAAATGCTGATTGTCATATGAATTTACAGAGGTTTTACAGAGAACAAAATTTAAGAAGTTCTAGTGCATTTTTTATATTTTGGTATGTCGGGATAGATTACATTTAAGAGGGCAGCAGTATTTTTTGGAAAGCACATATCTGATGTGTTCACATATTAGGTTAAAACATGAACTATCAAAATATGAATATGATTTCTTTTCATAGAAAAATTACAAATTTTTACCGAACAATAATAAAATGTATCAATTATAAGAATAGCAGAAAATATAAGGGTTTTGAAGATATTTATATACTAAGGATTTGCGAAGAAAAAGCCACAAAGTATTGAAAATACTGGATTCTATCGAACTCCCCTTGAAAATGTTATAATTATAATAAAATAGTCTTAAAATTCTTATAAAACGGTTGTTTTACTTATTTCCCGAACATACATTTTGATAGATGGAATAGCGAAAAAATGGTGATTTTAGCCATTACCGAACGTATTCCCGAAATCTTGTTTTACTAATCCATTTTTCTTCCAATATTTCATTTATTCGCAAATGCAAATTGCCATATTCTATATAAGATTCTCCTTTACATTTCTCTCATTATTTTATGCAATGGGTAACAGAAATATAATTCATAGATATAGCATTCGTAAAGTATTAGGTACATAGAGGATAAACATGGAGAAGAACGAAATTAAGGACAGGCGATATACTGAATGATATGGATAATTTGCCGATACAGGATATTGTGGTTGATGACCGGAACAACATAGTAAATGTTTACCTTACAGGTGGCACAAGATTTTCGATTCATGTAAAAAAATGTGGAATTTGGAACATTTGTGAGGTATAATATTAAAAGAGTTTGTATTTTGGGAGGATTTGAAGTATGAAAAAGTTCACAATGTTATGTATGGTACTGTTCTTACTGCTTTCAATATCGGGATGTGGTGAATGCGAGCATGAATATGATGATGGTGTTATATCAAAGGAACCCACTTGTATGGAAGAGGGCGAAAAAACTTATACTTGTTCTCTATGTGGAGAAATTAAAACTGAAAGTGTAGAGAAAAAAGAACACACATATAAGGAAGAAATTACAAAAGAACCTTCATATACAGAAAACGGTGAAAAAACTTTTTCATGTATGAATTGTGATGATTTGTACACAGAATTAATTCCGGTTTTGGATGCAGAGCCCTTTAATCAGGATATATGGGAGCAAATGGTCAAATTTTATGATGATGGAGATTACATAAATGCACTGATTGTCGGACGAAAAGCGTTACCTAGTAAAAGTGAAACAAAAACGAAAATTAGCGACTTAGCCAAAGAAATAATTAAATCGCAGAAAGAATATATGGAGGAACAAATACAGAGCGCAATTAAAAATAGTGATTATGAAGCATTCGAGACGTTGCATTATTATAAAGGACAGGGGAGCTTTTTTAGATTTAGTGATGAACAGGAGTGGATGTATCAGTTTCTACATGGTTTACAAGGCGAATATGCTTATTTTGAAAGTACAAACAGTGATATTCAATTAAGAATTGATGGATTTAACTTAGAAATGGAAGATAAAGAATATATTTTACATATTGAAGTTATCTTTCCCTATGATTGGGTTCCCGAATACCGTGATTTAAGATTGGTTTATGAAGGAGGAAGAATTGAAGAAATAAGGACAGGACTAATAGCAATTACGTTTGATGACGGTACATGCATCAAGTATGAATCGGAAGCAGGGAAACAATGGGAAGAAAAAAAGGAACAGTGGGAAGAGGAAAAAAGACAGGCAGAAGAAAAAGAAAAACAAGAGTATTTAGCAAATGAACCTAAAATTGGGATGACGGCAGATGAGGTTAGGGCATCCAATTGGGGCAGTCCAGAAAAAATAAATAAAACAACGTATGAATGGGGAGTAACCGAACAGTGGTGTTATCC
>VSNT01000019.1 GCA_009774465.1 Lachnospiraceae bacterium
GCAGAAAAACAGTTTTAAAAAAATTAATAAATTTTTATATTTTCACCAATTTCTTAATGAATTATGCTAATTTGTAAAAAATATATAAAAAAACAGAATCTCACTTGAAAAAATTGGTAAAAAGAACTACAATCAACCTTGTGAGGTGCTTCCGGATAAATCATGTATCAGAAGGAGGCATGCAGTTACAGTTTTATTTACACGAATCTAAGCAAATTAAATCAAAAGAGACTGTCTGAACTGATATGTTTTTCAGATAAGGACGTCTCATCTATTCCCTCAAAGCAGACCAGTCTTATTTATCTTATTCATGTTTGCTTCAATGTATTATATAGGGATGTCTTACAGGCTTTGTGCTTGTCGCGAATATTTCGATAGATTTTCATCTGTTATAATTCACCCACATTGGAAATTCGCAGCGGAAGTTAATTTAGATACGTATCCGGCATCTTACATATTTCTATTATCGTCATAATCGGAAAAACTATTATCAGTTCTGAAATTAATTTATCTTCTTATTTTTTGACAGGCATATCACGGAATCCTTTTGGAACTATGTCAAATTAAATTTCAGAACAAATGGGAGAAAATATGGCTTCAAAAATTATTGCCGATTTAAATGCACTTCAGTCGCAATTGGAGAAATTGGAAAGGGAAGGCGCAAAACTGTACTTAAATGGCGCTCCGTCCACTACGGAATATATTGTTTCACATTGTGTAAATGAAGATACAGTTTATATGCCTGACTATGTGACTGACGGGCATGGAAAAATAAAAGAGATCCGATATGACAGGATTTCTTTAAAATAACCACCTGTCTTACTGCCCGCAGCACCGGATCATATACAATGACAGGAACGCCCCTTAAAACGATCATGTAAATTCGGCTGCGGGCAGAACAAACAGTGATTAAAATTGTTGTAAAAAGTCAAAAATGATAATGACGGTACGGGAATAGTCTGCTATAATTAGGGCGATTGGAGGTTGCAGGATGAAGAAAAAAATAATACCGATTGTGATTGCAGTCGTCCTGATTATAGTGATTGCAGGGATAAGCGTTGGAAAAGTTCTTTTGGAAAAGTATTCTTATTCAAAAGAACGCGTTGATTTGGATGAATATTTTCATATGTCCGGGGAAGCAGATGTGGCAATTGTGCTGCAGGATGAACTGATTGAAGAAAGAGCTAAATTATTTGACGGTGTTTACTACCTGGATATCGGCACAGTTCATAAATATTTTAATGACCGTTTCTATGAAGATAAGGGAGAAGGCCTTTTACTTTATACGGTACCGGATGATATTATACGGACGGTAATCGGCAGTAACGAGGTGACAGATAAAAACGGAACCGGAAGCTTTTCCTGTGTTCCGGCAAGATATCAGGGAGAAACCCTTTATATTGCAATCGACTATGTAAAACAATATGCTAATTTTTCTTATGAAGGCTTTGGAGCTCCTGACCGCCTGCAGATTTATACACAGTGGGAGGAAAGACAGGTTGCAGAGGTGAAAAAGGACACCGCTGTAAGAATTTTAGGGGGAGTAAAAAGTGAAATATTAAAAGAGGTAGAAGCCGGTGAGAAGGTAATTGTTTTAGAGCAGATGGAAACCTGGAGCAAGGTAAAGACCGGTGATGCAATTATTGGTTATGTGGAAAACAAGCGCCTGAATGAAAGTAAAGCAGAGCTTCCCATTCCGGTAACAGATTATACGGAGCCGGAATACACCAGCGTTACCAGAAATTATAAAATTAATTTAGGATGGCATGTGGTGGCCGGCGTTGCCGGAAACGACACATTAGATGCGGTGACTGCCAATACGAAAAACTTAAATGTGATTTCTCCAACCTGGTTTAAAGTGAGCAGCAGCCAGGGAGACTTTACCAGCTTTGCAAGTCAGGATTATGTAAATAAAGCTCATAATATGGGTATGGAAGTATGGGCATTAGTTGAAAATATTGAATATAAAGACAGCATAGATATGTATGCACTCCTTTCTTCTACTACCACCAGAGCCAGGCTGATTGACGGTTTAATGAACCAGGTGCTCACTTATGGAATTGATGGAATTAATGTGGATTTTGAGCAGATCAGCATGGACTGCGGGGAGCATTACATTGAATTTATCAGAGAGCTGTCTATTCCCTGCAGAGAAAATGGGATTGTTCTTTCTGTGGATAATTATGTGCCTACCGGTTACACAGATCATTATGACAGAAAAGAGCAGGGGGTAGTGGCTGACTATGTAATCATCATGGGATATGACGAACACTATGCAGGAAGCCCGCAGGCCGGCAGTGTGGCATCTATTAACTTTGTGGAAGAGGGAATTGCCAAAACCGTAGATCAGGTTCCGGCAAATAAAGTGATTAATGCGGTTCCCTTTTATACCAGAATATGGGAAACGAAAGATGGCCAGTTAAGCAGTCAGGCAGTGGGGATGGACATGGCGGAAGATTATGTGTCTCTCCATAATATGCCGGTGGAATGGAATGAGGAGACATGCCAGAACTATGCGGAAAATACGGAGGCAGGCAGTCTGCTCCAGGTATGGCTTGAAGATGAGCGTTCCATAGAAGTGAAGCTGAATATTATGGAGAAATATCAGATCGGCGGCGTTGCCAGCTGGCGGCTTGGTTTTGAAAAGCCGGAGATTTGGGATGTGATTGAGGCATATCTGAACCGTTAAATATGGAAAAGCTGTAGGTTATACCTGCAGCTTTTTTTTCATAAATATTAACAAAGATTGAAAGATCGGGGCAGCGTGTGACGGAAGCACAAAATAGAATTTTAAAACTGGTAATGGTAGGAATCCTGATGTTTTCCATGTTTGTTGTGGCAAGAGAAGGAGCTGTCTATGTAAACTCCCTGCAGGTGGAAAGTGGAAAAAAGGTTTGTGTAGTGATTGATGCAGGGCATGGAGGCGGTAATTTGCGGAAAGTATTTAAATGCGCAGCTCACCATCATGAGAAATACAGTTTACCTGTGTAAAATAGCCTGTTTTGTTAAGAGCTTGCAGCAGCAGGTCTTTTTCTTTTGTGCGGATTTCAATAATCAGCTCCGTTTCACTGTTTTTGGTGGAGCGGGCTTTTTCTTTGTAATACCTGCAGCGGCTACGGATTAAGTCATATAAAGAAGTATAATCAATGTCCTGATCTATGCCTCGCAGAACCAGCAGCTCCGGCGCTTTTGCACCGGGGATTTTGTCAATTAAAAATAAAAGAAGCGTCATAATAAAAGATAAAACAACAGCAAGAACGTAAAGCCCTACGCCTGTGATGATTCCTGCACTGATTGCCCAAAATAAATAGAGCAGATCCAGAGGATTTTTTAAAGCATTTCGGAACCGGACAATGGATAAGGCGCCTACCATACCAAGGGAAACCAGAAGATTGGACTGCATGGCAATCATGATGGCGGCTACAATGACAGGCATTCCTGCAATTGTAAGATTTAAATCCTTCGAATAAAAAGCTGTTTTGCTGGACAGCTTGTATACAAGGAAAATATAAACCCCCATCAGGCAGGCTATAAGCAAAATTAAAACTACTGTTTTGGCGGACATGGTGGTTCCGCCGCCCAATGACTCATACACACTGTTTTTTATTACATCTTTTACTGACATATTTTTTCCTCCTAAAAAGACTGTTGGTATCTTTCCCTGCAAAGCCGGTATTTGGAACAGGCTGTCTGCTGCAGGGAGTTTTGCTCTAAAAGTTGTAGAATAAATTCCGGAAGAAATTCATCATATTTTATTTCAAGAACCGAATCCTGCTCATGCAGGGAATCGTAAGAAACCTTTTTCAGGCCAAAGGCTTCAATTTGACGGCTGGCTTTTATATTTCGGTCAAAGGTAATACGCACATTGCCGGAAGAATAAATATATGCTTTTCTTTCGTATGCAACAATTACCTTTGGACGAAGGGCCTTTGTCTGTATGGCCAGATTAAACATAAAAGCAGGATCTTCTAAAGAAGAGGATGCAGGAATACATTCCCCCCGGACTAATTGATGCATTTCTTTTTCCGTAATGGGACGGGCTTTTTTATAAATCCTGCTGCCCTGTTTTTCCTTAACTTCAAGACTGATTCTGTCAAGGGAATTATTGTAAATGCGAATGCGGTATTTAAGCCGGCTGTAACTGCCTTCACTCACCGCATTCAGGCAGCTGTCCGCAAGGTCATCAAAGTACAGGCTGATCACCTGATAACCGTTTATGGTATTTTCATTACTGTCCGGTAAAAGAACAGCATCCAGTCGCCTCTGCAGTTGATACATATCCTGAGCGGTGCAAAAATATTTATCTTCCACCCGATACATTTTCGTGTTCATATTGCTTTTACTAGTCCTTTTCAAATATGGCCTGTAGAGAAACAGCTCCATTCTCAAGAGAAACGTTAATGGAAGCATCTGTGCCGGTTACATCGCCCTGCCAGGAAACAAAATGATATCCTTCATTGGGCTGGGCGGTTATGGTAACAGGAAAATCGCTGTAATAATACCCTTCCCACGTACTGCAACCTTCCAAAGAGGCAGTGTTTATGGTAAGTGTGCCTCCGGAGGGGATATTTGAACTGACGCTGACGGAGGTAAGCTCTCCCTGTAACCCAAAGGTTTTCGCCAGACTTTCCAAAGCAAAAGGAAGGCGTTCCTGGAAAAATGCATCTACGTCTGAAATCTCCTGCCGGAAAGTTTCGGAACTGTATAAGGGATCATAGAACCGCTGATGATCTTTCACTGTCTGGGCTTCATAAAGGCTGCTCCACTTTTCCAGCATGGAATGCATTCTTTCATAGGAAAAGGCGGTGTTTGCAATATCCATAAAAGAAAGGCAGAACTGCCGGCGGAAAGATTCATTATCCAAAAGGCTTAAGATGACCGGTTCCATCATGATAGGATGCTCAGCCATCCAATTTTCCCGTCCTTCCCATGTATTGCTGTCCGGGTAAATGCATTCATCCAGATCATAGAGCATGAAACGCCATTTTCCGTCACTGTAGGGAGTTCCTTCCTGAGTGGTACGCCACAGAGCTGTATTGTAGCCGAAGGCAACATCCCGATTATCCAAATATAAATTGATACAGCAGTAATCAATCAAATTCTGGATATCTACCAGTTCGCAGGCAAGTGCATAGGTGTCGTCATAGGTAAGATCACATTCTGTCACCACGTCAAGCATGTATTTATAGGCTGTCATGGTTTCTTCCGGAGAAGTAATTGCATTGCCGGCCTTAATCATCATAATATTTTCCGCATCCAGGCCATATTTAAGCGCCGGATATTCCTCATTATACCGTTCACGAATATTATAAATGCCCCAATATTCTCCATTTAAAAAGACGATACAGGGTTTGGATTCCTGGATACTGATTCCCCGTATCTGGGCGGCATCCTCTAAAAAGGCGTCCAGAAATTTGATATGTTCGGTATTCCCGCCGCCATTACGCAGCTTAATTGTGGAATAATAATTGGCATGATCGAAAAAAGCATAGGGGATGACCTCTGAATCATCATAAATATTTCTTGCAAAAAGATTTAAGGACTTCTGTGCAGCGCTTCGGGTGGAGTTGCCGGAAATACGGATACCGGTGGTTTGGGTAAAAATGTGGGAATGGGTTTCATCAAAATAGGAAATGGAAGCTTTTCGTTCCCACTGCCTTCCTTCATTAAAGGCGTTGGAGGACATGTAGCGGTACTGGGTTTCTCCGTTTCCATCTATATAGTTGTCAAGAACAACGCCATCCTTTAAGCCGCCGTTTTCCAGATAGGCATCGTATTTTGCACCATTTCCATAGATGCCGGTCTGACTGTCGAATAAATCCTCAGGATCTGCAACCAGAGAAATAACTGCTATATCCTCATATTCAGGCTTTGAATCATATCCTATAAAAAAGGTTTCCGTTACCACCTCACTGATTTGATTGGTAAAGGGATTATAACATGCCGCGCGGACGACAACCCCTTTGTCTACAGGAAAGTCCGGCGTGTAGTCTTTAGAAGGGGCTAAATCCTTTCGGGCGGCATAGTTGTTTTCTTCCTGAGAGGTGTCGGCAATCCAGAGAGGTTTTTCATAGACGGAAGAATCAGCACAGGGTTCACTCCCATCTAAGGTATAATATATTTTTTCCCCTGACGGGGAATACAAATGAAGAGAAAAAGCCTCCTCATAAAATCCGCTGGTATGTTCAAAAACAGGTTCATCCAAAGAAACAGTGGGGAGAAGATCTGCACTTTCATTGCTTCTGCCGAGGGTGGTGCTCATGACGGACCATTCGGATTTTCCGTCTTGTATTCTTCCATAGCTTGTGTCATAAGAAAGAGAAGGAACAATCACCTGATCAAGATAAGCGCCTTGAAGGGAATCTGTCAGAAAAATCTTTTCTCCCTCTCTGGAAATACGCAGGCCTGATTCTTTATTCAGCCAGATCAGAGCATATCCGCCTGGGGCAATCTCAATGCCTTCTAAAGAGTATTTTTCCAGTTCTTTTTCATTATCCGATAGAAAACAGCCATTTAGAGAAACCTTTTTACTGCTTTGGTTGTACAGCTCGATACAGTCAGAATATTCTCCGTTTTCATCACATCCGGCGGAAAAGTTGCTGCTGCATACCTCATTGATCACAATGTCCGGTGTTTTATTATTGCTGTTTAAAATAACAGCGGCCAGTGCAAGAAGCGCCAACAGTGGAAGCATTCTTTGCAAAAGTTTTTTTTTCATGCTGAGTTCCTCAGATATTACTTATTTTTTAAACGACATTTAGTGAATGTCATCTAAACATTAATAATAGCATATAGTGGACTAAATGACAAGCAGTGAATGTCAAGTTGCGGTTTTATCAACTGAACAGTTAATTCCTGCTGGATAAGTGAATGTGCGGAACAGAGGGGGAGATGTGTGTGAATCCGCAAAATTTGAAAAAAGATTATGGAGGTCAACTATGTACAAAAACAGAGCAAGCTCAGGGAAAAATAATATATCCGGCAGCAATATTGCCCGTATTCGAAAAGAGTTGTGCCCTAAAGTATCTCAGAGGCTTTTGGCTGATAAAATGCAGCTTGAGGGTATTGAGCTGGATAAAAATGCAATTCAGCGCATTGAAAGCGGCGCCAGATTTATAACTGATATTGAGCTGAAAACCTTTGCCAGGGTGCTTGACGTAAGCTATGAAGAGCTGTTGGAGGAGTAGGGGGAAATAAGACATACCATAAAGGCCCGCTTCGTATACTGTTTTAAGAAATAATTTTGCAGGAGAATTGCTCTGTGACAGATAGCAAAAAGGAACCGGAATTCTATACGGTAGAGCGTGAATTTTTGTCAAAGATCAGTACAGATGAGTTTATAAAGTGTATAATTCAAAGCCATATTCTGTCGGAATTAAAAAAGGAGGCGGAAGAATACTGAAAAAACAGATTGTTTTCCGCATAGCAGAGTATGTCAGGATTTCCAGGGATGATGGCGATAAGGCAGAAAGCGACAGTATTAAAAATCAAAAAAAACTGATTGAGGATTACATAAAGGGAAAACCAGATTTTTCTGTGTATGATATTTACATCGACGACGGATTTTCCGGAACAAATTTCAACCGCCCCGCATTTTGCAGGATGCTTAAGGATATAGAGAAGGGAAATGTAAATTGTGTGATTGTTAAGGACTTGTCCCGTTTTGGACGAGATTACATTGACACAGGAAAATATCTGGAGCGGTATTTTCCGGACAGAAATGTCCGGTTCATTTCCGTTACGGACAATATCGACAGCTTTGAAGGGTGTTATGACATGCTTCTGCCCATCAAAAATATTTTTAATGAACAGTATGCAAGAGATATTTCAAGGAAAATCCATGCCAGCGTTTTAACCAGACAAAAGGCAGGTGAATTTATAGGAGCGTTTGCATCCTATGGCTACAGGAAAGCTCTGTCAGATAAAAACAAACTGGTGGTTGATCCCTACGCGGCCAAAATTGTAGGCAGGATATTTGCGTTATATCTTAAGGGCTTTGGAAAAAACCGGATTGCCGCGGTTTTAAATGAAGAAGGAATTTTGTGCCCTTCCGAGTATAAGAAACTAAACGGAGAAAATTACAAAAATGCAAACCGGCTAAAAGGCACTTCTTATTGGACTTATTCCACCGTCAACCGCATTCTTCAAAACGAGCTTTATACAGGAAACATGGTACAGGGAAGAAAGGTGCAGAAGATGCGGGGAAAACCCAGGATAAAAGACAGAGAAGAGTGGATTGTTGTGCCTGGAACCCATGAACCGATCATTGACAGGGACACCTTTGAAAAAACTCAGGAACTGTTAAAACGCAGAACCCGTAATCCAGATTTAAAGACAAATGTAACAGTTTTTGCAGGCTTTTTAAAATGTGGAGACTGCGGCAGGGCCCTGGTTAAAAAAAGCGGAAAGAACATCAGCTATTCCTGCGGAACCTATGTGCGGCATGGAAGACAATATTGTACACCTCATATGGTACCTCATGAGGTTTTGGAAAATATTCTGTTAAGTGATCTTAAGAAAATACTTGGAAGGGTGGAAAATCTTGGGAAATTAGCTGACAGCTTGAAATGTAAAAACAGCTTTAAAGGGCAGGACGAAGAGGAAAAGACAAAAGTTCTTTCTGAACTTGAAAGAATCCGCAGGCTGAAAAAAGCCGTTTATGAGGACTATAAAGAAGAGCTGATTTCCAGAGTGGAGTTTATGTCTTACAGGCAGGAATATCTAAAAAAGGAAGCCTTTTTGGTAAAGCAGCTTGCCTGCCTGGAAGAGCCGGCAAAAAAGAAGGGAACGGAAGCTTTGTATGGGATTCCCTGGTTCAGGAAGCTGATTGAGAAGGGGGAAATAGAGTGCCTGGACCGGGAGATTGTGACTGCCATGCTATATGAGATCAGAATGTATGAAGATAATAAAATTAAGATTGTTTACAACTTTTCGGAGGATGCCTTATAAGGAAGAAAAGGCTTCCGCAATTGACTGCCGCCACATGGTGGCACGGATCCCGGCAAAGTAGGGATTAATGATCAGTTGGAAAAAGACATTAATTTGGAAATTGCAAAAATGTTAAAGGATTTTCTTCAGGCCGAAGGAATTCAGGTGATTATGACAAGGGAAGGAGATCAGGGGCTTTATGATGAAAATGCAGGCAATAAAAAGGTGCAGGATATGAAAAGAAGACTGGAAATCATTGAAAATGCCAATCCGGTGCTTGTAGTCAGCATTCATCAGAACAGCTATCATGAGGAATACGTGAAAGGGGCTCAGGTTTTTTATTATGCTACCAGTGAAGAAAGCAAACGCCTTGCTGGTGTGCTTCAGGAGCAGCTCCGCGCGCTGGATCCGGAAAATAACAGGCAGGCAAAAGGCAATGACAGCTATTTTCTGCTGAAAAAGACTTCCAGAACAATCGTTATCGTAGAGTGTGGTTTTTTGTCCAATCGCGAAGAAGCGGAAAAGCTTTCTACCCATTTGTATCAGGAAAAGGTGGCCTGGAACATTCATATGGGAATCATGAAATATTTAAATGGAGTGGAGGAGCCCTCAAAATAACAATAGAAGGTAGTCAAGAAACAGGAAATGTGTTAGAGTAAAATAGAATATTGGGAGCTGACACATGATGGATACAAAAATTATCAGGATGGATGAAGAAAATATAGACAGGAAGGCTATTGAACTGGCCGGGAATATCATTAAATCCGGCGGACTGGTTGCATTTCCCACGGAGACGGTATATGGGCTTGGAGGAGATGCCTTAAACAGTTCCTCTTCCAAAAAGATTTATGCCGCCAAAGGCAGACCTTCGGACAATCCCCTGATTATACATATTGTGGAGATGAGTGCGCTTTCCGCAATTGTCAATAAAATACCCAAAGCGGCATACTACCTGGCGGAAAAGTACTGGCCGGGACCGCTTACCATGATTTTTGAAAAGGCGGACTGTGTGCCATTGGAAACTACAGGGGGACTTGATACTGTGGCAGTAAGGATGCCCTCCAATCAGATTGCAAGGGAATTTATCCGCGAGGCAGGGGGGTATATTGCAGCCCCCAGTGCAAATCGCTCCGGCAGGCCCAGCCCTACTCTGGCAAAATATGTGATAGAAGATCTTTCAGGAAAGATAGATATGATTCTTGATGGCGGACAGGCGGATATTGGTCTGGAATCCACGATTATTGACCTGACAGGCTCATCTCCTGTGATCCTGCGTCCGGGATATATTACAGAGGAGATGCTAAGACAGGTGATAGGAGAAGTGGAGGCGGATCAGACTATTTTGGAGGAACATTCAAAAAAGGCGCCAAAGGCGCCGGGGATGAAATACAAACATTATGCACCAAGAGGAAATCTGATTATAGTGGAAGGGGAAGCCGGGCAGGTAAGCGCCTATATTAATGACAAACTTTCTGCTTTTCATAAGGAAGGAAAAAGAACGGGAGTGATTGCCACAGATGAAACCGCCACCGGTTATGTGGCGGACAGTGTGAAAAGCGCTGGAAAGCGGGGGCAGGAGGAGCAGGCAGCCAAATGCTTATTCCGCATTTTGCGGGAATTTGATGACGAGGGAATTGAAATTATTTATGCAGAAGGCTTTGAACAAAAGGGTGTGGGACAGGCTGTAATGAACAGACTTTTAAAGGCGGCAGGCCGTCAGGTGGTGCGTCTGTCAGGAGAAAATAGTCCCATATAACATATTTTATAAAAAATGGAGGAAGGAAAAATGATAGCATTAGCCAGTGATCATGGCGGATATGATTTAAAGTGTCAGATTATGGAATACCTTAAGGAAAATAAAATAGAGTATAAGGACTTTGGGTGTTATGATAAAACATCCTGTGATTATCCTGAATTTACAAAAGCGGCAGCTAAGGCGGTGGCGGATGGAGAGTGCGAGAAGGGAATCGTGGTATGCACTACCGGGATTGGCGTTTCCATTGCCGCCAACAAAATTTCCGGCATAAGGTGCGCCTTATGCACAAACGCATATCTTGCAAAGATGACAAGGCTTCATAATGATGCCAATATGCTGGCATTGGGTGGCGGAATTGTAGGGAAAAATCTTGCAGTTGAAATTGTGGAAACCTTTTTAAATACGGAGTTTTCGAAAGGGGAAAATCACATCCGCAGGATTGGCAAGCTGGAGGAATGATGCCGGATTTTATAGAAAAGGCGGCAGATTAAGCTGAAAAGGATATTCTGAGATGGAAAGATAAAGGCAGGTGAGGAGCATGAGAAAGAACTTTAAGCGAAGAAAAATTGCTGTGTTTATGGCAGCAGTTATTTTGGTGTGCTCATTTCCCATGACTTCCTACGCGGATAACGACAGAATATCCTCTCTGGAAGAAGAAATCAGAAGAAGAAATCAGGAAAAAGAGCAGACGGAAAACGAGATTAATGAGCGTAAAGATGAGCTTGGCGATCTTCAGCAGACTACGGAAGGACTGAAAGGACAGCTTAATAATTTAAATACCAATTTAACTCAGGTAAGCAATAATCTGGCAGAATTAGAGCAGCAGATTCTTGAAAAAAATCTGGAAATAGAAATCACACTGGAACAGCTTGAAGAGGCAAAAGAAACGGAAGAAGCTCAGTATGCGGCAATGAAAAAGCGCATTCAGTTTATGTACGAGAAGCGTGACTTTGTGATGATGGAAATGCTCTTTGGCGCGGCAAGTTTTTCCGATCTTTTAAACCGGAACGACTATATTGAGCAGTTAGCGGAGTATGACAGGGAACAGCTTGAGATTTATCAGGCCACCAGAGCAGAAATTGAAGAAAAGGAAGCCCAGCTTGAGGCAGAGAAGAAAGAACTGGATGAACTTAAAGTTTCAGTGGAAGCGGAGCAGAGCCGGGTGGCAGGTCTGGTGAGCCAGACTTCCGGTAAAATTTCCAGTTACCAAAATGAAATACAGGCCACGGAAGAAGAAATGAGAGAGTATGAAAAACAGCTTCAGGAGCAGAAAAACAGTATTGCACAACTGCAAAAGGAACTGGAGGAAGAAAGAAGACTCAGCCAACTGGCAGCACAGTCAGCCTGGAGGGACATTTCTGAAATTTCATTTGCAGATGGGGACAAGTATCTGCTGGCAAATCTGATTTATTGCGAAGCTGGAAACCAGCCTTATGAAGGACAGATTGCAGTTGGCGCTGTTGTAATGAACCGGGTTATGAGTTCCGTATTTCCGGATACAGTAGTAGGAGTTATTTATCAGAATAAGCAGTTTTCTCCTGTTGCAAGCGGACGCCTTGCCCTTGCCCTTGCGGAAAATCACGCAACCGAAGCCTGTTACCGGGCGGCAGAAGAGGCCATGTCAGGGCGCACTACAGTAGGCAACTGTCTGTTCTTTAGAACCCCTATTGAGGGGCTTACCGGAACCCAGATTGGGGGACATATTTTCTATTAACTTTCAATATACCTTTTCAGACTGTCAAAGTGACCGGAGTAGATGATTTGAAGCAGCCTGTCAAGGCGGAGAAGACTGGATTTTAAAATGTCCAGGCTGATAGAGCGGGATTCCAATGCGGTGACCAGTTCATCCAAATCCACTACTTTTACAAATCCGTCAGGATAAATAATGACGTCGGCCAGCAGATCTGTGACAATTAATGTGTTTTCGGAAGGATGGGCGTCAAAATCCACAATGTCGCAGTACCAGTAAAGCAGGCTGTCATCTCTGCGGCAGAATTTGCTTACCTTAAAGCCTTCCTTCAAGAAGTAGCAGGAGGAACCGTGATGCAGGTCTTTTTTTGGATGGAGCGCCTGCCAGGTGGTAATGATGTGTTCCTCGTCACAGGAAAGGATCAGGTCATCCTTTAAAAGAACACACTCGTCAGGAATAATACGTTTGCGGTACAGAGTGAGATTTGTCATAGAACCTCCTTTATGGGAACAAATGGTTTTTGATCGGGCAAATGGGGATTTATAAACTTTTCCATCCAGATCATGTCATACCAGGTGCCGAATTTATAACCGGACTGGTGAAAGTGGGCTACGGTTTGATATTCCATGTGTTCATGAAATCCAATACTTTCCGGATTGGGATAAGCAATACAGGCACATAAATTACATACATTCTGTAATTTTAGCAGTTCTTCCAGGCGGCGGTACAGCTTTGAACCGATTCCCTGCCCATGATAATCTTTATCAATATAAATTGAAGTCTCAACCGACCAGTCATAGGCTGACCGGTTTTTAAAAACTGAGGCGTATGCATAGCCTTTTATTTCGCCATCTATAAGTGCCGCCAGATAAGGATAGCGGGAGGTGATATTGGTAATGCGCTTTTTAAATTCCTGTAAAGAGGGAACCTCATATTCGAAAGTAATTGCACTTTCCAACACATAAGGAGCATATATAGCAAGAAGCCTGTCCGCATCTGCCGGCGTGACAGGTCTGATTGTAATTTCAGAATTCATTTTCCAGGTTCCTTTTCATGGCTTGACTGTTAAGAAAATACTACTCTTAAACAGGGGGAAAGTCAACGGATTATTGAAATATCGCACCAGTGGTGCGAGTTTTTTAGTTGTGGGAATATAGGCAGGAAAAATAAAAATTCAAACCCAAAATCGAAGATTATGCGGGGACAAAATTCATTGAGAATATCACTTACTCATAGTATAATGTGTCTGTAGATATTTGTAGAAAAATGTAAAATGCATGAAGGATAAGCAAGATATTTTGTGTTAATGTTACAAGAAGTGGAGAAAGAAGTGAATAAGGCAGAAGTTTCAAAATATGAGCCTTTGGTTCAAGATATAAAAGAACTGATACATAAAAAACAATATCACGTGCTTCAGATAATGAATGCTGAAACTATAAATCTTTATTGGGAAATCGGGGAAGAGATTTATAGGCAGCAAAAAGAAAATGGGTGGGGAAAATCCATTGTACAAGTGTTATCAAAAGAGCTGCAGAAAGAGTTTCCCGGGGCTAAAGGATATTCAGCGTCTAATCTCTGGAGGATGCGTAATTTTTATTTGACGTATCGTGACTCCGAAAAACTCGCACCAATGGTGCGGGAAATTAGCTGGAGCAATAATATAATCATTATGGAAAAATGTGATAATGCTTTACAAAGAGAATTTTATATTCAAATGGCGAAGCGATATGGCTGGACAAAACGTGTGCTTGCCAATTTTATTGAAACACAAACATATGAAAAATATTTGCTGAATCAGACCAATTTCGATTTGACGTTACCGGAAGAACGAAGAGTACAGGCAAAATTAGCAGTGAAAGATGAGTATACGTTTGATTTTGCTGAATTATCACCAGAGTATTCGGAATACGAGTTGGAAATACAGTTGGTAAATAACATTAGGGCTTTTTTGATTGAAATGGGTGGTGACTTTACCTTTATTGGCAATCAGTATCATTTAGCTGTTGGAAGTAGGGATTTGTATATTGATCTTTTGCTTTTTCATAGAAGACTTAGAAGTCTGGTAGCAATAGAGTTAAAAATAGGAGAATTTGAAGCAGAATATGCGGGCAAAATGCAGTTGTATTTGACTGCGCTGGATGAGCAGGTGAAGTTACAAAACGAAAACCCGTCTATTGGTATTATAATTTGTAAGAGCAAAGATAAGACTTATGTAGAATATGCTTTAAAACAATCTAATGCTCCAATAGGGGTGGCAACGTATCAGTTGAGGAACTCGCTGCCGGAAGATATGAAAGAGATGTTACCGGAGCCAGAGGAGATTGTGAAGAGATTGAGGGTATTTGAAGAATGAGAAATTGCTTAATTTTATGAAAATAAAAGAAAAGTGTTTTACTATTTTTTCAGGATAGTACCTAGACAGAAACTGGAAAAATAGGTATAATCATAAGATGAATATAAAAGGTTCGTTAAAGGGGAAAGGTATGTGAAATTCAATAGAAATGTATATCAGGCGCTTGCCATGATAACTCAGTTTGGAATTAACATGTTGGTTCCTGTTTTTGTGTGTTCTTTTTTGGGGATGTTTCTGGATAAAAAGCTTGGAACAAACTTTCTGGTAGTGCTCCTGTTTTTTGTAGGAGCAGTAGCAGGCGGGTATAATGTATACCGGTTTTCCAGGCAGATATATTTAAGAGAAAGTGAGCAGTCCTCCTATCTGCATAAAGGGAGAAAAGACACAGGGAGGAAGAATGAAGGAAAAGATCACAAAAATAAACAGGACGCTGTTTGAACTTGAAACGGGCATTTTTATGTTTGGTGCAGTGTGTCAGGTGTTTATGCTTCTGTTAAAAGATAAAGGCGCTTACAGTTTTGGGCTCTGGATAGGCATCTTGATTGCGGCAGTTGGTGCATTTCATATGTGGTGGTCTTTAGATCGGGCACTGGATCTTCCGGAGCGTGCAGCAGTGAAATCCATGAGCACCCACAACATATTAAGGTATCTTTTTATTACATTGGCGCTTATCGCTGTGGCAATAAGCGGAATTGCCAGCCCTCTTTCCGCATTTTTGGGAATTATGGGACTAAAGGCGTCGGCTTATATGCATTTTATCACTAAGAAAATAAGCACTTTAATTTATGGGGAAGAAGTTCTTCCGCCGCTTATTGATGAACCTGCCGAAGGACAGGATATGTAAGGAGGTGAAGAAATGGGACAGGGAATTTTATTGTCGGGAGAGACGGAAGTTGATTTTATGATTCACGGGGTGTTTTCCTATGAATTGTTTGGTCAGACTGTATGGATCACAACAACCCATGTGTGTGTTCTGATTGTCATGCTGATTATTATTGGTTTCTGTATTGCGGCAAATCGTGTAGTCAAACATGCCACAGAAGTACCTGGGGGATTTCAGAATGTGGTAGAACTGATTGTGGAGATGCTGGATGGAATGATCGGCGGTGTTATGGGCGGTCAGGCAGTCAGGTTCCGAAATTATATAGGAACGATTTTCATATTTATACTGATCAGCAATATTTCCGGACTTCTGGGCTTACGTCCGCCTACTGCAGATTATGGTGTGACCTTCGCTCTTGGTATTATTACATTTACGTTGATTCATTTCAACAAATTTAAATATCAGAAGGTTTCCGGTGTTTTAAAGGGGCTGTGTGAACCGTGGCCGATTTGGGCGCCGATTAATATTATCAGTGATCTGGCAGTTCCGGTTTCGCTTTCGCTTCGTCTGTTTGCCAATATTTTGTCGGGAACAGCGATCATGGCATTGATTTATGCATTGCTCAGCAAAGTGGCCGTTATATGGCCGGCAGCGCTTCATGTATATTTTGATCTGTTTTCAGGCGCAATCCAGACCTATGTATTTTGTATGCTCACCATGACCTATATAACGGATGCATGCAATACAGGGGATTAAATGGCAGTGTGTAAAATAAACAATTAAAAAATAAATTTATAATCATGCAAAAAGCATAAGGAGGAAACAAAAATGGATTTTAATGGTAACTTTATTTTAGGTTGTTCAGCAATTGGTGCAGGTCTGGCAGTTATTGCCGGTATCGGACCTGGTGTAGGACAGGGTATTGCTGCAGGACATGCAGCAGCAGCAGTAGGAAGAAACCCCGGTGCAAAATCTGATATTACTTCAACCATGCTGCTTGGCCAGGCAGTTGCAGAGACTACTGGTCTTTATGGTTTGCTTGTGGCTATTTTGCTGTTATTCGTAAGACCTCTTATGGGAGCTGCCCAATAAAACGGACAAAAGACTTTCTAAGGCGTCAAAAGACGCCGCCTAAGAAAATCTATAATTTGTCCGGGAAGAATGTCTCTGGCGAGCCATTCTTCGCAGGTAGCTGTACGATTATATAACTAAGAAAGGAGGTTTACGGATGGAACCCAGATTGTTTGACCTTGACCTGCAGCTTTTGGCAGATGCAACGCTTATGATCATTGCGGTTTTTGTACTTTTTTTAGTGGCATCTTACTTTCTGTTTAATCCGGTGAGAGAGATGCTGGCAAAAAGACAGGCCAAGATCAGGGATGAGCTTGACAGTGCCGAGAGCGATAAAGAAGAAGCAGCCGCTCTTCGGGCGCAGTATGAGGAAAAGCTGAGGAGCATCAATAAGGAAGCCGAAGAAATTTTAAGTGATGCCAGAAAGCGTGCACTGGAAAATGAAAACAAGATTGTGGCTGAAGCAAAAGAAGAAGCAGCCAGAATTGTGGAAAGAGCCAGAACAGAAGCTGAACTTGAAAAGCAGAAGGCTGCTGATGATGTGAAGCGTGAAATGGTAGTGATTGCATCTATGATGGCCGGTAAAGTGGTGAAGGCATCTATCGATACAACCATACAGGAAAGCCTGATAAATGAAACATTAAAGGAAATAGGTGAGAGCACATGGCAAAGCTAGTTGGAACCACATATGGAGAAGCTTTGTTTGAATTGGCTGTAGAAGAAGGCAA
Organism: Lachnospiraceae bacterium; assembly: GCA_009774465.1. Classification (GTDB taxonomy): domain Bacteria; phylum Bacillota; class Clostridia; order Lachnospirales; family Lachnospiraceae; genus Suilimivivens. The sequence goes on from VSNT01000019.1 coordinate 17,350, forward strand.
AGAAGACGAATTCTTAGGCGAGATCACTCAGCTAAAGGATCTGCTTTTGAAAAATCCGGACTTTGGAAAACTGATGAATCATCCTAAAATCCTTAAAGAAGATAAACTTAAGGTATTGGAAGAGGTTTTCAAAGGTCGTATTTCAGCAGAATTGCTTGGTTTTTTACACTTGATCGTTACAAAGGACAGGTATGGCGATATTGACGGCATCCTGGATTATTTTGTGGATGAAGTAAAAAAGCTTAAAGGGATCGGTGTTGCCTATGTGACTACAGCAATCGATTTAAGTGAAGTGAAAAAGAAAGAAATAGAAGCCAGACTGCTTGCCACCACATCTTATAAAAAAATGGAAATGCATTATCAGGTAGATGGGAATCTGATCGGAGGAATGGTTTTAAGGATCGGAGACCGGGTGGTTGACAGCAGTGTCAGAAATAAGCTGTTCGAGTTACAAAGAGAACTGCTTAAAGTACAAGTATAAAAGTAATAAAATAAAGAAAGGTGCGTAAGAACCATGAATTTAAGACCGGAAGAGATCAGTTCTGTTATCAAAGAGCAGATAAAAAGATACGCTTCAGAGCTTGAAGTTTCAGATGTTGGTACTGTTATTCAGGTTGCTGACGGTATTGCACGTGTACATGGTCTAGAAAACGCAATGCAGGGAGAACTTCTGGAATTTCCCGGAGAAGTATATGGAATGGTGCTGAACCTGGAAGAGGATAATGTAGGTGCGGTACTTCTTGGAAGCCAGAAGAATATCAATGAGGGCGATACGGTTAAAACCACCGGACGCGTTGTTGAGGTTCCTGTAGGCGATGCCATGTCAGGACGTGTGGTCAATGCTCTTGGCCAGCCAATTGATGGAAAAGGCCCTATACAGACAGATAAATATCGTAAAATTGAGAGAGTTGCATCAGGCGTTATTACCAGAAAATCTGTAGATACTCCTTTGCAGACAGGTATCAAGGCAATTGACTCTATGGTGCCTATTGGAAGAGGTCAGCGTGAGCTTATTATCGGTGACAGACAGACAGGAAAAACGGCAATTGCAATTGATACAATCATTAACCAGAAGGGGCAGGGAGTAAAATGTATTTACGTTGCCATTGGACAAAAGGCATCCACTGTGGCTTCCATTGTTAATACATTGGAGGAATTCGGCGCAATGTCCTATACCACAGTTGTGGCGGCTACAGCAAGTGAGCTTGCACCGCTGCAGTATATTGCTCCTTATTCAGGCTGTGCAATCGGCGAAGAGTGGATGGAAAACGGAGAAGACGTGCTGGTTGTTTATGATGATTTAAGTAAACATGCGGCTGCTTACCGTACACTTTCCCTGCTTCTGAAAAGACCGCCAGGACGTGAGGCGTATCCTGGAGATGTATTTTATCTTCATTCAAGACTTCTTGAGCGTGCAGCGAGAATGAATGATGAATATGGCGGAGGTTCTTTAACTGCGCTTCCTATTATTGAAACCCAGGCAGGTGATGTATCTGCATATATTCCTACGAACGTAATTTCCATTACAGATGGTCAGATTTATCTGGAAACAGAAATGTTTAACTCCGGATTCCGTCCTGCAGTAAATGCCGGCTTGTCCGTGTCCCGTGTAGGTGGTGCGGCACAGATTAAGGCGATGAAGAAAATTGCAGCGCCTATTCGTGTGGAACTGGCACAGTACAGAGAACTGGCGGCTTTTTCACAGTTTGGTTCCGAACTGGATGAGGATACCAGAGAAAAGCTGGCACAGGGTGAAAGAATCAGGGAAATATTAAAGCAGCCTCAATATAAACCCATGCCGGTGCAATATCAGGTTATCATTATTTATGCGGCTACCAATAAGTATCTGCTTGACGTTCCTACAGATGAAATTACAAGATTCGAGGAAGAGTTCTTTGAATTCCTTGATACCAGATATCCTGAAGTGCCCAGAGCCATTGCAGAGGAAAAGGTGATTTCCGAAGGAACGGAAGAAACTTTAAAGAAAGCCATTGCAGAGTTCAAAGCAGCATTTTTAAAATAAGATAAGGATAAGGTGATATTATGGCTTCAATGCGTGATATAAAAAGGCGTAAGGGCAGTATACAGAGCACCCAGCAGATTACCAAGGCCATGAAGCTTGTCTCCACTGTTAAGCTGCAGAGAGCAAAACAGAATGCAGAGAAATCGGGAAGCTATTTCCGCTGCATGTATGATACGGTTCTTTCCATCCTGCAAAAAACAAAAAACCTGGATCATAAGTATTTGAGAGAGGGAAATGCAGGTAAAAAGGCTGTGATTGTGATTACTTCAAACAGAGGACTGGCAGGCGGGTATAACTCCAATGTGATCAAGCTGATTACAAAGGGAGAGCTGGCAGGCGAGGATCTGGCGATCTATGCAATTGGCGGCAAGGGAAGAGAAGCCCTGCAAAGACAGTACGAAATCAAGGCGGATTACTCAGATGTGATTGAAGAGCCTGCTTATGCGGATGCAATGGTGATCAGTAAGGATGTGCTGGGGGCTTTTGAGCGGGGAGAAATCAGCGAAATTTATCTTGCCTACACTGCATTTAAAAATACAGTTGTGCATATTCCCACTCTTTTAAAACTGCTTCCTGTTCAGATTGATGAAGAGGAGGCACCAGGCGGTGAAGATGGCGGACAGGCGGAAGATAAAGTGCCCATGAATTTTGAACCGGAAGATGAGGAAGCTTTAAATCTGCTCATACCCAAGTATATAACCAGCCTGATTTATGGCGGTATGATCGAAGCGGTAGCCAGTGAAAACGGAGCCAGAATGCAGGCGATGGATTCAGCTACCAGCAATGCGGAAGAAATGATAGACAAATTGACACTGTTGTATAACAGAGCGCGTCAGGGTTCCATTACACAGGAATTGACGGAGATTATCGCAGGAGCAAATGCGATATCGTAAGCTTGTTTTTTAACAGCAGTGCAGTCCCTGATTTAAATGCCCGCTAAGTGGGCTGATGGGAGCAGAAATGAAAGAAATGTGACCTGGCGGATTATTGCCGGGCAGAATGGAGGAAGGATAAATAAATTGCCTGATAGCAATTTATTTATCCACGAATTTGTGCCGAAGCGTCACAAATTCTGTGCTGGCAGAGCGAAATCTGACATTTCGCTCGCCTCCTCAGCGTAAAACGCTTCGGAATGGAGGGAAAAATGGCAGATATAAATACGGGCAGGGAACTTAGCTCGGGAAAAATTACACAGATTATCAGTGCCGTTCTGGATATTAAATTTAGCAGTGAAAGGCTGCCGGAAATAAATGAAGCGATCAAAATTCCTTTAAAGGATGGTGGAGAGCTTATTGTTGAGGTGGCGCAGCATTTAGGTGACGATACGGTCAGATGTATTGCTATGGGGCCTACTGACGGATTGGTAAGAGGTATGGAAGCAATTGCCACGGGCGCTCCTATCAGTGTGCCGGTTGGTGAAAATACCCTTGGACGTATGTTTAATGTTTTAGGTCAGCCCATTGACAATAAGCCTGCTCCAGAAGGCGTAACTTTAGAGCCGATTCACAGACCTGCACCTGAGTTTGTAGAACAGTCAACTCAACAGGAGCTTCTGGAAACAGGAATTAAGGTCGTAGATCTTCTTTGCCCTTATCAAAAAGGTGGAAAGATCGGTTTGTTTGGCGGCGCCGGTGTTGGCAAGACCGTTTTGATTCAGGAGCTGATTCGTAACATTGCCACGGAGCATGGCGGATATTCAGTATTTACCGGTGTTGGTGAGAGAACCAGAGAAGGAAATGACCTTTACTATGAAATGATGGAGTCCGGCGTTATTGATAAGACCACAATGGTATTCGGTCAGATGAACGAGCCCCCCGGAGCAAGAATGAGAGTAGGTCTTTCAGGACTTACTATGGCAGAGTATTTTCGTGATAAGGGCGGCAAGGACGTGCTGCTTTTCATTGATAATATTTTCCGTTTTACACAGGCAGGTTCGGAGGTTTCCGCGCTGCTTGGACGTATGCCTTCTGCGGTAGGTTATCAGCCTACGCTGCAGACGGAAATGGGCGCGCTGCAGGAGAGAATTACTTCTACAAAGAATGGTTCCATTACTTCCGTACAGGCTGTATATGTGCCTGCGGATGACCTTACGGATCCTGCACCTGCAACTACATTTGCCCATCTGGATGCAACTACGGTTCTTTCCAGATCTATTGTAGAGCTTGGTATTTATCCTGCAGTGGATCCTTTGGAATCCACTTCAAGAATTCTGGATCCAAGAATTGTTGGTGAAGAGCATTATGAAGTAGCCAGAGGCGTACAGGAAATTCTTCAAAAGTACAAGGAATTGCAGGATATTATCGCAATCCTTGGTATGGATGAATTGTCAGACAGTGATAAGCTGGTGGTTTCCCGTGCAAGAAAGGTACAAAGATTTCTATCTCAGCCTTTCTTCGTGGCAGAACAGTTTACAGGATACGAAGGCAAGTATGTGCCGATTAATGAAACCATCCGTGGATTTAAGGAAATTCTGGAAGGCAAGCATGACGATATACCTGAAAGCTATTTCTTAAATGCAGGAAGTATTGATGATGTACTTGCCCGCGTGAAATAGTGACGGGAGGCGGCAGATGGCGGATAATAATTTATTTAAACTGAAAATCATTACTCCTGAGCGTGTGTTTTACGAAGGAGAGGTTTCTATGGTGGAGTTTAACACCACTGAAGGCGAAATCGGCATTTACAAAAAGCATGTGCCCACTACCGTTATTGTAAGCCCCGGTATTTTGACGATCACCGAGGCGGAAGAAACGAAAGAAGCCGCACTTCATGCAGGATTTGCAGAGATTTTGCAGGAGGAAGTAGTGATTTTGGCAGAAATTGTTGAATGGCCTGAAGAGATTGATTTAGATCGTGCAAAAGCGGCTAAAGATCGTGCGGAAGAAAGAATCCGCAGTAAAACACCTGAAACAGATGTGATGAGAGCGGAGACTGCATTGCAGAGAGCGCTTGCGCGTATTCATGTGATTAAGTAAGGCAGAAAAATGCCGTGCATCGCAGGGCAAACTTGATATTGGGTAATAAAAAGGCTCGGGAAAAGTAATTCCCGGGCCTTAAATGTCGTAGAGTAACAGGAAAAAGAAAGGACGCATAAGATAACTGTAAAGACTTAAAGGAAGTCATCCATATGTATGAGCATAAAATATTGCCTTTTTATATGACTTACCCCCTTCCCATGTATTATGAAGAAGAGGATACCATTATCCGGGACCTGGAGTACCTTCAGCAAATGTATCCGGCGGAGGCAAAGCGGTATCAAAAACTGATCAGCAGTATTCTGGATAAGTTAGATTATGAGGGCAGCATGATTTATGATGAATATCCGGATAAGTGGCAGATATACAAGCTGTCTAAGGACATATTGGATCGAATTAAACGCGAAGAGGAAAAGGAAAATCCCGATCAAAATTTTCCGGCGGAGAAATGGGAATGGCTTGGGGATATGGTACAGATACTGCTCTGCTATGAAATTTATAAAAGAAGACATAATACCAGAAGAGGCATTCTCAGATTCTAATAGAAGGTATTCTAATAGAATTCTATTAAAGTTTTAGTTGTGGTTTTGCAGGTAAGTAAGTAAAATATAGGTGATGGCCGGCTATGCGGAAGGTTTATGTGATTTGGACATGGAAGGCAGCAGTTCAGTTAAAAGCATCGAGGGCTGAACTGCTGCCTGGGGAAACTTTTATTCCAGCGGAACATGGAACTTGGGCGGACATGCTGTATTTATACTGCAAATTGTGTTAATATGGAGAAATGAATTTGGAAGAATTAAGAGAAAAACTTGCCCTGTTTTTGTCAGACAGGCTATATCAGATTATTATAAGTAATCCACGTCGAAAAGAAGGTGCATTTAAAATAAAAATACGTCCTGTTATAGTGAAGGACAGGCTTTGCTTTCAGGAAACGTTCTGGAGGGGAACGCAGGTGTTTCATGAGAATTATGAAAAGGAAGAAGTACTTGCAGAAATATTGAAGAGAATGGAAAAGGATTTTAAGCAGCTGGAAGCGGAGAGTATGGATGGCAGGCTTAACGCTCTTGTAAGTAAAAAAGGGAAAATTACCATAAAGCATCAGGAAAATAAAGGGGATGCTCCGGTAAAAAAGCCTGATATGTCTCATAACAGGACAAAAAAATATCTGTTAAAGGAAGGAATAGTAGTTCCTTTTCTGATTGATTTGGGAGTACAGACAAAGGAAGGGCAGATCATTCGTGCCCGTTATGACAAATTTAAGCAGATTAACCGATACCTGGAATTTGTTGAGGATATTCTGCCTACACTAAATACCGGAAAGATAATCCGTATTATTGATTTTGGATGCGGCAAGTCCTATCTGACCTTTGCGCTGTATTATTATCTGCATGAGATTAAGAAGCTGAATGTGCAGATTACCGGTCTTGATTTAAAGGAGGACGTGATTTGTAAATGCAATCTCCTGGCGGAAAGCTATCAATATCATGACCTTCATTTTTATAAAGGGGATATCAGCACCTTTGAAGGAATGAAACAGGCAGATATGGTGGTGACTTTGCACGCATGTGATACTGCAACGGATTATGCAATTGAAAAAGCAGTCAGATGGAATGCAAAAGTTATTTTTGCAGTGCCCTGCTGTCAGCATGAAGTGAATAAGCAGATTGAAAACGAAATGCTGGCACCGGTTTTAAAATATGGACTGATTAAGGAGCGGATTTCCGCCCTGATAACTGATGGGGTGCGGGCAGAGCTTTTAGAGGAATGTGGATATGATACGCAGATTCTGGAATTTATTGACATGGAACATACGCCTAAGAATATACTGATAAGGGCTGTCAAACGTGAAGAGATTGGGGAAGAAAAAGAGATATTCCGACCTGCCGAAGCACAGGAGGGTATTTGGCCTTTAAGTGAAATGAAGGAAGAAACGCAGACTGCGCTCATGTGCAAAGCGCTGCATGTGGAAACCACTTTGCAGAAACTTTTAAATAATAAAAAAATGGGTTAAGTTGAATGAAAAAAGTGATAATTAAAGGAAGCATAGTTGTAATTGTGTTTTTTGCAGCTTTGTTTATTACCAGCGGTATTATGAATAAAGGAAATACTGACATGACTATGGAAATGGGGAAAGCTTCTTTTCCGGTTATGTGGGTAAATTATGGAGGTTACCGCATTAATGAAATGCATGGATATGAAACTCCAATGGATTTAAGTCAGATGAGGGAAAGCATCACTCCTTTGGCATCAGGGCGGAAGATATCTCTGGAAATTGATCCATACGGAGAATCGATTGGCCAGATTGCATTTGAGGTCAGAAATCTTGATGGAAGCCGGCTTATTGAAAATACGGTGCTCGAAGAATTTGAGCAGGAGGAAGACAGGATCAGGGTAAGCTTTGCACCAAAAGATCTGATTGAGAGCGATCAGGAGTATGCCCTGGTAATCTTGCTTACCCTTGGAAATGGAAAAGAAATCAGATACTATACAAGGATAGTAAGCACGGAAAAATATTTTGCTGCTGACAAACTGGAATATGTAAATGACTTTTCTAACAAAACCTTTGATAAGGAGGCTGCAAGAGATCTGACCAAGTACCTGGAGTCAAATGAGGAAGGCGATAATACTACCTATGCAAAGGTCAATATTCACAGCAGCTTTAATCAGATTACCTGGGGAAATCTTGATATAACAAGAGAGACGCGTGCCAATATAACGATTAAAGAGCTTGCCCCCCAGACCGGAAGCTTTATTTTGGATTATTATGTATCGACTCCTGATGGGAAGGATAAAACCTATTACAGAGTAAAAGAGTATTTTCGCGTGCGTCATACAGATGAGAGAATGTACCTTCTTGATTATGAAAGAACTATGGACCAGATTTTCAGCGCAGCAGAAGATGTGTATGCCAACAATAAAATCATGCTGGGCATTATCAGCGAGGATGTACGGCTCTTTGAAAGCGACGGTGGGAATGTCCTCGCGTTTGCTGTGGGGAACCGTCTTTACAGCTATAATGTTGTTGACAATAAAATAGCGCTTTTGTTTGGTTTTTATAACGGGGAAAATCAGGATGCAAGAACGCTGTATGATGGAAGCAGGATTACCATATTAAATGTAGACGAAGGAGGCAATGTTACCTTTCTGGTTTATGGCTATATGAACCGGGGACGACATGAGGGGCAGGTTGGAATTTCAGTTTATTACTATGACAGCACCGTAAATACCGTGGAGGAGATGGTTTATATTTCCACCGATAAATCCCAGTCTATTTTGATTAAAGAGGTGGAGCAGCTTTCCTGCATCAATAGAAATGGTTTACTGTTTTTAAAATGGGAGGATAAAATTTACCAGGTTAATGTATCTGACAGAACATATGACATTGTAGTGGAAGATCTTGTGGAAGGAAGCTATAAAGTTTCTGACAGCAATAATATGGCTGTATGGCAGCAGAGCGGAAGTCTGTATCAGGGAAATGAACTGGTTTTGATGAATCTGACTTCGGGCAGAAAGGAAAGCATCAAGGTCGGAATGAATGAGGTGCTTGCTCCTATTGGTTTTATGGGTGAAGATTTAATCTATGGAATTGCCAGAAAAAGTGATATTGTAATGGATTCTGTCGGAAAAACTGTTTTTCCCATGTATTGTGTGAAAATCCAGAATGAAGCGGAAGGCGTACTCATGACTTACCAGCAGGATAATGTTTATGTGGTAGGCGGAGAGGTACAGAGCAACCAGATTATTTTATCCAGAGTGGAAAAAGATGAGGAAGGGGGCTATACACCGATCAGGGATGATCAGATCATGAATTCGGAAACGGAAATAATTAAGAAAAATACCATTGATGTGGCAGCTACCGAAAATTATGAAAAATTGACACAAATTGCACTGAAAAGCCCGATAGATACTACAACAATGATGTATCTTACGCCTAAAGAAGTGCTGTTTGAGGGAGGAAGAAATATTACGCTTGCATCTGATTCCGATATAGGGGAAAGGTATTATGTTTACGGGCAAAAAGGAGTGGAAGCTATTTATACAAACGAAGCCCACGCAGTTACTTTGGCGGATAAGATTTCAGGAGTGGTGGTCAATGAAGAGGGGTATTATGTATGGATGAAGGGAAACCGCAGTCTGAGCAATCAGATTATGAAAATCCAGGGAGAAATGGCCTCAGATGATAAAAGCTCTATGGCTGTGTGCCTGGATCTCATGATGGAATTTGAAGGAGTTGTGAGAAACTCCAAGTATATGCTGGAGAGGGGCAGCAGCGCTCTTTCCATATTAAAGGAAAGTCTGACAGAAGTACAGGTACTTGATTTAACAGGATGCTCACTGGATGCTATGCTGTATTATGTTAACCAGGATATTCCGGTACTGGTAACCATGAAAGATGGAAATGCGGTGCTGCTTATTGGGTTTAACGAAAAAAATACAGTTGTTATGAATCCTGAAACAGGAACTGTTTATAAGGTGGGAATGAATGATTCCAAAGAATGGTTTGAGGAAAATGGAAATTCCTTTATCACTTATATTAGAAATAATAAATAGAAAAACAGCGTGTTTTGGCGGTTTGCAACCAATAGTTGCCGATACTCAAACCAGAGTTGGTGGCGCAACCAGAGCAGAAAAAATATAATTCACTCATAAATATACAGCTTTGAGTCTGACCTGTATGGGAAGGCTCATGCGGGAAAGGCATGGTTATATATGAATATTGAAATTGCAAATCGACTTGTTAATTTAAGGAAAAGCAACAATCTGTCTCAGGAGGCTTTAGCGGAAAAGCTGGGAATCAGCAGACAGGCAGTGAGCAAGTGGGAGAGAGCGGAAGCATCACCTGATACCGATAATCTGATTTTACTGGCACGTCTTTATAATATTTCACTGGACGAATTGCTAAGGACAGAGGATGAAATACCAAGGCCGGAGGTAGAGGAAACCGAGGCTGACAGCACAAAGACGTCTGAAAATGAGAGCGGTTCCGGAGATGAAAATGAGGAATACGTTCGGGTAGGCTTCCAGGGAATTCATGTTAAGAATAAGGATGAAGAGGTTCATGTGGGATGGGACGGTATCCATGTAGATGACAGAAAAAAAGACGAAAATGTACACATCGATAAGAATGGCGTCTATGTAAACGGAGAGAAATATGACAAAACATGGTTTTCTCATCATGCACATTTTCCCATGTTTCTGATAATTCTAATTGCATACTTTATCATTGGATGTATATGGAATGCATGGCATCCCGGCTGGCTTTTGTTTCTTCTGGTACCGATCTGGTATTCACTCGTGGAAGCCATTGAAAAGAAGAATGCACACTGCTTTGCCTATCCGGTACTGGCAGCATTGATTTATCTTATGCTGGGCTTTTTCTGCTTTGCATGGCACCCAGGCTGGGTGATATTTTTGACAGTACCCCTTTATTACTCCATTGTGTCCTATATTCATGGTGTGAAAGAACGGAGAGAGGGGCAGGATAGAAAGAACTGGTCTGAAAGCGGGGAGTTCCCTTCGGAAAATTCAGAAAGGCCGGGTGAGTCAGATGAAAAATAAGGCCGGCATCATCATAGCCGCTTTTGCCATGCTTGTAATGATTGGAGTGATTTGTGTTTTAAGTGCAGGGAGAGCGGCAATGGATGGGTATAATTATCAGATATTTGGTTTTTCATTTGGTGGGAAGGCAGAGCTTCGCAATACAATTGAGCTTTCAACCTCAGAAGTAAGCAGTCTTAAGCTGGATTATGGCAGTAAAAATATTATTGTTTATGCTGCCTCTGATGATCAGATTACCATAAAAGAGTTTCTGTATAACGACCGTCCGGAAAATATGGCTTCTGTCACCTATGGAGAAGATAATCAGGTCACAGTGACGGGGGGAAATGTACGTACGATAGTGTTCTTTGGCTTTGGTATAGGAGGAGAGAGAGTTGAGGTATATATTCCGGACAGTGTACTTTCGGAATTATCCATTCAAAGCGGCAGTGGAAATATTACAGGTGAGCATGGAGGCGTTACAAAAGACGGAAGTGTTACGGTTACTGCCGGAAGTGGAAATATCAGATGGAAGGATATGGATGCAGAAGCAATTTCGCTTCAGGCAGGGAGCGGTAATATTAATCTTACTGATTTAAAAGGCGATATCAGGATTCAAACCGGAAGCGGCAACATATCCGGAGATTCCTTAAGTGGGAGTGTGAGTGCAAGTGCAGGAAGCGGCAACATCACGCTGGCGGAATTTGCCGGCGGGGGAACAATTACTGCTAAAAGCGGCAATGTAAAAGTGGAAACATCTCAGGTGGACAGCGATTTAAGTATGCGGACCGGAAGCGGCAACATTAAGCTGAAAGTGCCCAAAGATTTACAGTTCCATTTAGAGATTCAGACTGGAAGCGGAAATATAAACACAGACTTTGATGAAGCATTATCCTACAATAAGAAGGGAAATAATGCGCAGGGGGATGTGGGAAGTAAACCGGAGATTAGCATTTTGCTGGAAGCTGGAAGCGGAAATGTGAAATTATCAGAATGAACAATATAATTCAGGGGCTGGTATGCCAGCCCCCTCACAGTGAAATACCCCCACAGCTAAGCTGCGGGACATCATAGCTTGAATGCGTAACAAGCCTGAACTTTACGAAGAAGTCCTGGGAGCAAACAGGCGTCCCCGGTATTTTTCCAAAGCAAACAGCAGGATCATTCCAAGCAGACCGCAGGATATAATTTCACCGACTGTCACAGTGATAAAGGATAACCAAAGAGGTCTGATACCATAAGCATACAGTAATACAAAAGGAACGATAACTGCATTTGCGGCAACAGGAGGAATTGGAGCCAGCCATTTGAACCTGCGAAGCTTATAAGTAAGAACCGCACCCACAAAGGTTGCAAAAGTTCCGAAAACAATATCCGGCAATGCACATCCGGTGAGAATATTGGACAGGAAACATCCAATTACAAGCCCTGGGATGGCAGTGGGGGTAAAATAAGGCAAAATCGTGAGTGCCTCTGAAAATCTCACCTGTATGGCATAATTGGCAAGGCCGAATGCGTTGGCAATAAAGGTGAGAACAACGTAGATGGCAGCAATCATAGCCGCCTGGATTAGAGGTAATACGTAGCCGGAATCCGGCCTGGTATATACCAGAGTTGGATTTTTTTGAGTTTTCATATTTTTTCTCCTTTAGTTTTTTTGGCGAGTGGAAGGTCTCGAACACTCGGTGCATAAAGAGCACCTACTTAGTATAGCATGGGATAAAGAATTGTCAATAGAGGGAACAAAATGCTGATTGCTGTTTGTGATGACGAAAAATTTTACAGGGAAAAGGTTCAAAAGCTTCTGGAGCACTACCTTTTGGCTCATAAAATAAATTATACAATTCAGTTGTTTGCATCAGGAGAAGAATTTTTACAGGAAAGTGAAAATAAGGTAAAATTTGATATTGTATTTATGGATATCAATATGAGCAGGCTGGATGGAATAAAGACAGCACTGCAGATGCGTTCCGTTCATTCCCATACTTATATTGTGCTGATTACAGCTTTTATCCAATATGCCCTGGAGGGCTATAAGGTGGATGCAGTGCGGTATATTATGAAAGATACGCTGGATACGGCATTGGATGAATGCATGAATACCATTTTAAAGAAAATGCAGTTTTCCCAAATAAGCTTTTCCTTTTTGGAAGGGGAAAAATGGCTGTATACGGACAATATTTTCTATGTGGAAAGTCAAAGACATAAGGCAGTCTTTTTCTATCTGGATGTGAAAATGGAACAGTATCATATTTACGAGAAGCTGGATGTGATAGCAGAAAGGCTTTCCGGCTATGGTTTTCTTCGCATTCATAAAAGCTATCTGGTGAATATGAAGCACATTTGCAGGATCAGTAATTATGTGGCATATTTGGATAATGGTGAAGAACTGCCGGTTCCGCGCCTTAAGTATCAGGCGGTAAAAGAGAAATTTGTAGCTTTTAAAGGAGCAATGTGATGGGGAATCTTGTAAAATGTGTTGTGTTTGCTTTTATAATGGGCGTAAGCTGCAGATTGTTCTTTGAAACCTTTGAAAATGGACGTAAATGGCGCTATATATTGATGAAGCAGATTCCTGTATTTATGTGTATGGCTGGATTTATTATCATTTCTTTTTCAGAGATTCCGCCCTATATTTTTCAGCCTGTACGTTTTATACTGGTAGTTTTTATTACAGGGCAGATTTGCTTTCAGGTTAAGGTATGGAAAAACCTGATTTTATCAGTGATGTTCTGCGCTGTTTACTGGATTCTGGCGATGTTGATTGTGTCTATGGTCTATGCATTTCCGGTTTTAGAGAAAATAAAGCTTCATAATATTTCAGAATCAGTTACAATTTTTGTTTTCTTTTTTGTTATGGCTTTTTTTCACAGCAGATTTAAGAACATAGGCAGTGGATTGGAAAAGGGAAGAAGCTGGATGAAACTTTCCCTTTTTCCCATATTTGGAATGGTGGTAATTATGGCTATCAGCATGATGGAGTGGGAGGGGAGTATCGAGGACAGATATGCCAAGCTGGCAGCAATTTCAGGATTTGCCCTGATTAATTTATGTGTATTCTGGTATGTGGATGATATGATGAAAAAGGAAGCGGAGGTGCAGAGGCTGCGGCTGCTTCATGCGCATACCCAGGATCAGATGGAATTGTACCGGAATATGCAGAAAAATTATGAGCAGCAAAGGCGGCAGATGCATGATTATAAGAACCAGTTAAACTGTATTTCGGGAATGATCAGCAGCGGTCAGATGACAGAAACTTTATCTTATATCACAAAACTGACAGGAAGCCTTAAGAAAAGCGCAGATTACGTAAATACCAATCACGCAGCGGTAAATGTGGTGTTGAATCAGAAATATCAGGAGGCCTGTGAAAAAAATATTGCCATGATGATTTCCGTCAACGATCTGTCCGGGCTTACAATGAGTGAGGAGGAGATTGTAACCCTGTTGGTAAATCTGCTGGATAATGCAATTGAGGCATGTGAAAAACTGGAGGATGGCAGGACCATACAGTTTAAGATGATGCTGGAAGATGGTCAACTGATTTTATCCTGCAAAAATCCGGTAAAGGAAAAGGTGGATATAGAGGGAAAGAGGGTTCCAAGCAGTAAAAAAGACAGATTTAATCATGGAATCGGTCTTATGAATATAGATTCTGTGATTAGAAAAAATGGTGGAACGAGTATTATAAAGTGTGAGGATGGATGGTTTTATTTTTCAGCAATGGTTCCCCTTAATGAGTTATTGCAGGTATAGGTAATTCACTTGTTTGCTTATTTGAAAAGGCGCGGCGGCGTCTTTTTTTGCTTTCCAACCGTCGATTCGTGGTGGAGTTGTTGTAGCTGCAGGTTTGGCGAAATATAATAAACGTGCTGAGGACGCATGATAAGAACGCTCAGAGAGCATCAATAGTTTGCTGCAGGAAAAACAGAAATGAAGGGCAGGGAAGGATATGGAATTAAGGTTGAAAAACAGAATATGGTTGATATTGGTGGTAAGTATTTTATTGCTGGCAGGCTGCGGCTTTCAGGAAAAGGATGAGGGGAAAAAGGAAACGCCGGAGCAGGTTCTTAACCAGACAATGGAAAGTTTAAAGGAACTGGATTTGGAAAAATTTAATGAATGTACAGACAATTATGTCAGCACGGAACGCAACTGGCTTGGCGTTCCGGTGAGAAAAGAATATAAAGTATTCAGTGAGCTTCTACAGCCAGGTTTTAAGGGAGGAAAAAGGTATGAAGCAAGCTATAAGCTGGCAGAAAAAATTGTGGAGCATATGACATGGGAGATAAAGGATGTACGCCAGGACGGTGAAAAGGCAGAGATAGATATAGAAATTTCAAATATTGATATGCAGAAAGTTATGGGGGAATACGAAATTCTTATTCTGGAAAATATGCTGGAAAGTGAAGGGAGCGGTATCGGGCAATTGATCAGAGATATGTTAGATCTGGGAAATGGAAAAGAAGACCTGATTAATCTTATGGATAACGCTGGCAGCGAACAAGGCTGCAGGATGGGAGTTGTCGTAGAAGTATATCAGAAAGAAGGGCAGTGGAAGGTTAATATCAGTGATGATTTTATTAATGCCTTTATGGGAAATATAATGGCAGAAGAATATCCGGAAGATCTGGAACAAAGAATTGATGAGCTGACAAAAAGTTATGAGAAAAAAATGGAAGAATGGGGAGAAAAGCTGGCAGAGGATGCGGAAGAATGGATGAGTAATCTGGAAAGATAAATCTGGGAATTTAAATTTGATTGAGGAGGCAGGCTGTGGTATGGTAATATAAGCATTAAAGTTTATGCAGGGAGGCCTAAACCATGCGGATGGCAATTTGTGATGACGATGAACAGGAGATTTCCTACTTTTCAAAGCTGATTTCAGAATATCAAATAAGCAGAGGCGTTAATTTTGACTGCCATTTTTTTCATAACAGTATTGATTTTTTGTGCGATATAAAAGGGGGAGAATATCAGCTTGTTTTGCTGAATGTGCTTATGCCGGAGGTAAGTGGGATGCAGGCGGCACAGGAATTGAGGGAGCTTGATAAAAATGTAAAGATAATTTTTATATCTGCATCACCGGAATTTGCCCTGGAAAGTTATCGTGTGGGAGCATATCACTACCTGCTTAAACCTGTAGAGGCTGATTTGTTTTTTTCACTGCTGGATACCATAAGAAGCGAGCTGCTTATGCAGGAAGAGCAGGGGCTTATGTTAAAAAGCAGGGAGGGAGTCGTCAGGATATCTTTTGCAGGACTTGAATATGTGGAAGTAATCAATAAGACAGTGTCTTTTCATTTGGCGAATGGCGTAATTTACGAAGTGACCGCTGCCCTTGCCGATTTTGAGGCAAAGCTCTTGTCCAGATCTGAGTTTATAAAGACACACCGGGCTTATCTTGTCAATTTAAATTATGTTCAGTCAGTTGGTACAGATTGTATTATGACGAAAAACGGCCATAGTATTCCAGTGTCAAGGCAGCGGCATAATCAGGTTCAGGATGCCTATATGCACTTTTGGATTCAGGCAGGAAAAAAGGGTTCAGAAGGCACCGCGCAGAATGCAGCAGTTTTAGAAAAGGAGGAACGTGCCGAAGGGCCCTGGAGGATTCTTCTGGTGGATGATGATCCTGCGGAACGCACCTTCTGGGCAGATATTCTGCGCAGTCATGGCTGTGAGGTATTACTGGCGGAAAATGGAAATGACGCACTAAAGCTGGTTATGGATAAGTCTTGCGACTGTGTATTGCTGGATGTGATGATTCCTGGCGAGGACGGGTTTTCCATTTGTGAAAAGCTTCACAAGCTGGTGCAGGCACCTGTTATTTTCTTAAGCAGTCTTACCGAAGCAGATAGGCAGGTGGATGGGTTTGCAGCCGGGGGTATCGACTATATTACCAAAGATACGCCTGTAGAACTTTTCTGGGCAAAGGTGGAAACCCGTATTAAACTGGCTATGTCTGACCGTACTCAGGTTCGCTATGGCCCTCTTCTTCTGGATTTGACAAAGCGCAGAGTGATGCTGAATGAGGAAGAACTGCTTCTTACCCCTATTGAGTTTGATATTTTATGGTGCCTTTCAGAACATACGGGCGGTATTTTAAGTCTGGAGGAAATTTTTAACAGGATTTGGGGCAGCCAGCATTGGGTTGATGAACAAATGGTGCAGATACACATGTCAAGGCTTCGGAGAAAGATGGAAAAGGCGTGGGGAGAGCATCATTTTATTGAGGCTGTATGGGGGCAGGGATATCGCTTTGTTCCGCCATATGGAGGTATGCATGAAAGGATATAAAAACTGGTGGCTTCCGCTGTCAGTTTTAATTTTACTGGCAGGCTTTCTAAATTTTCTTTTTTACTTTGACAATAAATACCAGACGCCGCCTCCCTATGGAAGATCAGGAATGATAATGCTAAGTGAACGGGATTTAGACAGAGAGCAGCCGATTTTTCTTATTGACGGGTGGATGCTTACTGATGAACGGGTAACAGATATGTTTACCTATATTGGCGAGTTTTCCAACCTCCAGCGTGGGGATATGTGGGCTTCTCCTCACGGACAGGCATGCTATGAACTGACTTTATGTTATGAGGGCGATTCTCAGGTTGTATCCGTGGATTTTCCACAGATTTCGTCAGATTATACTGTTTTTATGGACGGGTATGAGCTTGCGGAAGGTACTGGAAAAGGCAGGATCACATTTTTACTTACACCGGGAAGTCATCATCTTTTAGTGGAAACTTTATCAGAACTGGGATATTATAGCGGAATGTATTTTCCGCCTGCGCTGGGAACTGTTGAGGCTTTTTCTCGTGTGAACAATATCCAGAGCTTTGCCTATGCGGCGGCATTTTTGCTGCCATTGGTGCTGGCGGTGTTTACCTTGTTTTTATGGCAGACAGGAGGAAAGCTCAGCCGCTGTTTCGGATTGTTGTGCTGCAGCTACGCCCTCTATATGTTTCGCTATTTTGTATTTCTTTATTCCATGCCTGTAGCTCCATATTGGTTTTTGGTGCAGAATCTGGCGTTATATTGCCTGTGCTTTTATGTAGTATTGCTTACTGCGCTGGCTTCTGAGAGTACAAGTGGAAAAGCATGGCGGTGGATGCGGCGAGTTTTACTGATATTGCCGGTGGTTTTAATGCTGCTGTGCCTGCTGACTCCGATTATTACATGGGCAGTTTGGATGCATGGAAGACTGACGGATATTTACTATGTTTTTACCTTTTTCTGCGTGGCCTTTTTTGCAGTTAAGGGCATGAAAAAGCAAAACTGGGAAAGTCATTATACACTGACAGGCTGTGCGGTTTTTGGGACAGGGCTGTTTGCCAATCTGGTTTTTTCCAATCGCTTTGAACCAATTTATTTTTTCTGGCAGTTTGAATGGTGCAGTCTTTTACTGGTTTTAGTGTTCGGCGCTATGATGATATCACGCAGCCGCCGGCTTCTTGTAGAAAATGACATGCTGACGAATCATTTGGAAGAACAGGTAAAAAAGCGGACGGAAGAAGTCACGCAGCTTTTAGACGAGCGCAAGGCCTTCTTTTCCGATATGGCACATGACTTAAAGGCACCGGTATTTGCAACCCGCTCCTTTATTGAGGCGATTCGAAAAAGCGGTGTGGGCGTGGATGCGGAACTGCAGGGCTATCTTGATCAGGCGGAGGCAAAACAGCAGGAAATGGCCCGCCGCCTTCAGGGGCTTTCTACAATTAATGAGCTGGATAAGATTAAAGGTGAACAGATACGAATAGCAATTGGAGAGGTACTTTCAGAAGTTTATGCCGCTTATCATGGAGAGGCGGAAGTGCAGTCAGTTTATTTTGTGGTGAAGCAGTTGGGAGAGGAGGCGTTCCTGATGGCGCAGCCGGAAAAGTTGAATATTCTCTTTGAAAATCTGGTTTACAATGCTCTTAAAGCAACGCCCCGTAATGGAAGCATTACAGTATCTGCCCGCACGAAAGAGGATAAAATCAATATTATCGTAGAAGATACCGGATGCGGTATTCCAGAGGAAGAACTGCCGCTTGTTTTTCAGCGGTTTTATGTGGGAAAGAGTAACCGAAAAACCGGAACAGGACTGGGACTATATATTGTGCACAGCATTGTAACGGAAATGGGGGGCAAAATCAGTGTCTCCTCTACAGTGGGCAGGGGAACAAAATTTATCATGGAATTTCCCAAAGATAATTAAAAACTATTTGCCGGATTTGCCGGGGATTCTGCCGGCTGCCAGTTTCCCAAAAGCAGCAATGCATACACTGCCGGTAATTGATATTAAAAGCAATGGAAGAACAGCTTTATGACTGATTCCCTCAGGGGAGTCAGTTTTTTCTTTTTCAGAAGATGAAACTGAAACAGCAGATGCATTCTGTTTTGGAGAAAGAGTGCTCATGGCAGCATTTACCTGTGCGCCGGATGTTCTGCTTAGAGAAGGTTCTGATACCGGGTATGTTTTTTCCGCATTAAAATTTACTGCGGTCTGCACCTCAGGGGCAGCAGGCGTGGAAGCTGCAGTCTTATCAGGTTCGTATTCCTTTGCCGGATTTTGCTGATTCTCATGGGAAGTTTCCATTTCAGTAGGAGTGTTAGCTGCAGGTGTTGTTTCAGAGGACGCTGCTGAGTTTTTAGGCAGATTTGGCCGTTGTCCTTCTGCGGTGCTGTCCTTTTTATTTCCTGCACCGGCATTGTTTTCATTTCCTCCGCTGCCTGCCCCTATACTGGGCATTCTAAGCGGACCTTCATAGGTTCCCGGCCAGGGTAAAATAAGCTGGTACTTATCGTAAACACCGCCCTCAATGACAAGGCCAACCAGAAAAGGCGTGGCAGTTTCTCCTGCATTTATTGCGGCAAGATAAGAACGGTAGGGTTCCTGGTCATTACGCAGCACCAATGCATAGTAGCCGCCTGGAGAGGACAAATGGCTGTTTATTGCGTCCGCTATTGAGGAATTGGTAAGTTCTGTCCATTCTGCGGCACCCTCTAAAAGGGTATATGTGCGGATATTGGATGCGCCGGTGGGCTTTAAGTCAAAAAAAAGTTCCAGTCCCTGCTGATCAGCACTCAGCCCTCCTGTGATATTTTTATCCTCTGAAATTACATTTAAGACAAGTCTGACTTCATCAGTAACTGCCATGCCATCATCAAGAGGCAGCGGCGCATGTAGTTCAAAAGTGCCTGTCGGTGTATTTACCAAAGTACCTTCCGGAATAATGATTTCCTCAGCAGCATCAGGAATGGTCACGCTTTCGCCAGCTCTCAGTTCAGGAAGAGATATGGTTTTCCATGTAACAGGACAGTTTACAGTGCCTTTGCTGATATCCTGCTGCGGCTTCTCGATCTGGATTTCAATGGGAAGGGCAGCCGGCAGTAAACCGGTGATATCTTCAGATGAAACGTTTTCATTTACCGTAATCTGGTATTGACCATAAACGTGGTAAGGGTTCCGCTCTGTAACGCGCATCTCGGAAGAGAAAACAGCATGAAGAACAGCTTCTTCCGGAATCGGGCAGGGTTCGTTTTTGCGTTCGATAAGGGCTGCCTGACTGTCATAGGTAACTCCGTTTTCCCTGGTAATGCGCAGCTTAACATAGAAGCGGTTCAGTGTTTCAGAGAGATAACTTTTCAGGGGTTCAAAGGAAGGATAAAGGCAAATCTGTGTCTGCAATTTTGAAATTAAGCTTTCATCTTCACTGCCCAGCCATTGTAAATTCCATTCCAGGCCGCATTCCTCCCAGGATTCTCCATCCAGTGAGTAGACAGGCTCTACAAGGCTGGTATCAGATGGAAATTCCGTAAAAGTACCCATTACAACATATCCCTGAAAATTGTACTCTATTTTTGCCTGAAACACAGGCGGGTTCTCCGGAATGGACATATTGGCATTTTCTTCTGCTCCATTCTGCTCCTGCGGCACGTTTACGTCTGATGAAGGGGAAGAAGCAATTTCAGGGGAAGAAGTATTTTCCTGTGCCGCCTCAGTAGGTAAGGGTGAAGAAACGCTTTCCTGTATAAGGATATTTTCCTGCATAATTTCAGTGGGAGAAAGAGAGGGAACAGGTTCCGGTGAAGAAGTGCTTTCCTGTGTCGTCTCAGCAGGTTCCGGAGAAGGAAGGAGAACAGCTTCCGGTGAAGGGGTGCTTACTGTCTCATCCGTCAGTGTATCTGCTTTTACAGTAAATACAGGAAAGCAGCTTACTGTTATTAATAAGGCGCTTAGTGCAGCAATAAGTTTGTACTTTCTTTTCATAGAGGATACTCCGTTTTACATGGGGCAGTGATTGTTTTCAGTCTGTTGCTATTATCATGCTTAACAATTTTACTTTGCTGTTCGCGCAGTTTCAGGTGCATTCTGCGCCGGAAGCAGTTTTGAAATTTTCTCTGTGATACATTTAAGTATATCATAATCCATTCAATTAAATTATTTTAGTGAGAGTCAATTACTATGTCAAGTGTAACTGATATTTTTGGAAGAGGGATGATTGGGAGATGATTAAAATAGCAGTTTGTGATGATGATATCTTTTTATTAAAAAAAATTGCCAGCCTGATTGAACAGTTTTGTACAGAATTTAACAGGGAAATAATGTACACGGTTTTTCAAAGTCCTCTTGAATTACTGGCTGAATTTGAGAAGGGAATGCGGTGGGAGGTTTTGTTTCTGGACGTGATTATGCCTGGGGGAAATGGAATCAATGTGGCGAGAGAAATCCGTCAATATGATCACAACGTAAAAATAATTTTTTTAACAGAGTCTTCCGAATTTGCAGTGGAATCCTATACGGTTGGTGCGTATTACTATCAACTAAAGCCTATATCCAAAGAAAAGTTTTATGGGTTGTTGAACGAAGTTGCCTTTGAATATGAAAAAGCACAGCAATGCAGTTTGATTTTGCGCTGCAAAAGCGGAATAACGAGAATTGATTTGAAAAAACTGGAGTATTGCGAAGTGATTGGGCGCACGCTGGTTTTTCATTTGGGAAATGGAAAGGTTCTGGAAAGCAGCGGCAGTCTGGATGAACTATACAGTAAACTGACTCAGTACGATAATTTTCTGCGTCCGCACCGGTCATTTCTGGTTAATATGGAATACATTCAAAACATTTCCGGCAGAACAATTATACTGGACAGTTTGGTAGAAATCCCTATTCCTCACGGAAAATGTTCTGAGGTCAAAAATAAATATCTTGAATATGCATTCAGCAGAAAGCAGGTATTTATATAATGGATTTTATACATCTGATAAACCTTATTTCGGTGGGTACTTTCGGCATAATTCTATCTGCAGCATTTTGTGATATTTTCTGGACAAAGCAGAAATGTCTGATTATGACGGGAAGTATGGCCGCAGTTTTTATCATTCAGGGAATTATATACTTTTTTATAGATATGGATTTGGTGGAATACCTTTATCCGCTTATTACTCATCTTCCCTTAACAGTGGTACTTTGCGTTCTAAAAAGGAAATGGCTTTGGCCCTTTGCATCAGTTTTGACAGCATACCTTTGCTGTCAGCTTCGGCGGTGGCTGGCTCTTTTGGTTACTGCTTTATTTGCAGGGGATGCTGCAATGCAGAACCTGACAGAATTAATTTTGACATTACCAATATTATTGATTTTACTCCGTTTTATTGCGCCTTCCGTACGTTTGGCTGCCCGTTATCCATCCTCAGTACAATGGCAGTTTGCTTTGGTGCCGGCATTGTATTATGGTTTTGATTATCTGACGCGCATTTATACGAAGCTGCTTTTGGAAGGTGCATTGGTGGCAGTGGAGTTTATGCCTTTTGTATGTAGTGCAGCTTATTTATTATTTGTAGTTCGGATTTCAGAGGAGAGGCGGGTTCGAAACCGGCTGGAGCAGATGCAGGGAGTTATGAATCAGCAGATGGAGCAGGCGGTACGGGAGATTGAAGCTTTGCGGGAATTGCAGAAAAAGACCAGTGTCTATCGTCATGATCTGCGTCACCATATGCAGTATCTTTCTAATTGTATTGAAAATGAACAGTTTGAACGGGCGCAGGAGTACATGCGGGGAATCTGCTCGGAAATTGAAGCAAATAAGGTAAAGATTTTTTGTGAAAATGAAGCGGCAAATTTGATTTTTACTGCTTTTGACAGGCGGACGAAAGATTATGGAATTCCAATCAAAATAAGTGCAGGGATTCCCCAGGTGGTTCCATTATCTGAAAGTGATTTGTGCGTGCTATTATCTAATGCATTGGAAAATGCACTGCATGCCTGCCAGAGGCTAAAGGAAAAAGGGCTGCCTGGAACGATTGAAGTATTGGCATATGAGGAAAATAAAAAAATATTTATGCAGTTTATAAATTCCTGTGGTACGGAGATTATCTTTGATCATGGGATTCCGGTCACAGATAATCCGGGGCATGGAATCGGGGTACATAGTATTTGTGCCATTGTGAATCGTTACAAGGGCATATATGCATTTTCAGTAAAAGACAATAAGTTCATTTTACAGGTAATCCTGAATTGCAAAACGAGATTCCCGTCCAAGAGGGAAAGACAGATACAAACAGAATAAAATATAAGAGAGAAAGTG
>VSNT01000190.1 GCA_009774465.1 Lachnospiraceae bacterium
ATGTATAATAATATTATATTATTAGTACCAAAGACAGTAGGTTACCGTAAATCCTACCGAGGGAAGCAATGCGGCATCCTTTGCGCTTCCTATGGCATAAGGGATGCCTTTTACTTTTTTATGTTGGGAGGCATTGCTGTGAATGCAGAAATTTTTACATTTCTCAGAAAATTTTTAGCGGCACTTTATCTTATCGGTGTGCGTGACATTCCGTTTTCAGGGGAAGAATACACTTTAGGGGTTGATGCACTTCAAAATACCCTTCAAGATTTACTTCCAGAGGATAAGTACGATGAAATTTCAGATGTATTTATCAAAACACCTGTGCAAGAGGAGTATAATCAATTCCGGGACATGCTCATTTCGCTAAATGGAGATATTATTGGATTTTCAGCGATGAAAAATCCCTATTGGAGAACGCTAAGCATAAATATGACTCGCTATTATGCAGATAAAATCATGACGGATGAAGATATCGGTATTAGTGATGCGCAGCTTTTTGCAAGCGCTAACGCCTTTTGTGATGCAGCAGGAGTTTTAGTATGGGAAAGGTTTTAGAAGTACTAACTGGGAGAGACTCGTGTGCAGAGCTTGACAAACTGCGCAAAGAGTTAAATGAATTTGCTGATTTAGCCTTACACAATTATTTAAATCAAATAAAAAGATATTGTCTGGAACACTCATTGTCTCCCAACAATACAAAAAATTTTTACGATTCTGTATGGGGCACTATTGAAATTAATGAGGGGGAAATTTTTGTACTTAACAGTCCGATTTTGCAAAGATTACGTGATATTAAGCAGTTGGGGCTTGCCGATTTGCTTTATAGCAGTGCTAACCATACCCGCTTTTCTCACACTTTGGGAGTACTGCAAACAGCGTCGTCCATGTGGAAACAAATTGAGCGTGAATTGCAGAAAAAGGGCGTTACCTCCGACAAGGATATAGAGCAAATTATTCGTTTGGCCGCAATTTTTCACGATTGTGGTCATATGTTTTGTAGCCATGCGTCGGAACGATTCTTCCAGAATGATATCTCTTTTAGCAGACACTCTGAAATCGAAAAGGTTAGAAACCATTTTAAAAAAAAGCTACAAATCAAGCCCTCGCTGACAGAAATCATTTCTGTCTTAATCGTATGCTCAGATGGAGTTAGTAATCTTCTCTCGATATTAGATAACGGTTTTCAAAACCTTGGATATAATAACAATAATCAGAATATTATCAAAGAAAAAATCTGCTGCTTAATCTTAGGATTTCCCTACTCTAAAAAAACCATACCATTCGCCCAAATTATCAGCGGACAGATTGATTCTGATAAATTGGATTATTTAAAGCGTGACTCTCATGGTACTGGAGTTCCTGTTGCGGTCGATATGTCGCGGGTATTTCAAAAACTTCGTATGGTTCAAACAAAGCAAGAATATCAGATGCTGTCAGAAGCGCAGGAAGATACACCACAAATATATAAATTGGGTATTGCTCCTGCCGCAATAAATACGATTGATCAGCTTATAATATCGCGGTACATGATGTTTGAAAATATATATTTTCATCAGAAGGTTTTGACTGCAGAAGAAATGTTGCGGTATGCATTGAGGAAATTGGATAAAGGCACATCCGGACTTTTTGAAAGTTTTCTCACGATTATGCAGTTCAAGGATGCAATGGTTGTTAATACTCATTTTGAAAAAGCAGTTTACGAAATAGAAGCTGATTCCTTTTCTATTACCGATAAAGCTATTTATAACGAGGCATGTACAATCCTGTCAAACTTGAATAAACGTTATTTATTTAAGAGGTGTGTTTCTCTTACTAGTGAAAACTTAACCGACATAGGGCAGTCAGGAAATTCGTTTTATTCGAAAGTTTTCATAGATAGAAACAGTGATTTACAAAATACATTTTTACAGCAAGTTTTACAAGAGGTCCGCTCTGCCAAGACCATTTTGGGTGGCGAATCAAGTTTTTGCCCCAGTACGGATATCTTATTGATTACAGCACCAGATATTTCAAGTGTTTCATTAAATAGTAATATTGCCATAGCAGATAAAATCAATAGGGATCGTAATATGGTTTTTGAAGCGGATAATTGGCTAAAAAGCCGTACGACCAGAAAACCACAGAACTATCTTGTTTCTTACGAAGAAGATCGTTATGTGATTTATATTGCGACAGAGAAGGTCCTGTTTAGAGAATACGGTCTGCTAATTAACGATTCCATTATTTATGATGAGAATGATGAAAAAGAAATTGCAAATTTGAAGTCTAAACTTGTTGCGAAGGGATATTATAATGACGCATATGCTTTAATCCCGGATGATGATATTAAAAGGCACAGTTCAACGGTGGAAAAGCTTATCGGTTCTTGGAAAGCATATGAACGGTTCGATATCGACAGAGGAGGAAGAAAACCGATTGATGCGACATTCCTTTCGTCGTATATCAAACAATTTTATCGCTTTCAGGAAGCGCTTGGGGATTTTGATGTATTCGTGCGAGGGTGTCTTGAATTACTTGAAAATGTTAAGATAATAACTCGGAACGACATTCATAAATCCCTTAAAGACAACTTGGATTTTGTTAAAAAAGATAGCGGTTGCACTCTTGATGAAATACAGCTTTGCAACTTGGGCACCTTACAAGATGGTAGTAGTCAAATATCTTACCAAGTAAATGAAGTGAATCAAATTTATCATGAGCTTTATGAGGAAGCACACCTTACTGTGTGCAAGGTGGAAGAATTGACGCCGCAAGAGATAAAGCCTGTACTTGTTTTCATCGAGGATGCGTTTTCTTCAGCAAGACAAATTACATCTATATTTGAAACCTATATGGGGGTTCCTATTGGGGAACGACAAACTGCAGAGATCCATGTAAAGGAACTAACTCCTGAGCTGAAAGAAAAATTGTGTCAGTCGAAAATTTACTTTTCCTTCATCTTTTACAACAAGGAGAATGAAGAAAAGTTTTTACAACGGCTACGCGATTTGGGAATTAAAGATGTACACTTAATTGCACATAAAGAATTTCCAGAGGGCTATTTTAGACGTAAGGATATTCAAGATTTAGAGGCTCAGGAGACAGCAAAGAAGTATTTTGAAGCCGCCGGAAAAATGCTAATTTATGAGAAAGCGTTTAAAGATGGTATTCAGAAGCCAAATTGGGACGATAATAGAATCAACAACAGTGTACTGGGATATAACGATGATCAGCAGTTGATTATTTTCCCGTGGAATACGCCAACTTACACGATGACAGCATTATGGCTGGCCTCCAAAAAGGAAAACTGGTATCCTTTATTCCAGCGGATAGATAAGTAATCTCTGACAACCGCATCTTTTTTGTCAACGAGAGACATTAAAATCGCTGGTCGAACCCAAGCCTATGAAATTATCGTTTTATGGCATGGGTTCTGGCTGGCCCTCGACTTGACCGCTCAGGTTTGACCTGGGCGGTCAAACCGCGTTTTGGGGAGGCCCGCGCGCCTGTCCAAGGGGACTGACGAGCCCGGAGCTGTCCCAGAATTCTAACAAGCAAATGTCTGGATAACGGGGCTATGGAAGGGGGATTTTGAAATCTGAGATGTACACTTGTATCATTTTTGCAATTCCTTTGTGATACACCCGCTTTCCTCGCTGCACTCGTGGGGGCAGTTCTCCGGTTCCCGTTCCTCCGCGTTGGTCGGAGTGGCGGTATTGTCCGATACGCTGTCCTCAGTTTCCAGGTAACAGCCTTCGTCATGCTCATGGACGCATTCGGTTATTTCGGTATAGCAGTCCTCGCTGTGTTGGTGAGTGCAGGGCGTTCCCGGTTCCCCCTCGGTGTAGCCGCAATCCAGCGTATGCTTGGTGTGGTGTTTGCACAAGCCGCCTGCGTTTACTGTAATCTGTCCGCTATCCTGTGCGGCCTGCGCTTCGGCAAAGGCAGACGGGGAGCAGAGGGAAAACAGCATCGCGCCGCAGAGCAGCAGGCTCAATAATCGTTTTCTTGTTCGCATGATGTTTCTCCTTATTCGTTGTTTCAATGATGTTTTACCACGCATAGGGCTGATCCAGCGGCCACTCCCTACCAATGTCCGGCAGTTCCAGCGGCTTTTCGCTCTCCATGTAGTAATAAATATCCAGCGCGTCCGGGTCGCCGCCCTCGCCGGTAAATCCCATTTGCAGCGTCTTTTTGGTGCTGTCTAAAATGGTCTGTGCAAGCTGCTCCGCACTGAACATAAAAAATTCCTCGTTCTGCGGGTCGGGCGGACCGGTAAAGAGCGCGGAGCTGTCCGCAAAGCATACGCTCATTCCACCTTTTCCGGTGGCTACACTCTCGGCAAGGGTCATATCCCAGCCGGTCAGGTCGGCAATCCCGGCAATCAAAATTTCCGGGGTCAGGGTTTCTTCGTAGGTTATAGGGTATGGCTATGTGAAAGACCCGAATGACAAACACGCCTTGTTGGTTGATCCCGAGGCCGCCGAAGTGGTAAAAAGCATTTTTGCTTTGTTCCTGTCCGGCATGAACAAGCGGGGGATCACCTATTGAACGACCACGGGACACTTTGTCCCACAGCCTATAAGCAACAGCAAGGGCTCAAGTACAACGCCCCCAACGCCCAGGGCAATCCTATGTGGAGCACGATCACCATAGACACGATCTTAAAAAACCGTGTTTATGTGGGGGATATGGTACAAGGCCGCCAGCGGGTGAAAAGCTATAAAATCCACATTCAAGAAAAAGTGCCGGAGGAAGAATGGTTTATTGTGGAGAATACCCACGAGGCCATCATAGACCGGGAAACCTTTGCAGTGGTTTTCTGAAATGTGCCGATTGTGGCCGGGCGATGTCCCGGATCGCATCCAAAGGGATTTATGTATATTATCAATGTCTATCAAATATCATCAGTGAACTTTTTCCTTTGAGATATCCCATAAACTGTGATACACTATACTTCGGTGGGA
>VSNT01000191.1 GCA_009774465.1 Lachnospiraceae bacterium
GGGATAACTGCATTGCAAATTATGAGGAAAACAAAGCAGAATATGACGCTTACCAAATTCATCCCAAAGACCAGATCACAGACGCCCTTCAATTTTTTATGGTAGAAAAACATCATTTTAAAAAGGGGCTCTATCAGGATGGAAGTCCCTGCTTTTACGACGAGGAGGAGCCTTCCTGCCAGATTAATCAGGAAATCTTTGAATACATTTATCAGTGGGTGAAGGCGGTTAACAAAATTGACCACTCAGACAGAATCCATCCTGCTGATGAAAACGCAAGACGTGTTCTTATTGAGGATATGCGGGAAGAAATTAAAAAGTCAAAAAGACGGAAGAAAAAACAAGAGGAAGATTCCGATCTTTTAGGACATTTGATGTCCGCCGGCTGCTTTTGCACCAATGGCTCTATTTCCCCTTTTCAAATAGGCGACTGTAAAATTTACTGGTTAAATGAAGCCCTTGCCATCAATAACCGGAAAGATTATGCAGACCATCTGCTGGACGGTATCTATCACGGAACCCTCCGCTTCAAGGACATTAACAAAAAAGAATTAGACTGGTTAAAATGACCGGTCTTTTCTTATAAAAAACAAGGACAAGGAGGTTAAATCCTCTCCTCGCCAGAGGGGCTCGGATTTTCCTCCGGAAAACAAGGAGGATTAGAAATGAAGTATGCATTCAAAAAAGTAAGGAGAATCATCATCAATGATTCCGCAACCAAAAAGCACAAGGTAACCTTAAATGACCTGAAGAATTTTAAGATCACAGGCTCACAGGAAACTGTGTACGCAGAGGGACAGGACGGTGCAAAGCTTGCTGCCTTTGACGTAAACAAAGTTGCAAGCATCACTGCTGAAAACGGTTCTGTGGATGAAGGCTATCTTGCCCTGCAGGTAGGCTCCGAAATCGTGAAGGTTACAAACGGTTCCGCTGTTTTAATCAGAGAAGAATTTGAAGTAAAGAGCGGAGAAGACACCGTTACATTGTCTTACAAAGCAGCCGGCACTATAGGAAATGAAGTAAGGTATCTCTACAAGGCAGATTCCAACGGACTGCCCGGTGACGCCTATACCCAGAATGCAACAGCATCTGCTAAAGAATTTGCCTATGCGCCGGAAACAAAAACAATCACTCTTCCCACCAGTGCCTTTTCTGCAGGCGATACCGTAATCGTGGACTACTACCCTGTATTCTCTGAATATGAGGAAATCTCCAATGATGCAAACAAATTCAGCATGACGGGAGAGGTAATCGTAGACGCCTGGTTTACCGACCTTTGCACAGAGGCGGACGTGCCTTTACAGTTATACCTGTCAAAGGGCAAAATTTCCGGAACTATTGATTTGTCTGCCGGCGATCAGGCTGCAGTTCAGGGAATCGAAATCGAATCTCTCACAAAGGCATGTGCAGGCGACAGCAAAAATCTCTGGACGCTTAGAAAGTATGACATGGCTAACGCAGAAAGCTGATGCCTTACTTTGCAGGCAATCTATCTATCAATCGGGGGCGGCACACAGCCGCCCCCTTTTACGAGGTGAAGTGCTTTGAACAAACCAAATACCGTATGCCGGGTTTGCGGCAAAGAATACTTTTGCTGTCTGGACAGTAAACGAATAAGCTCCTGGCGCGCAATGACCTGTTCTCCCGAATGCTTTCAGGAATACATGGCGCGCCTTAAGGAAGCAAGAATCAAGATCAATTCCGATTAGGAGGTTTATTGTATGTATGAAATGATGGAAATTTCAGAAGTGCTTAACTATGTTTTATATATTGTATTAACCGCAATTCTTCCGGTAATTGCCGCTTATGCGGTCAACCTGATCAAGGCAAAAATCATTGAAAGCGGCCTGATTTCCGATGCTGCCAAAAATGAAGTGCTTGGACAGATCATCGAAAGCGCCTTATCTGACGTTATGGATGCTGTCCTTTATGTAAATCAGGTCTATACAGATTCTCTGAAAGCCAGTGGGCACTTTGACAAAAAGGCGCAGGAAGAAGCCTTCAACC
Organism: Lachnospiraceae bacterium; assembly: GCA_009774465.1. Taxonomy (GTDB): domain Bacteria; phylum Bacillota; class Clostridia; order Lachnospirales; family Lachnospiraceae; genus Suilimivivens. Next base: position 2,008 of record VSNT01000191.1, read on the forward strand.
GGGCCTATGTAGAAGCCATTAATCTGATCTCCGATCAGACTAAAAAGACAATTGAACAGCTATACGGTTCTTTTGATAAATGGCTGAAACTGAAAATAGAAGCCGCTGTAAATTCAGCCAAAATTTAAATTATATTTGAGTATGCAATTGCCAAATTGCAGCTCATATAAGAAAGGGGCAAATCTTATGATGACAAAAAGTAACTGTCAGTGCGCTTTACAACCTCCCCTTACATCTGACAAAAGCACGAATAAATGTGTGGATGTAAGCTCTTATCAGGGCAATATTAACTGGGAGCAGGTAAAGTCAGCAGGCGTTCATCAGGCAATCCTGAAAATAATCCGGAAAAATTTAACTCCCGATACCAAATTTGAGCAGAACTGGAAAGGCTGTCAGGATGCCGGCGTCACCGTATCCGGCGTATACAATTATTCCTACGCTGTTTCCACTGAAAAAGCCAAAACAGATGCGAAAAGAGTGCTTTCTGTTTTAAACGGAAGAAAGTGCATGATTTGGCTGGATGTGGAAGATAAATGCCAACAGGGACTTGGCCCGCTGTTAAAAGATATCATCCACGCATACAGGGATGTAATTACAGAGGCCGGATATCCCTTCGGCGTCTACACAGGAATGTCCTTTTATCAGTCTTACCTTAAACCTTACACCATAGACTGTGACAACTACTGGATTGCAAGGTATTACAATTCCTACAAAAAAATGGACATTTCAGTAAATCCCAATGAAAAATACAATCCCGGTTCAAGCATCGGCAGAGATATTTATGCATGGCAGTATACCTCAAGCGGCCAGATTTCCGGTATCAATGGCAATGTGGACTTTAACGTCATTTATGGCGGTGCCGCCAATGAATGATATCCTTGCATTAGCCAAAGTAGATTTTTCTTCCGTATTTATTTCCGTCTTTGTCATTCTTATGGGAATAAAGGCGGCGGCTTCTTTGCTGGAATGGCTCATAAACAAGCTGGGGCTGGAAACCAGATGGATGAGAAAACATCGGCAGGAGCATGAGCTTCTTTTGCAAACCGCCCAAAGCCTGGCTGTCCTGCAAAAAAAATACGAAGAATCCATGCTGCTTGACAACCTGATGGCTGCCCAAAGAGAAATACTGGCAGACAAGATTAATGAAAAGTACAAATACTACATCTCCATCAAAGGCATCCCTGATGATGAAGTTGACGAATTCACGAACCTGCACACAGCATATAAAGGTGTTGGCGGAAACCACAGCGGCGATGTGAAATTTGAATACTGCATCAATCATCTGCCTGTTATTCCGGTTGAAACAAAATTAATCATGGAGTGAAAAGGTTTATTCTGCCGCGCTGTACGCAAAAGTCAACATGGAAAGGATGGTTTTTAATCTATGGACAAATATGACATGAAAATCCAGGCTGCTGTCGAACTGCCCAGCCGCCATACCATTAATAAGCAAATACGTGATCTGGAGAAAAAAATTGACAAGCTGAAAATCAGCGGAACCCTTGACGACGCTGCCTTAAAGAAACTGACCGACCAGTTAAAATCTTTAAAGGCAACTGTCACCACTATTAACTTTTCTCCTTCCGCCTTAAAAAGCCTCACCAGTCAGGTAGAAAAGGCTTTAGGCGCTGTCAATCTCTCCGATACCGGTACCAAAAAGGCAGACAGCTTTCTGAAAACCTTCGGAAAGCAGGTCACCACTAAAATTTCTGATTATATTAAGAACATCGGTAAATACCGTATCAGTGTACGGATTTCATAAACTGTTTTTTGTTTTGAATATGCCCTTCATGCCCAAGTGATTCCTGATGAAAGAATTGCAAGGGCAGGAATGTATGAATCTGGTCAACTCATGATGTTCTATAAAGTGAATCGTAATTGAGGAATGCTGTTTCCTCAGTGCTGGGAAGCTAAATTATAGTGAATAAATAGTGCCGCATGGCTACAACGTGACTGGAAACGGTGAGCGTGATATGCACTCCGAAAGGATGCCAGCAATGGCAGGAAAATATGCGGCAGGTCATATGCGGAAACGCTAAGTGGCAGGTCTTGTGGAAGAGACTAAACCACCAATCAGCAGCGGAAATCCTAAATCTGTTCATTCAGACAGGGACGTGTTCAGAGAGTATAAACGATTCTGAGTCGAAAGGCTTGTAACAGGTACTCCAAACCAAGAAGGAAAACTTGCTCGTGACTGAGTAGAAACCAAAAGAGTGATACTGCTCTCCTGCTTCTTACACAGCCCTGCCTGCGCAGGAAGAAACAGGATAATGCTACGGAGTCCTCCTGGCCGGAGTGGAAGAAACGGAGGAAAATAACAAGAAATCGAAAATAATAAAGATACTGCAAATATCAAATATGCCCTTTCTGAAAAAGTCGCTCATATAACCGGACGATATAATATAATATCAGTAGTCGTTGGAGCAGTTATTGGCGGTTTTTTTACTCTTGCCTGTACTTATATTAGTGCATCACACACCAACGCCTCATACAACTCTTTGCAAGGAGAACACGCTGTTTTAACAGAGGAATATCTTGCTTTAACAGAAGAAAAACAAAAAGTCGAACAAGAAAATGATGAATTGCATAATGAAATTCAAAATTTAAATACTGAAATTTCTCAACTATTGGCGTCCAAGGAAAGTACTCCTGAAATAGAACACGACAATACTAAAAGTATATTCGACCTGCCTGCCATTAACAGCAATGAAAAGTATTGGTTTGATCATTCAGATCAATATGATTCTGACTGTTTTATTGATATTAATGGCATTGAACATTATACAGGTTTTCAGATAATAAATTTCTTGGCAGAACAGATCCTATAAATATTAATAGTGATCCATTACCGTTTTCTATTGATATTAAAGGGGTTAAAAAATTGACAATTGTAAGAAATGGTACTGAATCCGACTATGGACAATTAACTATCATAT
>VSNT01000192.1 GCA_009774465.1 Lachnospiraceae bacterium
AAATAATATTAATAAGCCTCCTGCACTTACCGGATAAAACCATCCCCTGTCAAAATGAAACTTATCATATAAATAGAAATTACATTGGCTCCACCAGACTGCCAGAATACCAAATGTAATAACCAGTTCATGATAGTAAATTCTTCTTACCTTTAAAACAGATAAAAGCAGTGCCGCTGCAAAAAGCCAGCAGTACCAGTTATCTGAAATCCAAAGTCCCTGTACTCCAATCCATGCTGCTGCAAAACAGTCAAGAACCCTCATTTCCTTCCGGTCTGAAAAAACTTTAATCAGGAAAAAAACTGCCAATGATACTATCATTTTTTCTAAAGGATATTCAGCATATGCGGCTAAAGTAAAGCTGATTCCGGCTATATAATAAACCTGTGCCCACTTTCTGCCATCTTCTTTGTTCCATAGAAGAAAGAAAATACCACAGATCGCCCCAATTAAAACCACTGTCAGCAGATGCACAAATAATTTCATCTGTGGATCTGTCATCTCCGGAGATACAGTTCCTGTCAGAAAAAGCAGAAACAGATAAATTCCATTGGCGATACAGCCAAAGACAAATACAATATTTTCCTTTTCAGCCCTTCGCTTTAAGCAGAGTATATTGCAGAAAATAAAAGACGTCAGCACAAATAATACCAGATATGCGGCTTCTAAATTTTCTGTCCATGCAACCCCTGTTAAAATTGTAGTAAATAATACATTTAGAAATATATGTACACTGTCAATAACTGTCTGCTGCTTTTGATTTCGTATAAATATGCTGAATGTGTTTATCACGAACAAAAGCAGGGCGCTGACCAGAAACACAAATTCCGTTTCAAACCCTTTGACTGGCAGAAAACTGATATAGCATCCCACCAGACTGATAATTCTAAGCGCCGCAGATTCCTTTTTCCTGCTGAGCAAAAATGCCCCTGCTGCAATCAACAGCGCAACAATAAGCGCTGCTATCCAGCTTATTGTATGAAGCATTAGAAAATTTACAAAATTGGCAGCATATAATCCCCCAATTCCAATTCCTGTAATCACTCTGGAAAATGCCGGAAACTTTCTGTTTAATAATAGTTCTGACAATATGACAAAAATAACTGCAATACCATAAAGGCATAACCCCTGTGCAAGTCCGTTTAAAAAATTAAATCCAAATATTACAAACGCCGCCAGAATAAATACCGCACCTAAAAATCCAAATATATGAACGCCAACCCTAAATTCCATATTTCTTTTTGGTTTTGTGCTCGTTAAAGGCTGCTGACGTCGAAGTGCATGAATTCGAGCCATTTCCTTCTGCACCATACGCTGCCTATACTGTTGATAACTTCTCTGTGCTTCCCGCTCCACCTGCCAGGGGCTTGCCTTACCGCTGTCTAAGTCTCTGATCATCTGCGCCAGGTACTGATCATAATCAGGATCCACAGACTCCTCCATAAGACGGTTCAACATATTTCTAACCCGCCCTATATGCTCTCTTTCTTCTGTTTCCCTGCTTACAATATCTTTATGTTCCATATTACTCACATTTCGACTGTCCAATTTATCCTCCATATCAAAGCCGCCTGTATGACTGCCTTATCTATTATTGTCCTTTTGCATCCGCCGCTTTAGTCGTCTCCAGCTCAAACCAGAATTCTACTCCATTATCATAATTAATAACGCCATATTTCTGGTTCATCGCCTCCATCATTGCCTTTACAATAGAAAGTCCTACTCCGCTTCCGCCATACTCTCTGGTTCTGGCCTTATCAACTTTATAAAACTTTTCCCATATATGATTAATGCTTTCCTCTGGTATGGGACGTCCTGTATTAAAAACGGAAACTCTGACTTTACTTTCCTTTAAAGTCAATTTTACATCAATCACTCTTTTTTCTGCAACATGATTCATGGCATTCGTGAAATAATTATTAAATACCTCTTCTACCATATACTCATCCGCCCACACATTGACAGCCGGATAATTTTCCATTTGCAGTTTAATGTCTTTCTGCCTACACAAAATAGCTGCTGATGAAAGGTAATTATTGATCAGGGCTGTAACATCAAAACGTTCCATAGTAACCGTATCATTCCCATATTCCAGTTGATTCAGGGTAAGAAGCTTTTTCACCATATGATTCATCTTGGCCGCTTCATCCATAATTACTTCGCAGTAAAAGTTTCTGCTTTCTTCATCATCATTTACGCCCTCTTTAAGTCCTTCTGCATATCCCTGTATCAATGCAATAGGCGTCTTAAGTTCATGAGAAACATTGGACAGAAAATCCTTACGCATCTCATCAATTTTGCTTTTCTTTTCAATATCACGCTGCAGTTCGTTATTTGCACTTTTTAATTCTGATATGGTCGTTTCCAGTGTTTTGGAAAGTTGATTGATATTCTGCCCAAGCAGGGCAATTTCTGTTTTGCTGCTCCCTGTATACTCAGCATCAAAATCCAAATGGCACATTCTCTCGGAAATACGGGTTAGTTCCATAACAGGCTCTGTGATCTTGCGGGAAACAAGTAAGATAATCAGCGCGCTGAATATGGCAGATCCCACACCCACATAGGCAAGGAACCGATTTGCAAGAGCTACGCTTTCCTGTATTCCTTCCAGTGGACTTCTAAACAGAAAAAGGTTTCCATTGTCCAGAACCCCCCACATATCCACATACTCCAACTGAGTTCTTGTATCCAGCTTGATATACATTTCATAATTTTCTTCCAGCTTAAGCAGCTCATCTTCAATTGTAATTCCTTTTCCAAACACATAATCAACAAGCTGTCTGCTTAAAATTTCATAATCGTTCATGGAAGCCTTAAGGGTTTTGGACTTTGCGTCAAGAAGAATAATACTAATATTGTTTTTCCCACAGATCTTCTGGAATTCAATGTCAAAATCTTCTGAATTGATTGCTCCTTCATTTGATGCTTCATTTACACTTTGATATGCCTCCATCATTGCTTTCTGTTTATTTTTTAAATAATATTCTTCAAGAAACGTATTATTTATAAACCAGCAAAGCAGAATCGTTCCGGCCATCAGCAGACAAAACACCAATGCAAACTGCTTTCTTATTGAATATTTCATAAATTCCTGTTACTCCGCTTCAAATTTGTATCCTAATCCCCAAATTGTTTTTATCAAATCACCCTTTTTACCCATTTTACTTCGAAGCTTTTTTACATGGGTATCTATCGTTCTTGCGTCTCCAAAGTAATCATAATTCCATACGTTATTTAATATTTTTTCGCGAGACAGGGCAATCCCTCTGTTTTCCATAAAATAAGCCAAAAGTTCAAACTCTTTATAACTTAAATCTATCATCTTTCCATCTATGATTACACTGTGAGCTGTCTTATCTACAATAATACCACCCACTTCCAGCTTTTCCTCGCCGGCAAGCTGATTTGTCCTGCGCAGAATTGCCTCCACGCGTGCTACCAGTATTTTAGGGCTGAAAGGTTTGGATATGTATTCATCCACGCCTAACTGAAATCCCTGCAGTTCGTCTCTTTCATCTGATTTTGCAGTCAGCATGATAACCGGCACATTGGAGTACTGCCTGATTTCCCGGCAGACCTGCCAGCCATCCATTTTAGGCATCATAATATCCAGTATAATAAGTGCAATGTCCTTTTGCTCATAAAAAAGATCAAGCGCCTGGCTGCCATCCTCTGCTTCTATTACCTCATAGTTGCTTTTCATCAAAAAATCTTTTACAAGTTTTCTCATTCTGGATTCATCATCTACTACAAGAATTTTTAATTTATCCATGTCTTAATTCATACCTTTCCACGTATGCCTCTCCTGTTGGTTCTCCAATCAAAAGCAGGCATAATACTTAAAGTATTATTTAGTATACTCCGGAAATATGTTTAATCTGTGAAAAGTTCCGCTTCTTTTTCCCTTACTTTATTTTCTCTTTCTGTTAATTCCTGAGACCATGATGCGTATTTATTTATAATTGTGGTTTCATAATTTAAAATATTAGGGTTTTCACTGCTGACTGCAATCATGAACATCACCGCTACCATAATTGCAAGTAAAATATTAAAAAAAACAGACAGCCTCAATTTACTGGCGCCATCTTCCTTTTTCTGAATCGGCTGTACCCGCTGCCTTGTATTAAACTGCTCACCTTCATCATGTACATAAGATATATACATGGGAATTGGCCTTATATAATCCTCTTCCATTCCCATTTCCCGTATTTTATCCTGCAGACGCTTTAAATATTCCCAGCCAACCGGTGTCTTAAACACTTTTTCATCCAAAATATTATCATAAGCTGCCAGGATATTCTGTACCTCTTTTCCCCTGAGCTTTGATTCAAAATAGGAAGCTTCCTTTTCTTCCTTTTGCGCCTGCTTTGCATCTTCTATAGAAGCAAAACAATATCCGGCTACATAAAAATCTGTTTTTTCCTCCATCTGCTCCATCCTTTCCCGTCTTTATTCCCGCGAACAACGAGCCAAAATCATTCTTATGTTAAGAAAAGTTCTCAAAAGGCCGAATCAAATCGAGCCTTTTAAGAACTTTTCTTCATGGAATAGGCGGGAGTCGAACCCGCGTCCAAAGACCCATTCCCTGTCCTTCTACTATCATAGCCGATTATTACGGTCAAGCCCTCATTCCCTCCTAAACCAGGAAACCGACACCCCGGTTTATTCAGTAGCTTCATAATACGCCCACAGGTGCAAAGCTTAACCTGCGTCGTTTCCTACATAGTCGATGCCTGAGTCCTGATGTGTAGGTGCACTAGGTCAGACAGCTGCCATTAGGCAGCGTATGCTAAATTATCTTCAGCGTTTATATTTATTTTTGCGATTTGACGCATCGCCTGCGGATAGCTTCTCCAGCTGCAAGGCCCC
>VSNT01000193.1 GCA_009774465.1 Lachnospiraceae bacterium
ACTCGAACCCACGACCTCCGCCGTGACAGGGCGGCGCTCTAACCAACTGAGCCACCGGGCCAATGATCTGTTGCTGGCTTGCAGCAGTGAATGATGGGCTTACCAACCATTCTTATCTTAATTAAATAGTGGACCTTCGGGGACTCGAACCCAGGACCGACCGGTTATGAGCCGGTTGCTCTAACCAACTGAGCTAAAGGTCCATTAGTCAGTCTGATGACTCCGACGGGAATCGAACCCGTGTTACCGCCGTGAAAGGGCGATGTCTTAACCGCTTGACCACGGAGCCTTATTAAATGGTTTCCCGTTTTTAAAGCAGCTCCGCTGTTTTCTTTAACAAACTTTCTGCTTAGTCAGGTCTTTTACAACCTCAACGAAAATTATGATACCATACTTCTATACATTTGACAAGAGTGAATTTTTATTTTTCCTTTTGAAAACCTGAAATCAGCTTTTGTTCTCTTCGTTCCGGCAACAAGTAAAAATCCATGCTGAATTTATTCACAAAAGAATTTCTACCTGTTGCCATTATGCTTTCCTGTTTTATTATTATCACTTATTCAGTGCCTCTTCCTGCAGCCTGTCAAACTCTGCCATGCACTCGTCGACCGTAGCGCCATTTAACAATTTTCTTACAATCAGGCAGGTATTACCCCATTGTTCCACTTTCATTCCGGCATTCGTGGCAAGCACATAAACATTTTCCTGTATTCTGTCGTTTAAAGGCTTTAAAGCAGGAACACATTCCACTTCGACATTTTGAGATGGAGAAATTACCCTGTTTGTTTCACTATAGATCTGGAGTGCCTCATCCGATGTCAACACATCCAATGTGCGCATTGCATCTTCCGCATGTTCTGCATTTGCTCCTATGCCATACCCTGTCATTGACATAACCGGCATCTGTCCCCGGCTGCTTGGAAAACCAATTACAAGCAATTCAAAATCTGTTCTTCCATAAAGAGTCTCAGTATTGGCAGCTCCCCAGTACGCCATTACAATCGGTGTCTTCTGAGTCAGAAAATCTTCTCCTTCTCCCTCAATGGCTTCACTCACATAAGCTTTTTGGGCATCAATATAACCAAGATCAATTAGTTCCTGTAGGAATTCAAAACCTGGACACATATAATCACTATATTTGCTTTCACCACTATTTAAAGCTGCTATTTCAGCTTCTGTATTTTCCCCATTGTATAAATCTGCATATGCCTGGGCAAAAACAAAAGTTTCCAGCCACCAGCGGTTAGCTCCAACAGGCGTTTCAATTCCGTTTTCTTTAAATACTCTGCAGCATTCCAGGAAATCTTCCGGCGTCTGCGGAAGTTCCAAATTGAATTCATCAAACATGTCTTTATTAATAAACAGGCCATAAGCCACTACTTCCTGCGGAATTGCCACCAGCTTCCCATCAACCGTATTTGCTGTTTTAACAACCTCCCTTAGATTTTTCGCACTTTCAAGTCCTGATAAATCCAAAAGCTTTCCTTCTTCTGCCAGCTTCATAATTATGTCCGGATTAAGAAGATACATATCGTCCATATCATTACGTGCCCGATCAAGTACTATGTCATCATAGGTTCTGTCCTGATAGTCTTCCGCTGTATAGGTTCTATATGCCACACATACCCCCAGCTCTTCTTCTGCCATTGCAACTGTTATATCTGCTGCAGTTCTTGCAGTATTTTCAGCATCCGGCATACTTTTTTCCATTGGAGTAAAAAGATTCACCACCCGTTCATTTTCTTCTTCCTCAGTAATTAGATTATTATCTAACTCAACTTTTCCTCCACAGGCTGTCATAATAAACATCGCTATGCCTGTCAATACAACTAAAATTGATCTGACCATATAATTCTTTCTACTTTTCATTCTGAATCCCTTCTTTTTGCACATTTTTTTGTGTATATTCTCTTATCACCTTTTTCAACAATTCCATGTCGATAGGCTTCGCCAAATGAACATCCATTCCGGCACTCAAAGCCTCCTTTTCATCTTCCGCAAATGCATTTGCTGTCATTGCTATAATCGGTATTTCTCCTGCATCCTTACGCTTTAATGCTCTGATTGCCCTTGTAGCTTCATATCCATTCATTACAGGCATTTGTACATCCATTAAAATTGCATCAAATTCTCCTTCTGTGGAATTGATAAATCTCTCCAATGCAAGTTGACCATTTTCAGCTATTTCACAACTGGCACCTTCCATAGACAATATTTCTGATAAAATTTCCGCATTAATTTCATTGTCTTCAGCCGCCAGAAAATGCAAACCTTCTAAATTACCGCCCTCTATCTCATTAGATACACTGGTTTCTTTCTGCCCTGCCCGCATTTCTGCAATTTTTTCTCTAAATGCTGCAACAAAGAAAGACTTTTGAAGAATTCCCGTATTTTCACTTTGTAATACATTTTCCATATCCTCTGCGTCATAATCTGTCATGAGCAATATGGACACTGTATCTGATACAGCTTCTCGTATTTTCCCTATTATCTGCGCACCATCTGCAGCTATCGTATCCCATTCAATTAGAATCATGTTATAATCTTCTTTTGTGGCCTTGCTTCCATGCATTATTTGTAATGCATTTTCCACATTGAAGGCAACATCCACCAAAACTCCTGTATCTTCCATAAGTACTTGAATATCTTTGCTGTCTTCCACATTACTGTCAATTACTAAAATTCGGGAAATCTCATTTTCCTTCCAAAACTGCTTATCAACCTGACCTTCCGGTATTCGAAATTCCAGATCTACCCTGAAAAGACTTCCCTTATTTATTTCACTGGTCACATTTATTGTCCCGCCCATGAGTTCCACAATATTTTTTGTAATTGCCATACCCAGTCCGGTACCCTGTACCTTGTTCGTCGTGCTGTTTTCCGCCCTTGTAAAGGCATCAAAAATAGTCTCCAGATACTCCGGCGTCATCCCGTATCCATCATCTTCCACTTCTATTTTTATATGCTCATACTGACTTGAACGCTGTTTAAGCCCAATAATCCGGAACCAGATATTGCCTCCTTCGGGCGTATATTTAACTGCGTTTGAAAGCAGATTGATTAAAATCTGGTTGACTCTCGTCTCATCCCCCATTAGATATTCATGTTTAACGCCCATCACTTCCACATGAAACTTCTGTCCTCTTCCCTTAGCCATAGGCCGAATAATCGCATCTACTGAAGACACCAGATCATTAAGCGTAAATTCTTCAACGGTAAGCACTACTTTCCCGCTCTCAATCTTGGATACATCCAAAATATCATTAATCAAGCTCAGCAAATGTTGACCGGACGCAGTGATTTTCTTAGTGTATTCCCTGACTTTGTCCGGATTGTCTGCATCCTTGGCCAGCAGCGTTGTAAATCCAAGAACCGCATTCATGGGTGTCCGGATATCATGCGACATATTCGATAAAAACATTGTCTTGGAATTACTGGCAATTTGCGCCGCATGCAAAGCTTCTGCAAGACGTTTATTGTGTATCTCCCTTTCCGCCTCCCGCTCCTTCCTGATTTTATTTTGCTGCCGCTGATTAAAATAATATAAAACACAGCATAGGAAAAAGGCTATCAGCATAACCGCAACTACAATAAATATATTTTGATTGACAGTTCTTCCTTCCTGCTGTATTGCCTCAACAGGCACATAACCTACTAAATAGACCGAACCGCCATTGACTGTCCACATATAATTCAATGCACTTTTTCCTCGAATATCATGATAAAACATAATATTCTTTTTATTTTCCAGACACTCCTGCACCTCTTCGCGAATACCCTCTTCCTGAATATTGTTCGCCTGATAATAATCCTCCAGGTTCAAGTGCCCTGCATTCCGCTCGCCCATTCCTTTGGGCTTTAAAACAAACCGTTCCGTGTTTGTATCCATAATATACAGCATTGCCTTTCCATTATAAAAACCTTCCGGCAATGATTTGTCAAAGAATTCATAAATGTATTCTATATATAATGTTGCAATTTCCTGATCATTTTTTATAACGGGACATTTCATTGAATATGCCCAGGTTCCCAAATGGTTGATATAAGACTGAGAAACCGGAAGTTCCTCCACTGTTCCTCCAAGAGAAAAGTCCAGCCCTTCTTCCGAAAATACTTCTCCCGTATTGGAAATCCCTTCTTTCTCTCCTGTAAATATCAAAGATACCTTAACCATTGTCTGATTTTTTGTATAAGAAAGGATAAATTCCTCCGGATCTTCTGCGTCAGCAACCTCCTGTGCAATTATTTTTTGATACTCTGCCTCTTTATTTAAAATAGTCTCAAGTGTACATTGTATTAAATCCAAACTTTCACTTAAGTTTTGGATTGCTGATGTAGACATCTCTTTAGTTATTTTTCGTGATACGGAAAAAACAACCACTCCTAAAATGCAAAAAACAAATATAATAGAAAGCAGCAAAGGAATTCCATTATCTATTTTCTCTCCATTCTGCCTCTTCTTCATGCGTTTTCCTCCCTGCACGTTATTTATCATTCTATCAAGCAGTATAAATCAATAAATAAAATTTGTTATATTATACTCTTTTCCTTATTTTTATGTCAATAATATAGAAAAAAAGGACATGCACTTAGGGAATTAGCGACTGCTTCCTGCGACATGCAAACATGTCAGATATGATTAAATATAAAAAAAGATCCACAGGCAATTTCGTCTGTGAATCTTTTAAACTCCCCGAGTAGGGCTCGAACCTACAACAACTCGGTTAACAGCCGAGTGCTCTACCATTGAGCTATCGAGGAAAA
>VSNT01000194.1 GCA_009774465.1 Lachnospiraceae bacterium
ACCTGAAGCTTTGCCTCCCTTGTTCTGGCACGTGTTTCAAAAATATCCAGTATCAATGTAGTTCTGTCCAAAACCGGTTTTCCAATCTCTTTTTGAAGGTTACGAATCTGTGAAGGAGTAAGTGCATCATTAAATATGATCACATCCACTGAAAAAAACTCCGCCGCCTCCTTTACTTCTTTCACCTTTCCGGCTCCAATATAAAGCCCCTTATTTATGCTTTCCAGCCTTTGGGTAATCACCCCCACAGGCTCCATAAAACATGCATTTGCCAGATCAGCAAGTTCTTCCATAGACCGGTCAAAATCCTTTTCTGATCCATCATCAGCACCTACAAGCAAAACCTTTTCCATTTCCTTAATTTGTTTCTTTTCCTGTTTTTCCATAATCCCTCTTTGCATGCCGCCTGTCGTAAAACTTTTTGCTGACAGCGGCCGGTAATTGAACATATCCTCTGAATTCATTTATATATACAGACTTTCAATCAATTCAAAATAATTTTCAAAAGTTTTCCGGCAGCACATTGGATCTTTAATTGTAATTTTTCCAGTCTTTAATCCAATTAAAGTAAATGCCATTGCCATACGATGGTCTTCATAGGTTTCCACTTCCGCCTTCCTTATTTCTCCCGGGTAAATGCGTATTCCGTCAGCTTCCGGCACTTCCTCACACCTGATTCCCATTCTCTGAAGCTCTGTCAAAATTGCCTTTATTCTGTCAGACTCCTGAAAACGAATATGTCCAATATTTTGAAGCAAAGTCTCGCTTTGGGCAAAAGGCGCCAGCACTGCCATTGTCATGGTCTGATCAGAAAAGTCCTTCATGGAAATATGAAGCCCGGGGTAACGCTCCAGCTTCTTTCCTGATATCCTTACTCCTTCTTTCTCATCTGAAAGAGTACATCCCATCTGTTTCAATGCTTCCAAAAATCTAATATCTCCCTGCATGGAATCCATATGCACATTTTTTACAATAACACTTGTTTTTAATAAAGGCGCCATCGCATAGAAATAACATGCTCCGGAAACGTCCGGCTCTATCTGATATTCCTTTCGTCCAAAAGTGTTTATATAAGGTATACGATAAATATTTCTTTCTTTTACCACATCAATTCCAAACTGCTCCATCATTTTGAGCGTCATTTTAATATAGGCACCTTCAGTTCTATCTCCGCACGTCACTATATTTAATCCTGTTTTAACAATAACGCCAGACATTAATAATGCACTTGCAAACTGACTGCTGACGCTTGTGTCAATTGTTACCTCATCTATGCAGATGGAATCTGATTTCATTTTAAACGGGAAATGTCCTTCCTCCCCCTGATACTCCAATTCCACTCCGGCATCGGAGAGTATTTTCAGTAAAGGCTGCATAGGCCGCCTGCACATTTGAGGAGATGCATTTAATTCATATTCTCCCCCTGCAAGGGCAAGCATGACTGTTAAAAATCTGGCGGCTGTTCCCGCGCTCCCTACAAAAATGGATGCATGAGGATTTGGAATCCTACCTCCCGTTCCCTGAATACATACTTTTTTATTATCTTCATCTGCTTCCACCTGAAATCCCAACTTCATAAGGCAATCCAAAAAAGCCCTGGAATCATCACTGAACAAAACCCCATGCAGAGTGCACCGGCAGGCAGATAATGCAGCAAGCAACAGAGCTCTGTTTGTAATACTCTTTGATCCCGGAACCTGTACACAGACCTCTTCAATATTCTCAATTATTTTTACTTGATACTTTTCTTTCATAATTAAATCCTTATTTAATATTTTTACATAAAAAATCTGCCACACCGTCCTTGTCATTTGAAGGAATCAAACCTGTGGCATATTTTTTCAGCTCATCTACTGCATTTTCTACCGCATAGGCAGAATCGGATATTTGAAACATGGGTATATCATTTACTGCATCTCCAAAGGAAATAATGGTTTTGCAATCCCATATTTTTTTAAGTTCAAGGATTGCATTTGCCTTAGATGCCCTCATGGGCATAATCTCAAGAAAATATTCGGGGCTGTAAATCTCCTGCTGCAAGGTCACCCTGAATCGTGTATCCGATTTCAGTCTATTATAACATTTTTCCAGCTCCTCTCTCTCACCAATGCAGGTATAATAAAAGATGTCCCCCTGATAGATACTATCTTTATCTCCTACCGGCTCCATCCGCTTATCTCCCTTTCTTCTTGAAAGATAATTTCTGATGCCTTCGTTTTCTTTGGAAGGATACCAGAGTACCTTTTCCTGTCCGTCCCTGTAAGTATAAACCAGAGGAAATAATTTTTCATTTTCCATAATCAGGCGGATGTCTCTCTGCTCCTGGCTGGAAAAACCAGTCGAATAGAGAATCTTTCCAGTGTCTGCTTCCATAATAAACACACCATTATATACAATCACGGGAATATGGAGGGACAGCCCTTTTGCTGCCCTGGATGCAGATACCAGGGAACGTGCTGTTGCATAAGTAAATTTCATCCCTTCAGCAATCAATCCATTAATTACTTTTAAGCTGTGACTGCTGATTTCGCCTTGAGAGTTTAACAGTGTTCCATCCAGATCACTTACATACAGCGTATCCTCATCCATGCCATCCCTCCATGTTATGCAGATTTAAGTTTTACTACTAATTACTATATCAATTTTTCTCTCTCCTGCCAACGATAAATTTTCCACATCCTGCCTGTTTATCATCACCATTCTTTCTTTCGCACCAATCTTAATGTCACAAAATATGAAATAACAAGTGATATGATACAAATACCGGCAAATATCCCCACAAATAATACAATTGGAATTGTCTCAAGAAACTCCAGAGATATCTTATATTTCTGGCAAAGTTTTATTCCCCCATACGTAAGGCCTCCCAGCCCAAGCATCGCTGCCATATAGGCATATCTGCCCTTCTCTGCCCCTTTATACAGGATAACTGGAAGCGCAATGGAAGTTCCCACAACAAATACAGTCACTGAAGGCACCAAATCCTGCCAGCCAAATTCCTGATTCATTTCAACAGACAGAAACGCTGTTATGACACTTATCAGCAGAGCAATGGCTGTCCCTATACCCACTGTTATGATAAATAACAAATATTTGGATTTAATCAGCGTTCTTACGCTTACAGGCATAGTAAGGGCAAAACGGTTAAAGGAAACCGCATCATCCAAAGCAGTTATACTTAAAACAATCATAGCTCCCATTAAAGTAGCATAAATACATAAAAATGAGGTTGCTTTCATAGCTATCCCCCATATGGCCATAAATGCAAAAACAAATGCATACTGCCTTCCAAACCCTTTTATTAAATATAAATCTTTTAAAATAAGTCCTCTCATCTTACTTCCTCTCCTTTGTTTTCACGATATATAAAAGAATATCTTCCAGTCCTGCTCTGTCAATAACCGGTCTGGCCTGACCAGATGATGCCGCTAAGTCCAGGTAACCACTGTCTGTCAGTTTTTCCTTGTCCTTTATAAGGGCGCTGCACCCAAATTCTCCCTCTTCTTTTCCTGCAACCAGTTCCCCGGGTATCATGTCGATCTGTTCCTTTGTGCCTCTGACAATTCCATAGCTATAAAGCATCTCATCTTTATTTTCCTGAAATAACAGTTCCCCTTTATGAATCATCATCACATAATCCGCTGCTTTTTCAATATCCGAAGTAATGTGGGAAGAAAGAAACACCGTATGCTCCTCATCCTCAATAAACTCTCTGAAAATATCAAGAATTTCATCCCGAATCACCGGATCAAGGCCGCTTGTTGCTTCATCCAGTATTAAAAGCCGGCTGTCGTGGGATAAGGCCACCGCAATGGATAACTTCATTTTCATCCCTTTGGACAATTCTTTAACCTTTTTCCCTTCCGGAAGCTCAAATCTTTTTAAAAGCCCACAAAATTTGTCATCATCCCATGTGTGGTACATATTCTTCATTACTTTATGAATATATTTGACACGTAAATCTCCCGGAAAATTGCTTTCGTCAAACACCACCCCTATATGCTCCTTATAATCAGTTTCTTTATCTCCAAACTTAACCTTGTGTTCAAGTAATTCAATTTCCCCTGATTCCACAGGCAGTAACCCTAAAATTGCTTTGATTGTGGTGCTCTTACCTGCTCCATTTTCTCCCACAAATCCTACAATAGAACCTTTCGGTATTTGAAAACTTATGTTATTTAATGTAAATCCTTCATATTTCTTTGTTAAATTCCTTACAGCAATTGCATTTTCCATTTTTTCCTCCTATTTTCCCGCTTTAGGGTTCTACCTGCTTACCTCTTCCTGGTACAGTATCTCTAAAATTTCCTCTATCTCTCCACGTCCAATCCCACTTTGTCCGGCAAGGGAAACCGCTTTAAACAGCAGCTCTTCAATCTGTTTCAATTTTTCTTCTCTGACCAGAGAAAGATCAGCCGCCTTTACAAAACTTCCTTTCCCTACCACAGTGGTAATAAATCCTTCTCTCTCAAGATCTTCATAAGCCCGCTTGGTTGTAATTACACTAATACGCAATTTTTTTGCAAGTGTGCGCATGGAGGGCAGTGGATCTCCTTCCTTTAAACGCCCTGCCATGATCATGGATTTGATCTGAGATGTAATCTGCTCATAAATCGGCCGATCGCCGGAATTACTGATAATGATATCCATTCTTCCTTCACGCCTTTCCTGAGTAAGCCATAATTTAGCTTACCATTTCTTACATATATTTTCTTATCAAGTGTTTATATAATGTATATA
>VSNT01000195.1 GCA_009774465.1 Lachnospiraceae bacterium
TTTTAAATTTAGTTATACCATTATGGGAAAAAATGACTAGAAAGCTCGTATTTCTTACGAGGTGAAAGAAAAAAGGAAATAAATGATATGATATTCTAAATAAATATAAAGGAAAACCGTTATGAAAGTACAAATATATGACAATAATAGTGATGTTAGCAAACAGGTTACATACTTGTTAGGAAAGTACGAAGAAAGAAACAAGGTTGCATTTAAAATAGACACTTTTGCAAGCCATAATCAGGTGTTTTCAAACACAGATCAGACGGACATTGCTTTTTTTTATATATGTGACACCAGTAAGATACAAAATGTTCGTCATTATTGTTTGAATAACCCATGTACTAAAGTAATAATTATTGCAAATATACCAGATTATCGTTATGCATTCAAATTTCATGCATTTGATTTCATGGCTTTACCAATAAATGAACAAAAGTTTTTTCATGCTATAGATGATGCATTATTCTATATAACAACTTCATCAAAGGAGAAAAAGATTACATTACAGACTTCAACTGTTACACTTAATATTAAGCCAAGTCAAATTTATTATTTTGAACATAATTCTCGTAAAATAATTATTTCAACTGTACAGGGAGAATACTTTGGAAATTATACGTTAAAAAGGCTTCGTGAAAAATTTTGTCCTTATAATTTTGAATCTCCGCATAAAAGCTATCTTGTAAATTTAGCTCATATTCGATATATAAAGGGATTTGATATATACTTAAATTCAGGAATAGTGCTTCCTCTTGCTCAAAAGAGAGCGGTACACTTCAAATCCATTTTTCAAAGCTATATTGATAAGCGGTTTGAGATGAAGTAAAAAGAGAGCTGTTGTATTGATTTCTGTAGGAACAACAGCTCTGATGATATGTTTATTTATATGATTTATATTTGAGATTGCCTGACATAATTACATATATATGCTAAATCCGGCTCAGGACTTTTTTGCCTTATTTTGTTTAATTCTTCAAGTGCCCTATTTCTCTTAACTTCATTTTCCAAGTCCGATAATAAAAACATTATATTCAGCCGCCGCCCGATATTGAACAGTTCTTTTTCTTCAAGCGGTAATTGTAAATAATGATCTATTATCTGCAACATATGTGCCTTATCTGCACTTAAATTTCCTCGCACTTCTAACAGAAGATTTACTATATGTTCGTTCATATAGTAGCTATCCATATCACTCGACAACAGTTCCAAAAGCAATTTCTGTTCTTCGATTATTTCTTCTTCTGTTTGAAGTGTAAGCTCTTTATCATCTACATAACGCCATATTGGAGCAGAAGGTTTTAAGCCCGTTGCATGGACTCGGATAAAATCTGGTTTGATAGAATTTAAAACCCTAGCTGTCTCAACGGCATTTTCTTCTGATAATTCTTTACCGCCAATACCAAATAGAGTAAATTCCGATAATATCATTTTTGCTTGTTTTGCCTTACAACCTCCATCAATGATTGATTGAGAGGTAAATCCTTTATTTATTTTTTTTAAAATAATATCAGATCCAGTTTCCATACCGCAATATAAATGTTCTATACCAGCATCTTTCAATTCTTGAAGTTCCGAAATACTTTTTCTTGCAATACTATCGGCACGAGCATATGTTGTAACATATTTGATATTAGGCAAGTATTTATGTATTCCTTCAAGAATTTGTAAAAGGAAATCTGTCGGAAGAACAAATGCATCTCCGTCTTGTAAGAAGCAAGTTGTATATTTTTTGATATGTGCAGAGGTAGCCGCTTTTTTTAAATCATCTTCAATTTCTTCATAGGTTCTTCGTGAAAATCTGTATTGTTTATACAAATCACAAAAATAGCATTTATTCCAGTGACAGCCTCTTGTTACTCTTAGCATTAGACTTGTAGCTTCCGATGGTGGTCTGATTGGTCCCATTTCCATTTCGATCATATTTACACTTCCTTTCATTCCTAACAATTATAATCATTTATATCTTGTAAATAAAGTACGCACTTAAAAGTGCTATTATATATATAAAGTGCATTACTATTAAACGGATAGTAATGCACCTACAATAAACTAAGCTATTTTGTAAAGCGGGGTTTCTTTATATACAAATCTCCATAAGGCATTTGCAATACCATTTTCATTGTTGCCGTCTGTTACATAATCAGATTGTTTCTTGACATCAACTTGTGCATTACCCATTGCTATTCCAAGTCCGGCATTTTTTAGCATTGAAAGATCATTATAACTGTCGCCAAATGCAATTAGAGTTTCTTTCTTAATACCGAGTTTATTACAAATATGCGTCAAGGCTATGCCTTTTTCAATGCCCGTATCCATAATTTCAAGAAAATATGGTTTGGAAATTGTCAAACTCAATCTATGACCAAGATCACAGTTAAGTTTGTCATAAACTGTTTTTAGATATTCCGGTTCTTCAAGCATGAGTACCTTTACTACTTCTTGGTCAATAGATTTTACGAAATCGGAAACTTCCTTAATTGGCATACCTGTAAGTTTTCCTTCGATCTCCGTATATGAGTTATTGTGGGGTGTAATGATTTCATCGCCAACATATGTATGAATATAAACCTTGTTCTTGATACTTAAATCATATAACTCCTGAATATAGTTTGCCGGAAGATTTTTTTGCATAATGAGCTGCCCGGTATGGCAATCCTTAACAGCAGCACCATTAAATCCAACAATATATCCGCCATACTTTTCCAATTCCAGCTCTTTTGCATATTTTTCAATTGCATAAATTGGTCGTCCTGATGCCAAGATAACAATGATCCCATCTTCTTGGCATTTTAATAAAGCCTTTTTGGTTTCGTTAGAGATTTGTAAGTCACTTGTTAATAAAGTGTCGTCCAAATCCATCGCTATTGCATTGTATTCTCTCACAGTAACATTCCTCCTAATAATTGTGTCCCTGTTCAAATTCCCACTGTACACCATATCTATCTATAAAGTAGAAGTAGTAGGTATTTCCGATAGTCTGGCAAAGCTGCTGTTTTGCATTTGAATCTGCCTCTTTGTCCTCATCAAAAAAATTCACTTCATCTGTAGAAATATCATCAATTTTGTATGGTTTATAAGCCTTATCAGTATTGATTAGGGTGACGTCTGGACAGGACTTAACATATTCAAATGCTTCCTCGATATTTTGGATTTCCAGCGCAACATGCCTTACTCCGTTGATTTTATATACATTTTCCAGATGTTTTGCTTCAACAGTAGCAGGCTCCTGATATTCCATCAATTCCAATGTCAGATTAGTTCCCGGTATTTCCAAAAATGCAATTGATAATTTGACTTTTTCTGGATTATCAAGAAATCCAGCCGCTTTTGAAAATCCAGTGTTGTTGAAATCTCTGAAAATCTGTATCGGTTTAGCTTCTAATAACTGTTCATAATACTTGATTCCCATATCAATATCATTAACTACAATATTGATATGGGCAAAATCGGTGAATTTCAATTTTTTTTCTTTGTCTGCCGCATGATCCAAATGTTTAATGATTTTGCAAGGATTACCTACTGCCACCACATTATCTGGAATATCTTTAGTAACTACACTTCCAGCCCCGATTACAGTATTTTTGCCTATTGTAACACCATTTAAAATAATGCTGCCGCCGCCGATCCAACAATTATCACCAATTTTTACCTTATCCGCATATTCCAAATCTTTTAAACGCAATGAATAATCTGTTGGATGATAAGCTGCATAAATATGTACGTTAGGAGCCATGAGTACATTATCTCCTATTTCGACTACATTACAATCCAGAATAGAGCAGCCGTAGTTCATAAAAACATTGTCGCCCAATATGAGATTGTATCCATAATCACATTGAAAAGGCGGTTTTATGACTACGTTTTTTCCCAGTTTTCCAGTTAATTCTTTTAGAATAGAAGTTCGCTGCTCTGTTTCATCATCTTTGGTCTGGTTATACTGAAGTGTCAGTTCATAAGCCCGATTTCTCTCTTTTGTCAATTCGTCATCTTTATGATTGTATAACTCATTAGATAACATTTTTTCTTTTTCTGATTTCATATTGTTCCTCCCTAATTCATAACAATAAATGCTAAAATTTCTAAAGGAGCATCACCCTTATTGAGCACACTATGTTTATCCCCGTCTCCCGTTAAAACAACATCACCGGCTGCAACTTGGTATTCTTTGCCATTGTCAATAATTAAACCTTCGCCGGATCGGATGACATAGCATTCAGTTTCCTTTACATGTTCGTGTTCTCCGATACTACATTTTGGTGGAATTGTCATAAAAGACAAAAGGCGGCAGTTGGGGATAGTGTCCTTATTTACACAATTAAGGAAATGAATATCTCCTTTTCCGCCTTTTAACTCCGATCTAACCTGCTTTTCCATGTTGCTTGTTTTAATTACCATACTTTTACCTCCAATACTTAGAAATAACCTATTTCTGCTTGAACTCACGTTCTTGCGATACAAATGAGCATGAAAGCTATTTGCCGTCATGCTTTTATTTGTGATGAATTTAGATTCTCTCAAGCGTTGCCGATAGGTTTATGTGGACATAAAGGTACTAAATAAGGTTCGTTAATTCACATATAAACGAATATATTTAATAGCCTCTCTGACAAAGTTGGATTATAAATCGAATAATTTTTTATTTCAATCCATTCTGTATCATCTACGACTTCTTTGTATGAACTACCTTGACAGATATTTATAATTGATATAAAAAGAAGCATGAAGAGAGC
>VSNT01000196.1 GCA_009774465.1 Lachnospiraceae bacterium
TTTCTGTCCTGAGCATTTGAAAATTATCATCACAAATTTCAATGGCCCTCGGCTTGGTAGGATCTCTTCGAATATATCCATTTTTTTCAAGTGTTTCAAGGTGGGAGTGAACAGAAGAGGTAGACTTTAAATTTACAGCTTCACAAATTTCCCTGACCGCCGGCGGATATCCCCTTTTTAAAATTTCTTCCTTAATATAATTAAGAATTTCCTGCTGTTTACTGCTTATTTTTCCGTATCCCATGAATATCCTCCTTTTAATGATTAACCTGTATCAATTATAACATAAAAAAATCCAAAATACAAACATATATTCCAAATATTTGTTCGATTTTTTCTTCAAAACTATTGACATCAGAATATTTGTTCGATATAATCTGATATATAAGAACAAATGTTTGCAACATGTGTTCTCTGTTTCCAAAATATGGAGGTACTATGATGAATAATAACAGTGAACTTAGAATAAGAAATAACCGTATGAGAAGAGCACGTCAATTACGCCGGAATATGATTATGTGCCTTCTGACATTTATACTGGTTATATGCTTTTCCGTCATTTTCTTCAGCTTTAAAACAAAGGCACAGGGAAACCAGGAAGAAATCCTGTACAAGTATTATAAGAGTATTATGGTAAGTGAAGGAGATTCTCTCTGGAAATATGCCCAAATGTATGGTGACACCCAATATTATGACAGTTATGAGGATTACATAAAGGAAGTAATAAATATGAATTTTCTTGAAGATGAGACTATTACTATAGGTCAATATTTGATTCTTCCTTATTACAGCAATGAATTTCTTTAACTTCAAATGCTCATTTTTCACGCAGATGGACAGCCTTAGCGGCCTGTCTGCGGCGTTGATCTTCAAGTGCTGCATAATGTTTTCTGGTAGTATTTACATCCTTATGCCCCAGGACATCAGCCACAAGATAAATATCTCCGGTTTCCTGATACAGGGCAGTACCATAAGTGCTTCGCAGTTTATGGGGGGTGATCTTTTTAAGTCCGGTTACGTTGGAAGCATACTTCTTCACAAGATTTTCCACGGCCCTTACTGTAATCCGCCTATTCTGCATAGAAAGAAACAGCGCATTTTCATATCCTTCCATAGGAATCACATGATGTCTTTTTTCCAGATAATCATGCAGCGCGTCTGAAACTTCTTCCCCAAAATATACAACTGTTTCATACCCGCCTTTTCTTCTTATTTTGATGCCGTTATTTTTAAAGTCAACATCACCAATATCAAGTCCTACACATTCCGATACACGAATACCTGTCCCAAGTAAAAGTGTCAGCAGCGCCACATCGCGTATTTTAGTTTTTTCATGATACCTTAACTGATTTGCCGTCAATTTTTCACCAGCTTCTACCTGATCTAATAAAATGGCAACCTCATCAGCATCAAGCCGGACAATCTCTTTTTCATGCTGTTTGGGAAGAGGCACTAAAGCGGCAGGATTGGTTTTTATTTGCTCTGAACAAAAGAAATAATTGTAAAAGCTTTTCAGCGCAGATAATTTTCTCTTTTTTCCCCTTTCATTATTTGTGTATTCTTTATCATCTTTAATATAATAGCTGATATAATCAAGATATTCTTCTATGTCTTCACGTGTAATCATATCGAGAATGGACAGGGGAAAATCTACAATTTCCATTTTGGAGCAGGCGCTGTTATGGCTATGCAGAAATTCAAAAAAAACTCTGATATCATAGGCATAGGCGAGCCTGGTGCGGGAGGAAGTATATTCCTGTATTCCGCGGAAAAACTGTTTGCAGAAGGAGGGAAGAGTAGCGACTACTTCCCGCATCCTTAAGGTATTTAAATTATTCTGCTCATCATGATAGTTCTTACTGTTTTCCATCTTGTATCCTCCAGCCATTCAAATCGCTGTTTTGAATGGCAGTAAACATTCTTTCCTTTACGCCGGGATTATCTTTATTAAGCTGCTGCATCAACTGCTTTACATATTCCCGTTTGGTATATCCGTCAGCAGGACATGGGCTTTTCACAACCGGAACCTGATATTTATTTACAAATCCAATCACATCAGATTCATTCATATACATCAGCGGCCTTATTACTGTCAAATCCATACGGTCTAAATAGGTAACAGGATGAAAGGTGTGGAATCTGCCTTCATAAATCAATGACATAAGCATGGTTTCCACTACATCATCTTTATGATGGGCATACGCAACCTTGTTGCATCCGGCAGATTTTATAGCTTCATTTAATGCACCTTTTCTCATCTTTGCACATAAGGAACAGGGATTGGTTTCTTTACGCTGGTGAAATATAATATCTGCAATATCTGTTTTTACAATTGTATAGGGAACCTTAAGATCATCACATAAAATCTGTATTTGATCTAAATTTAAATTATCAAAGCCAAGGTCTACAGTTACTGCATGAATCTGAAAGGGTTTCGGGTAAAACCGCATAAGTCCGTGAAGTCCATAGAGAAGAGTAAGACTGTCTTTTCCGCCGGAAATACCAACTGCAATACTGTCACCGGCCTCTATCATATGATAATCATCTACCGCACGCCGAATAAAGCTGAGTACTTTTTGTAATGTCATAAGGTAAGCCTCCAGAATGCAAATTTTAATTAATTCTATCATATTTCACAAATAAGACATAGTATCTTTTTCAAAAAAATGTTATACTGTTTTCAGCGTTAATTTTTATCAATTTAATAAAGGAGGCTATGGGGATTCCCCATATTATATGAAAATGCAGATTTTTAAAAAATATTTCCGTTTTGGGCTGACAGCATTTTTAGTAATAGCAGCATCTATCTGTTTCTATTATCTGGTTTTTCATGGAGATCGTTTCTCCGCACAGCTTAATTCCATTTTTAAAATATTAAGTCCGGTATTATATGGTATTGTCTTTGCATACCTTATGACGCCAATTGTAAATGGAATAGAAAAAAGATTTCTGTTTCCTGCTTTTATCAAAGATAAAAATGAAGCTTCCATAAAACAGAAAAAAGTAATCAGAGTTTTTTCCGTCCTGATTACTATTATAATTGTTGTGTTATTGATTTATGGATTTTTTTCCATATTAATTCCCAATATTGTCAAAAGTATTAAAAGTATTTCCTATCAATTTCCTTATTATATGCAGAACCTGACAATCTGGTCTACCAAGTTTCTGGAAGATAATCCGGACATTGAGGCAATTGTGCTGCGGTTTTTAGACACATATTCCGAAGAATTTTTAAACTATTTAAATAACAGCATTGTTCCCCATCTGGAAACGTTTGTAAAACAGGTATCCTTAAGTATGATTAGTGTGCTTAGCGTTCTGTGGAATTTTATTATAGGAATGGTTATTTCCATCTATGTTCTTTTCAGCAAAGAAACCTTTGCTGGACAGGGGAAAAAAATAACATTTGCGCTGTTTAATACAAAGACAGCTAATCAGATTATCAAAGATACCCGTTTTATCAGTGATACATTTATTGGATTTATCAGTGGAAAAATTATCGATTCCATTATAATAGGTTTTATCTGTTTTGCCGGTACAAGCATTTTAAAAATGCCATATGCACTGCTGATCAGCGTAATTGTCGGCGTAACCAATGTGATACCGTTTTTTGGCCCATATTTAGGCGCAATTCCCAGTGCAATACTCATTTTAATGGTTAACCCTGTTAAATGTATCTATTTTATCCTGTTTATCCTGGTTCTTCAGCAGGTGGACGGTAATTTTATCGGGCCAAAAATTTTAGGTCAATCTACAGGTTTATCCGGCTTTTGGGTAATTTTTTCAATTACGATTTTTGGCGGTATTATGGGCGTTCCCGGCATGATTATAGGTGTTCCGTTTTTTGCTGTTCTATACGCCATGATAAAACGCTTGACCAACAGGCTTTTGCTGAAAAGAGGACTGCCTTCTGACACAAATAAATATATGAATGTGGATTACATTCAAGATAAGGATGTATTTGTGCCGCAAATTACGAAAGAAAAAGCACAAAGACCATTTTTTAAGCTGAACAGGAAAAATAAATCAAATGAAATCGAATCAGAAGAGAAGAGTAGTACTTCTGATAACATTAAGGAAAATAAGGAGCAGCAATAAAGGTGAAGCTTGTTATTCAAAGAGTAAAAACGGCCAATGTATCAGTAGAACAAAAAGTAGTTGGCGCTATTAAGCAGGGATTTGTTGTATTTGCAGGTGTTTGTGATTCAGATTCTTATGAAATTGCAGATAAAATGATCCATAAAATGCTTCATTTGCGAATTTTTTCAGATGAAAATGGAAAAACAAACTTAGACCTGAAAAGTGTTAATGGAGAATTGTTAATTATTTCACAATTTACATTATATGCTGATTGCCGAAAGGGAAACAGACCTTCCTTTACAAAAGCCGGAAATCCGGAATTTGCAAAGAAACTATATGAATATATTTTGAAAAAATGCAGTGAAGAAATTCCAAATACAGCACATGGCGTATTTGGTGCACATATGGAGGTTTCTCTGATAAATGACGGACCATTTACAATTGTTTTAGATTCTGATGAAATATGTTAATCTTGTAAGCCGGCATATAGAAAGTATGAGTATTAAACTATGAAAATAATTATTATCATTGTAATTGCATTTTTGGTTTTATTATATGTGTCTACATATATAAAATATAAAAAAAGAAAATCTAAAAACATAAATTCCGTTGATGAATTTCATAAAAAATATTTAAAGGAAAA
>VSNT01000197.1 GCA_009774465.1 Lachnospiraceae bacterium
TACAGACTCTATTGACTATATAACAAAATTTATTTATAATTTTGTTATCAAAAAGGAGGTGTTATTTATGCCCACAATTAAATCAAGTGCTGATCTCAGGAACAATTACAATGAAATTTCTACTTTTTGCCATAGCTATTCTGAACCGGTATTTATAACAAAAAATGGCAAAGGCGACTTGGCAGTAATGAGTATTGAAACCTATGAAACCCTTACCAGCCGCCTTGAATTATATGGCCTGCTGAAAGAAGGTTTGGATGAAATTGCTGATGGCAGCACAAAACCTTTTTCAGAAGCAATGTCCGAAATAAGGAGTCGTCGCAAATGATAAATTATGAAATCCATATTACATGTGCTGCACAGCAGGATCTTCTTAATGCTGCAGACTATATTGAGCTTATTTTAAAAAATCCAAAAGCTGCTGATGATCTTCTGGACGAGGCTGAAAAGCAGATTAACGGACTTGCTGAATTTCCTGAAAAATTCTGTTTAATAGATGATCCGGTTTTACTATCGTGGGGCATTCGTTCTGTTTCTGTGAACCATTATCTTGCTTTCTACATCATTGATAAGGAAAAAAATAAAGTTATCATTGTTCGTTTTCTTTATCAAAAAAGTAATTGGAAAGCTATCCTTCGTCAGGGAATATCCACTATCTGATCATTAAGGAGCCTGTTATCCTGCAGGTTCCTTTTTTTGCAGGTTCTTAAGAAACTCAACAAGATACGTCTCGCTGTCCGTACTGGCCCGATATTTCTCATTATACTTAAATTCATATCCTTCTTTTCCCACCTGCAGTAAATGATAAAAGTACTCATCTTCTATCTTATTTTTCTTCCAATAGCATTGACGCTGTGGGTACTCGGCCACTACAAGGCGGCTTCCATCTTTAAAATCATATTTGTAATAGTTTACATCAATATTTTCATCCCTGTACCAGAGCCCCCACTCTTTATATTGCTCAAGCCATTCCTTACGCTGGTCATTGTTCTTAAGCATGGGAAGCTCTGATTGAATAAGCTCTTCTGGCTCCTGTACAGATACATTAGGCAGCCCATATGTAGATAAGTTTTCTTCTGCTACAGGCATTTCTTCCAGTTTTTCAATTTCCTGATACTCTCCATCAATTATTTCAGTTTCATCAGATAACATGCCTGCTTCTGGAGAGCAATACGTTTCAGCTTCCTTATGCGACGTCGCATAAACTTCTGTTTTTACTTCTTCTAAATCTTCCTCCTGTTCTTTCGGCATATATTCAGGAAAATCCTTTTCAATGCTTGTTTGCCCCGGAATGTCTTCCTCTGTTTCTGGCTCCGGCTCCTTTAGTGTTTTATCACCTGCCTTAACTTCTCTAATCTGTTTTACTGTCATTTCCGGTGTGATTTTTTCAAGCTGCTCCGGCTCCATTGGAAGCATTTCTATCATCTGGGATTTATCAAATCCTGCATACTTTACATCAAGTTCTGGGGAATTATGGTTTTTTGAAAACTTTTCACAGATGTTAATAAATCTGGATACTGTTGCCTGGGAATACCCCAACTGATCCGCAGCGCATTCCCAAATGCTTGCATATCCATCTTCTTTAAAAAGCTCATTATCCCGGATATGCTTTAAATACCAGCCTATCTTCACAAATGACTTCTGTACCCTGAATGACTCGTCTTTTATAATTTCTATAGAATCTTTATAACCGGCCTGCTCCGGATTAAGCAGTCCTGCTTTCCCAAGATTCATAACATCAAAATTTTTTACTGCCATTACTGATTACCTCCTTTTTTCGGTGGAAAGAAATTCGTCGGTAAATCCTTTATAAGCTGATGCTACTTTGCCGCGCCCGTCATATTCATAAATGCTTTGTCCATATGAAGGGGCTTCCTCTACCCTCACACTTCTTGGAATATAATTGTCAAATATTCGAATATCTTTTCCATATGCATTTTTTATAATCCTTTGTACATCCTTGAAAGAGGTAGTCTGATCATTTACACAGGTAAAAAGGATTCCTGCTATTGTCAGCTCCTGATTTAAGCTGTTAGATCGGATGGAACCGATTGTCTGCAGAAGCTGTTCCAGTCCGCGTATACTAAAAATTTGTGCATGTACCGGGATAATCACAAAATTTGCTGCTGCAAGCGCATTAATTGCTATCAGATTTAATGATGGCATGCAGTCAATAATAATGTAATCATATTCGTCTCTGATCAATGTCAGATAGGTATTTAACATTTTTTCCCGTCCAAAAAAGGTTGAAATTAATTCTGTTTCCAGCATGGAAAGCTCAATGTTGGACGGCATCAGATCAATTCCTTCATCATGTTTTAAAATTCCATAATCTTTCGGAAAAACATAGTCTTTATTGATCATTTTTCTTATCATTGTAGAAATGGTTATTTCCAGTGAATCAGCATCAAAGCCAAGCCCCTGGGTGGCATTTCCCTGTGGATCTAAGTCTACAAGCAATACCTTGTTTCCTTTCTGTGCCAATCCTGCACTTAAATTGATGGCTGTAGTTGTTTTTCCTACGCCACCTTTTTGGTTTGCAATCGCAATAATTTTACTCATAAAATTTTTCCTCCATAAAAATTAAATGAATTAGTTAATAGTTACATATATTTACTTGGCTAAAGCCATATAAATATCATTTTCTTTATTAATTTAGGCACAAAAAAAGAACCTGTTGAAGGTTCTTTACATACCATTTACATAACTACGATTTGGTGAAGCCCTGCGGATCGTTCAGGATAAACTGGATTCCAAAAACTTCTATGCATTCAATCCTGAATTTGACAGATGTAAATCATAATTAATCAGAAAACTCAATAAAGCAGGGAGCTGTCCAGCCAATCTTATGACTGTTTCTATCTCAACAGCTCCCTGTATGTTCTGCCTTACTTGCCCAAAATAAGCTTTAAAGATTCCTGACTTTAGCCTTTACGCAGATTAAATTTATGTACGGCAACCTTAAGTTCCTGTGCATGATCATTCAGCTTCATAGCTGATGACGCCGAGGTTTCTGCTGTGGCAGCGTTGGTCTGAACAACATCTGCAATCTGCTCCATTCCCTGCTTTAACTGTCTAAGCGACTGCACCTGCTGCAATGCAGAATCTGCAATCTGATCTACCAGTTCCGTTGTTTTATGTGCACCGGCAACTCCCTCTGCAAGAGCTTGTCTGGTATCTGCTGACAATTCATTTCCCTGTTGAACCAGTTTCATTGAATTTTCAATTAGTTCAGTAATGTTCTGCGCTGCTGCTGCACTTTTATTTGCAAGGCTCTGCACCTCGTCTGCTACTACTGCAAAGCCTTTTCCGGCTTCTCCGGCATGGGCGGCTTCAACAGAGGCATTTAGTGCCAGAATATTGGTCTGGAAAGAAATATCTTCAATCGTTTTAATAATTCCCCCAATTTGTCTGGATGCCTTGGAAATATCTTCTATCGCAGTAGTCAAATCCTCCATTTTCCGATTGCTGATTTCCAACTGGGTAATTGCATTGTTTGAATAATCTCTTGCGTTATCCGCATCCTTTGAGGTTCTGTCTACCTGACCTGATATTTCCTGAACACTGGCAGATAACTGCTGTACTGCAGCTGCCTGTTCCACAGCTCCGCTTGAAAGTGTCTGGGCTTCATCATTCATCCTGTTTGATTCAAGCAACACCTGATCCGCAGTGAGATTAATCTGTGAAAGTGCATGATTTAAAGAGTCTAAAATCTGGCTCATTGCATTTTGAATGGGCAGAAATTCTCCCCTGTAATCTATATCAATAGTAAGATCCATATTTCCCTGTGCCATCTGCGCCAGTTTAGAATCTATATCATAGATATATTTTTTTAATTCACGTTTGGTTTCATGTATAGATTCCACCAGCATTCCAATTTCAGAAGTATTGGAACGCAGAGGAAATTCTGCCGAAAGATTACCTTTGGAAATCTCCTGCATTTGACCGCTGACACGAATAACAGGACGTAAAATTTTTATTCTTGTAACCAGCATTACCGTAATTTGAAGAACTGCCACCAGAATCAATGCCAAAAACATGGAAATCTTAATTGACTCAGCAGATGCTGCCAGTTCATTAACCTGTGACGAGGTTCGCTTATCCAGATCATCCAGAAACTGTTCCTTCAAGGAATTAATCTGTGCAATGGAAGTACTGTAATCTTCTCCATACACATAATTAAGCGCTTCCTGCATCTTTCCTGCCTGAACATTATTCATCGCCTCTTCTTCAAGAGGAACCAGTTTATTGGAAAGCGCAGA
Source organism: Lachnospiraceae bacterium (assembly GCA_009774465.1). Taxonomy (GTDB): domain Bacteria; phylum Bacillota; class Clostridia; order Lachnospirales; family Lachnospiraceae; genus Suilimivivens. Next base: position 4,263 of record VSNT01000197.1, read on the forward strand.
CATATCATCAATCAGCTTCTGCTCTTCTTGCGTAATGCCGATTTCCTGCATGGCGGCAACACCTAAATCTCTGTTTTTCAAATGATTGATTTCATTCCAATAATTATCATAGTGTTCCTGATTTCCGGTTGCAGCAAATGCCCGAACCTCATTTGTAAGATACGCGGAACCATTCATAAAACGATTGGCATTATAAGTAAGTAAAAATCTTTCTTCGCTGGCTTTATTCAATTGGTTGCTCACTCTGCCATAGGAAATCAAAGATAACACCATAAACACAAGTGCAATAATTGAAATTCCATTAAACAGATAAATTAACAGTGACTGATTAATTGCTTTTTTCATTTTGCCCACTCCTTTAGCGCTGCCTGGACGCCTTTCACTAAATAAATGACCAAAATATCCATTAATCATAAGTGAAAAGATTCCTGAAATATAGTTAATTACTATTAGC
>VSNT01000198.1 GCA_009774465.1 Lachnospiraceae bacterium
TCTGTAAATGCATTAACTGTAACCTCTTCTTCCTTAGTTTTAACAGTATATTTCGCATTAAACTGCGGCATCAATTTTTTATCTGTATAATACTGAAAATTTTCAATTACGTTAGCATCCTGACCTTGTTCTTCAAAAATCCACTTAGTAAAACTGTTTGGATGAATCTTTAATCTGGGTGCCACGTCATTTTCCAAATCATTGTCCCAATAAAATAAATCTTCTGTAAATGCATTGTAATAAATAACTTTTTTGTTTGTCAAACCAACATCTTCTATCTCCTCAGATTTTGGATCAATTAAATCTCTAAATGCTTTTGATAATCTTGTTTTTCCTGTACCATTAAAGGCATAAATCAATTGAATTTTTACATCGGATTCACTTGCGCTTCTTGCATTTATTATATTCTTTGCCTCTTTTAATTGCGTTGCAATTTCATTCAAATTTTTCCCCATATTGTACCTCTATATCTTCTTTTCGAAAAGTAATAACTTATCTCTGTAATATTCATATTGTTTTCTTCGTAATTCTATTTCAACTGGCAAGCCAATATTATGACTTATACAAATGGATTCAAAATTATCTAATACATTTGCATAGCGTTCCTGCACCTCTAACGACGGAAGTGGAATTTCTATATTTTCTATTGATGGAACACTGGAATGAACTACTTTACTTTTTATTTTTCCTTTGCTTTTTTGCTGTCTTGCATCATATGTTGATAACACATATGATAAATACTTAGGATTTTGTTTGTGCTTCATGACAACAATGTCGCCACCAGCCAAACATTTTTCATTTCCAACATATGCGGTACACTTTGCAATATCTTCAACACTCTCACCAGTAATTGCAAATAAAATATCTCCATGCTCAAAATACCTTGGAGATGGAACATATTCTGGCTGTGTATGAGACATACACTTATCAAACCATGTGTTATAAGTGGTATAAATTTCCCCGTATCTAACACATGGAATACCATCAGGTGTCACTTGATCACGTTTGATTCCGGCGCCGCGATAGATTTCAGTCGCAATATCTTTTAGCTTAACCATAGGAATTCGTTTATCAGCAGCTAACAGCGTATCCCGATAGTATTCATATTGTTTCTTTCTCTCCATGAGTTCTACCATAAGCTCTGCTATAAGCTTCGTGAATTTATCCAGTATATGGACAATTTCCCTTTGCACTGGCATTGGTGGAACCGGAATCCTTATTGCTGAATATTGACTAATCCATAGCCTTTTATGTTCATCAGATACAAGCCCTATGTTTCCCATTACATGAAAAGCATATCGCATCATTATTTCATTTTCATCAGCTGTAAGTATTTTCATTGCAGAAGATTTGACTTTAAACGGAAAATTAACCCATTTAAACGCTCCCGTAAAATCATCAAAAATTATTACAGGATTTTCCTCTGATGCATTATATATCCCTTCGTTTTCTCCTGTATACCCCAATATAAAGGATTGTCCCGCAGTAAGTACCGGAATGGAACTATCATCTCTATAATCCGTACTACTGACTATATAAAATGTTGGTTGCTCATATTTCACAACATCCCCTATTGCTTTGTACTCTACTCCATCAGGACATAATGCCTCAAGTAATTCATCTAATTTACTCATCCGTTATTCTCACCTCACCACAATAAGTTCTTTATCTATATCTATCCTCCAATTTCTGCAATGATTTCATCTATTTCAGCACGAAGGTTATCTATATTTTTCACTGTTTTCTTAATTTCAGCATTCAAAACATTAATATCAATAATCTCTCTCTTATCTTTCGCCTTAACATAAGAACTTACTGATAAATTATAATTTTCTTCCGCAATTTTATCATTATCTACAGATTTTGCGACATATTCTTTATCTTCTTTGTTAGCAAATAATTGTATAATTGCTTGAATATGTTTCTCCGTCAATATATTATTATTAGTTTCTTTTTTGTAGAACTCCTCGCCACTTGCGTCTATAAACTGAATTTTAGTATCTGCTTTATGCTTTGAAAGTACCAATATATTTACGGCAATTGAAGTGCCATAAAAAAGATTGGACGGAAGTGAAATAACTGTTTCAATAAAATTGTTGTCTACTAAATACTTCCTGATTTTTTGCTCTGCTCCCCCACGATAAAATATACCTGGAAAGCATACAATAGCTGCACGCCCTTTACTGGAAAGGTAATTAAGACTATGAAGAACAAATGCAAAATCTGCTTTTGATTTTGGTGCAAGTATTCCTGCTGGTGCAAAACGTTCATCATTAATAAGCGTAGGATCATCATTTCCAATCCAATTAATTGAATACGGTGGATTGGATACAATTGCATCAAAAGGTTTGTCATCTACAAAACATGGATTTAAAAGAGTATTTCCAAGTGCAATATTAAACTTATCATAGTTCACATTATGCAAAAACATATTCATACGCGCGAGATTATATGTTGTATGATTAATTTCCTGCCCAAAGAACCCATCTTCAATGATGTGCTCATCAAATTGCCTCTTTGCCTGCAACAGCAATGAACCAGATCCCGCCGCCGGATCATAAATTTTATTAATTGTTGTCTGACCATGTATTGCAAGCTTCGCAATAAGTTCAGATACACATTGAGGAGTAAAAAATTCTCCACCGGACTTTCCTGCATTTGCAGCATAGTTGGAAATTAGATATTCATATGCATCGCCAAATAAATCTATTTGATTATCCTCAAACTTTCCAAATTCAAGCCCTTCAACGCCTTTTATTACTGCCGCTAAACGTGTGTTTTTATCCTTTACAGTATTTCCCAGTCTATTACTTGTTGTATCAAAATCCGCAAATAGACCTTTAATATCCAGTTCAGATGGATAACCACTTGCAGAGTTCTCAATAGAATCAAATATTGCTTTTAAATCTGTATTTAAACTGTCATTTGTATTTGCCTTTTTTGCAACATTACAAAACAATTGACTTGGATAAATAAAGTATCCTTTTGTTTTAACAGCATCTTCTATTATTTCTTTTGTTATTATTTTATCATCAAGTTCTGCATAGTTTATGCTGTCATCTCCACCTTCAATATAATTAGAAAAATTTTCGCTAATAAAACGATAAAAAAGTGTTCCCAGGACATATTGTTTAAAATCCCAGCCATCTACAGAGCCGCGAACTTCATTCGCAATTTTCCAAATTTGAGAGTGTAATTCTGATCTTTGTGCTGCACTTGACATATAATACCTCCAATTAATATACTAAACTCTATCTAAGAGCATCATTCCATAATAGTATTCTTTCACAATTTAAATCCTAACAGTTACAGGATATTATACCATACTACAGTGCAAACTAAAAGCAAAGGTTAGCCAGCATAAATCTTTAAACAGTAATTTAATTCGCTGTCTGATTCGTCATTTATAAAGAAGCGCAATAGGAAAGGACATTTCCCAGTATTTCTACTGAAAAATGTCCTATACATATCACTGATATTTTCATTCCCGAAAGATTATCTCTTGGAGAACTGCGGTGCACGACGAGCTGCTTTGAGACCGTATTTCTTTCTTTCTTTCATACGAGGATCTCTTGTTAAGAAACCTGCTTTTTTAAGAACTGGTCTGTAATCGGCATCTACCTGCAGCAATGCTCTGGAAATACCATGTCTGATTGCACCAGCCTGGCCTGTATAACCGCCGCCATGTACATTTACAAGTACATCATACTTGTCAACTGTATCAGTAGCAACCATAGGCTGGCGAACGATAACCTTCAAAGTTTCAAGTCCAAAATATTCATCTATCGGTCTTTTATTAATTGTAATTTCACCTTTACCGGGCATTAAATATACTCTGGCAATTGATTTTTTTCTTCTACCTGTTCCGTAGAATCTTGCTGATTTAGCCATTTTGATTTTCTCCTTTCAGTCCCTTTTAAAATGTTAATACTTCGGGTTTCTGAGCTGCATGCTTATGCTCAGGACCTGCATATACATAAAGCTTGGTGTACATCTGTCTTCCTAAAGGTCCTTTGGGAAGCATGCCTTTCACTGCAAGTTCTACCACCTTTTCAGGCTTCTTGGCCATCATTTCACGTAAGGTAGTCTGCTTCATTCCACCAACATAATCTGAGTGATGATAGTATATCTTCTGATCCAGCTTCCTGCCTGTTACTTTCACCTTATCAGCATTAACAACAATTACATAATCGCCTGTGTCAATGTGAGGTGTAAAAATTGCCTTGTTTTTTCCTCTTAAAACTTTAGCCACTTCTGAAGCCAAACGTCCTAATGTCATATTTGCAGCGTCCACTACATACCATTTTCTATCGATTGTAGCAGGACTGGCCATAAATGTTTTCATGATATTTCCTCCATTTAAAATTGGTTCTTCCGATATCCGCCATTCTTCCGCCAGATGTCCGGGCCGGCAAAATTCTTTTGAATACCTTCAAAGTATCTATTGATAACACCTTATCTAGGGATTGATGCCTTCCGGTACTTACACGTACCATAACAGCACCAGACAAAGCATTACATAACTTCGCAACACTGAATAATTATATTATACGCGTCCGCGTGTGTCAACCATATTTTCACTTTTTCTAACGGGAGTTTGACAGTTGAATGATAGAAAAAACACCTGCAGGCCGCATAATACCTGCTTTTTTTATGTCAAACTTTC
>VSNT01000199.1 GCA_009774465.1 Lachnospiraceae bacterium
ATTCTAAGGAACTTCTACTTCCCAGGTATAAGATATGAAGTTTTCAAGGTGCTTAAAACTATCTATTATTCGCTGACAATATCCAGCAGTATACTTTTATCACACATATAAATTGCAATAACTTCGGTTCCTTTTTGATTCAACGCAATTACCATAACAGATGCTTTATTATCATTTAAAGAACTTGCTCTGGTAATTTCCAAATAATTATTTTCCAACATATAAACTGGAGTTTCTTCCACAACACTCGTTAAATATCGATACTGAATGTCAGTTTCCCGGGCAATACTCAAAGCATGATCTTCATATTTTATGCGGGAATTTTTATAGATACCATCCTGTGGACTGGATATAAGACGTAATTCCTGTTCTTCTGAAATTAACGTCCATTCTTCACCATTTTTCACATATAGTCCTGCCTCCAGTCCAATATCAGGCATATTTACTTCTATTTCCTGTCCGTTCTCAATTGCACGATATATATTTTCTCCTGCTTCATGCACATACTCTCCATTGATATATAAATAATGTCTCAACCCCGGTACATGAATATTTTCACAATTATGTTTTTCCTTTTTCTCTTCCGTCTCCTCATTTTCTTCATTTATATTCTTTTCCTGTTCTTCCCATTGATTCATTACTTCAATTAAAAGTCCCGTAACAAATGCTGCAATATCCAGAAAAAATGCTAAAATAATAGAAAAAACCGCCATTCCACGATAAGGGCTGGAAAGATAAATAATTCCCTGCTGTGCTGCATTATGATCAGATATATACAAACGAAGCATATCGTCAAGTTCATCTGATGCCTGCGCCCTGTCATAATTTTGCATTTCAGCATTTTCATCATTACTATAAACCGGAAGCAACGCTATTTGTGACTTAAGTGCATTTAATCGTTGCGACCATTCACTTTTCCAGTTGTCCTTACTTTCAACATAATTCTCTGCATCATTACCAAGTTTTTCTATTAAATCATCAAAATTCTCTACGGTACTGCTAATTGCCTTATAGTCTTTTAAATCATTAATAAATTGATTCATCTCATTTAACAATGTCAAATATTCTTTCCCCTCATTTGCTGAAACATCTACCGAAGATTGAAGCAGTTGAAAAATATTTGCTGCCTGTGATTCAAGTGAATCCAAGTCAGGAGAATCACGAAACAATTCCTGTTGAATACCTCTTAATGAAGCACTAATCAGATCTGCCGATCCCTCTGTTACTAATCCCAAACTGATTTCATACAATCGAACTCTCACCACAGCATCCTGATAATTTGACAATTGTTCCTGCAGTTCCTGCACTTCTATTTGGCGATTTGCCAAATTTTGTTGTGCAAGTTCCACAGAAGTAATTAATGATGTTCTATCCGTTTCAGGAGAAGCAGCATTCAAGTTTCTTTGCGACTCTTGCAGTGTTGAATTTGCCATATCAAGATAACTATTCGCCCTTTCAATTTGTTCTTGTAACTGTTCACTTGTATTTTCTATACCTGTACGCATCTCTAAAACAATTTCAATCGCCCGTTCCCGTTCATTAGGACTTGCATTTTCACGTGAAGCAGACTCCATTGCATCAATAATTGCCTTCATTTCATTCCGAGCCGCAAAGTCAGCGGAAGTATAGACCACTCTTTCTTCATCCCATTCCATATCATCAACAGGATTCATTTCTCCTGCTGACAGATTTTTTGCCTGAGAATAAAGATCTATAATTTGCTGATTCAGATTCTCCGCCAGAATTTCTTTATACTTACCTGCATAGCTTTCTGCCTGGTAAAGCTGGCGCCGGTAAACAGACTGAATTAACAAACGACTTTCTACCTCCCATGACTGTCCATATACCTGCTCCACAATAAAAATAAAGCTAAACCAGGAAGAACAAAACACTACGATTGCGGTCAAAATCAATAATCCAGCCTTTGTAATTTTAGATTCTATCTTATTCCAGAAAGTGGGAAAATAAAAATTAAGTCCCAGTAAAATTCCCTGAACTGCCAGCGAGGCTGCATACGCCTGCCATTTTTCATGAAATACATAATTAGCCATGCCCTGCGCTGTTGCCCAGAAAGAAACAACTGCCAATAAAACCGTACATATACGCAACAAACTTACTGCCCCTTTAATTGAATTTCTAATCGTACTCCCCTGTTTCATTTCTTTCTCCTACTCCAGTTTGTTGAATGAAAACTATCAAATACAGATTTTTCCCTATTTTTTATTTCCGATTGAACAGTGTTAATCTCCTCATTCAAAGCATTTTTCAACGTTTTTTCAATCTTACCATGAATCTTTGAATCTTCATCTTTCATAAAAAATGCAAATATGGATGAAATAAATTCTTTTAAGCTGACTCCCATTAACACCCCAAACACAATGCCCATTACATTCTCAACAAACAAGATAAAAACAAGATGCATGGATGTCCGCAGCAGAGAATTTTTCTGAACACATTGTAATAAAACCAACCGAACCGCATCAACAGCTATCAATAAAAGCAATAGTAATAACACTGTACCTGCCAATGCCTCAAAAAATTTTATTAACCCTTCCTCAGATATTCCCTGACTTGTAAAAGTAGAAAGTGCACAAACTGTAATAAGCAATATTGTAAAGGGCGTACTGTATTCCGTCAGAAAACCTGAAAATCCTTTGTGCTTCAAAGTATCACTTAAGAAGTACTCCAATGCACCTTCTGCCACTTTCCATAAGAGAACAGCCGCCAATACAAATGAACCCGTTAACGCAACATAAAAAATAGTATATTCCACCAATGTACTTGTTTTTATTCCCAATTCAGAATTTTCATTTTCTGTACTAATATATTCTTCTTTCTCTCCTCGCTCTATTTCTCCTGCTTCTGTCACACTTACATTTTCATTTTTACTTTCAAAAGATTCAACCATTTGGTCCGTTTTCCGCAGCCATCCATTCATTTTTACTTCTATCCATCCTAATGGCATTAAAAAATACAAGCTTAAATAGATGATGACTACAGCTATAGCAGCAACATGAATAATATATTTCTTTTTATTTTCATTAAATTTACTTTTATTCTTATTTTCATCCTTATTTTTATCCTTTATTTTCGATTTATCTTTACCAGTTTCTTTGTCTAACTCACTTTGTCTTCTGATAGCATTTAATTTTTTTTGATGTTCTAATTCCGCTTTTTTTTCTTCTATCCTTGCATCAGCTTCATAAGTGTCTATTTTCTTCTGCAATTCAATTTCTTTCAGCAATTTTTCTTTATCTGCATTATGCCGATAGCTAGCCAGCTTTTCCTGATGATCATTTATTATCTTCTTCCTATTAACTGAATCTTCCCAATCCTGTTTTTGCTTTTGCTCTTTTTCTTCAATCTCCTGCTTTTTGATCTGCGCTTTCAGCCTGCGTACTTCACCTAAATATCCTTTTATCTCCTGCCACAAGTTATTTTTTCTCTCTATCCACTCCCTGCGCCATTTTCTTCTAAGTTCTTTTATCTCCTCCCATTGCTGCTGATTCCACCGACTCACCCGAATAACAACAACTATTAAGTAAATACAAACAGGCAATGTCAATATCGTCCAGATACCGCAAAAACTATTGAAAAAAACCAATGGCTGAGTCAGCGGAGACGGAATACTGTTTTTAAAATAATTATAGAGAAACGCCTCAAACGATACCGAAAGTACCCCTATCAACCACAAAATCTTCATTGAATTCTTTTTCTTTAAAATAGAAATCAGCAAATCAATTAGAAAAGCAATTAGCAAAATAATATTCATTTCCATTGCAGATACATTTATATTGCTGCTATGTTGTTCTATCAATATCCAACCAGCAGATATTGCCGGTATAATTAAAGAATGTAATCCTTTCTCTCCTTTCGATTTTTTTCCTGATGAAATTGTAGATGACATTTTTGATATAATCGCCTTTAACACCACTTCATCCCCCTCGTCAATAAGCTGTATTTTCAGCTAAAACAGTATATTAAAATTTTAATAATCAATCAAATCAATATAAAAAACTCCCAATATAAGATTTCTTCTTATCTTATACCGGGAGTTTTTACTTTTATTTATTGCGCTTTCTTTAGCTGCTCACTGTGACTTGCAACTACCTGCTTTAAAACACTGATATCCAAATCTATCCTGTCGATCTGATCTGTCTTTTCTATATATCTTTTATATGTATCAAGATAACATCCCTCAATTGTGCTCAGCCTTGGAATTACATTGTTTTCCAGCAGATCCACTTTAACATAGGTCATGTCAACTTCTAATTTGGATGTACGTTTATCCAGCTTTTCCAGCTTATCATTGATGGGCTTTAATTTCTCATCAAACTTCTGATCCAATTTCTCATCTAATTTTTCATCCAGTTTCCTGTCCAGCAAATCTTCCATTGCTGTAAGCATTTCTTTGTCTACCATATTTCATCCTCCTGTGATCCAAATAGGCGAATTTACTCTTTTCGCCTATTTCATGTGTTTTGTTTGTATGAGCCTTTGGCGAAAAGCCAGGATATCGGATATCCGATAATGCACTAAGAATTTCAGAAGCTTTATGTGCGTGATTTAATTCATACATTTACTATAACACAATTATTGTTCGGGAGCAAGGAGATTTTATAAAAATA
>VSNT01000002.1 GCA_009774465.1 Lachnospiraceae bacterium
AAAATCAACTGTGGAAATATTTTATTCCTACAGTTATAATTTACAAAAAAATTTGAATTATTTCTTCCATAAAACATGCACTTGTGTACATAAGATAACAGGCAGGAAATGAATTCCTGCCTGTTAAAAGAAATGCCTGTAAGAAATGATTTAAGATGTGTCATCTCCAACTCCTTTTTCATTATAAAAAAAATCTCCCTTTCTGACGGGTTTTGTAAAAATAAGCACTGATAATGTAATAATTAGCACCTTTCTGCCAGCAATTCCATATGATGCTTTCCAATGAAATCTCTTTTTTCCCTGCTGACAGCCAAAATATCTCCATTTCTCATTACAATGTTTTTATACCGATACTGCTCAATCTGCCTTTTATTTACCAGATATGATTTGTGAATTCTTATAAATTGATGATTGTATTCGGCCAGCCGCTCTTCCAGTTCATCCAGTTTTTCATAAAAAATATGTTCTCTTCCATCTTCCATTAAAATCCTGACCACGCGTCTTTCACTTGCAAAGTACAGCACCTGTTTTAAGTTAATGTGAAAAGTAACCCATTTATATTGAAAGTAAAAGCTTTCATTATATAAAGCCTGTTCCCTGGCGACCTTATCCATCACTTCATAAATTTTCTGTTCTGCAATTGGCTTCTCCACAAACTGAAAAGGATATACCTGAAACAGCTTTTTAAAATACTGCTCATGCCCGGACACAAACACAATACTCACAAACCGGTCTGCCTTCCGCAGCTTTAAGGCTGTTTCCATTCCGTTTATTCCATCCAGCTCAATATCCATAAATACTGCTGCAAAGTCACCTTTTGTCTCTAAATTTAAAAGCACTTCTTCTCCACTTTTAAATTTTTCCAGCTTTACATTAATTTTCCGCTTTCTGGCCCAATCCATAACAAAATGCGCCAGGGTTTCCACAAAACATGGAACGTCATCACATACTCCGATTCTTATCATTTCCAATCTACCAACTTTCTTTTTCTTTCCATCATACCGGCTATGCGTAATACATCAAAGTACAAAAAACAGATATTTTTGTATTCCGTTTCCTTTTTATGGGGTAAAATACAATTACAGATTTCAGATTATTTAAAATTGGAACGAAAGGAATGGATATAAATATGAATGAAAAACAATTGCAGGAACTTATTACCAGACAGCGTAAATTTTATGCATCAGGCATTACAAAGTCTTTTAAATACCGTCAAAAGTCGCTTGCTTCACTAAAGTCCGCTATACTGCGGCATGAAAAAGATTTATTTCTGGCACTGAAAAAAGACCTGGGAAAAAGTGAAACGGAAAGTTATATGTGTGAAGTCGGCCTGACACTCTCCGAACTTGGCTGGATGCAGCGGCACTTAAAAGCTCTGATGCGTGAAAAGTCCGTTTCCACACCCCTTTCCCAGTTTGCCGCCCGAAGCTTTCGTTCCCCATCCCCTTATGGAACCGTGCTGATCATGAGCCCCTGGAATTATCCTGTGCTTTTGACTTTGGAACCATTAATTGATGCATTATCAGCCGGCAACACTGCCATTGTGAAACCCAGTGCTTATGCACCTTCTGTGTCTGCAGTCTTACAGACTTTGTTAAACGAATGCTTTTCTTCCGAATATGTAGCTGTGGTGACTGGCGGACGAAATGAAAATCAGGCTCTTTTAAACCAGCGTTTTGACAAGATATTTTTTACCGGAGGAGAAAAGGTAGGACGGGAGGTTTTACGCCATGCGGCAGAGTATTTAACCCCTGTTACCCTGGAGCTGGGAGGAAAAAGCCCCTGCATAGTGGAGAAGTCTGCAAATATAAGGCTTGCAGCCAGAAGAATTGTGTTTGGTAAATTTTTAAACTGCGGCCAGACCTGTGTGGCGCCTGACTATATTTTATGTGATGAGTCAATTCAGGAAAAGCTTCTTACCGCTATCCGGAAGGAAATTGAAAGACAGTTCGGCAGCAAGCCTCTTTTAAATCCAGACTATGGAAAAATCATTAATGAAAAACATTTTCACAGAATCCTTGGTTTAATCGATCCTGAAAAATTAGTCTGCGGAGGAAATTACGACAAAGACACTCTCCGCATCGCCCCCACTGTTATGAAAAATGTAACTATTAAAGATGCGGTTATGAGCGAAGAAATCTTCGGTCCCGTGCTGCCTGTTCTTACTTACAAATCTCTGCAAGAGGCGGTGGATTTCATTGAAAGTCATCCTCATCCGCTGGCTTTTTATGTCTTTACGGAAAAAACCATCCTATGGAAAAAGCTTTTATCCTGCTGTCATTTCGGCGGCGGATGCATCAACGACACTGTCATTCACCTTGCTTCCAGCACCATGCCCTTTGGCGGCGTAGGCAGAAGCGGTATGGGCTGCTATCATGGCAAAGCCGGTTTTGAAGAATTCAGCCACACCAGAAGCATTGTGAATAAGAAAACCTGGATGGACCTTCCTGTTCGTTATCAACCCTACAGCAATTTAAAAATGACGCTGCTTAAAAAATTCCTGCATTAAAGAAACCTGTGCTTCCAGGCACACCACCGCTAAAAAAGCTGCGGGGACGCTTTCCCTGCAGCTTTTATGTATCCACTTTATATGATTTGTCAACCTATACCAGCATTCCTACTGTTAAAACAATATTTAAAATCCAGAGAATTACTGCCACAATTGCACCGATAATACAGAGAATTTTTCCGGCTTTGGCCATACCTGCCTTGCTGGAGCCGATTCCCATTCTTGCTCTTGAAATACCTACTGCCGCAAGAATAATACTGATAATTGGGCTCCATACAAACAATACACTCAAGATACCAAGTACAAGTCCCGCTGTAGCCGCACCGGTATTATCCACAGTCTTAACAGGAACTGCCGCACCTTCCATGCTCTGTCCTTCAGGAATATCCTGCTGTAATGCGGTGAACAACTGCTCCAGACTTGTTTTATAGGGTTTCTTCTGTGCAACTGCTACAAATCCATCCAGATCCCATTCCTTTCCGCCATTTCCCTTAAGCCATGCCTCCAAATGCAGAGTTCCATTTACATAAGACCAGTTTAAATACTTATAGCCTTCCAGCATGGCATCTCCTGCACGGTAAGCAGGTTCTCCCTTCCAGTCAGACATGGAAAACTGATTTTTCTGAAGATAATCATTCATTACAAAAGTTACAAATTCCTCCGGTTTGTTTAAAACCAGATCTTTTACAAATCTTGCCATTTCCTTCTCCCCTCATTGTCAATTTTATTTGTGTAATAATAAATTACCATATAATCTATTAAAAAACAAGAATTGCAGATAAAAATACATATAAAAGTAAACAATCAGCTTCTTTCATTCTTTTGGAAGATTCTTGTATAAAATATCTCTTGGTGATATAATAATTGCGTCCCTGACTATTGGAAATAATTATAATATAAGGAGAAGTGACATGAACCAGAATCAATTTATATGGCATGACCGTTATAAAATCGGTGTGGATTTTCTTGACAAGGAACATAAACAGCTTTTTTCGACCATGAATAAGCTGTTGCAGCTTAGCGACAATGAAGAAAAAAGTGAGTGGGTATGCCGGGAAGGCGTTAAATATTTAAAAAATCATGCGGAAAAGCATTTCGAACACGAAGAAGCATATATGCAGTCAATTCATTATGAAGACTATGAAGTACATAAACGCCTCCATGATAATTTCCGGTTTGAGACACTGCCTGCTCTGGAAGTTGAGCTGGAAGAAACCCAGTATTCTGTTGAATCTATCCGTCATTTTCTGGCTGTCTGCATTGGGTGGGTAGTTGCCCACACCCAGACAGAGGATCAGGCTATTGTTGAAAAAACAAAAAGTAAATGGAAAAATATCTCACATGAAGCGGAAAACGACGCTTTGGAGGCCGCCATCCTTCAACTGATTCAGGAAATGTTTCATTTAAAGGCAAAACTGATCAGTGAACAATACGCCGGTGAAGATTTTGGAAAAATGATCTGCTGCCGCTTCTTTTACAAGGGAGAACAAAAAGAAAAATGGGAAGTCACTCTCATATTTGAAGACAGGCTTCTGCTTAAAATCGTAAGCAGAATTTTAAACACGGACTACCCCAGAGTCGATGATATGGTAATCAATGTAACCCGTTATCTGTGCCGCCAGTTATTAGAAAAGATCAGGGAAAACTTCCCTGCAATTGCCCTTTTAAAGATGGAAAAAGAGTGTCTCTTGACACATGAGCAGCTTGTAAATTCTTTCGAAAGAGAACAGCCCTCCTGCAGCCTGTTATTTGATGCAGGGGAAGGATATTTTGCTTTTTGTGCCGCAGCCGCCGACTCCATTCGTGAAAAGCTTTCCATTAACTCTCATAATGCCATGAGTGCAGTCAACGATTATCTGGTAAAGGAAATGGAAGAGAATGACAAACGAAAGCCTAAAGTTCTTGTGGTAGATGATTCCGAGTTTATGCGGAGCAGAATAGTTAAACTTCTGTCAGCAGACTATGATCTGATCGAATCAAGTTCCAGCTTGTCCGCCATTCAGAAAATTACCATAAACCGTCCCAATCTGGTTTTGCTGGATTACGAAATGCCCGTTTGCGACGGGAGACAGGCACTGGAAATGATTCGCTCGGAAAAAGAAATTGCAGATATTCCTGTTATGTTTTTAACAGGCAAAGGAGACCGGGAAAGTATCAAAAAAGTTATATCTCTGAAACCGGAAGGCTACCTGCTAAAGACAATGTCTGATGAAGAAATCAAAAAAAGTATAGACGACTTCTTTTTAAAATCAAAGAAATAACATTTAAAAAGATCTATATACGCCTGCGGCACATAAAATGCTGCAGGCATTTTTATAAAAATCAGCAATTTTCTGCGTCTTTCTTTTTTGCACAAATTTTTCCTTTTATTTTTGTCTATTATTTTTTCCGATTTTGTAACCAGGGATACTTGCATATTTTTATGTACCCGGTATAATACTAAATATGCCTGTCTTTTATTGACAGTATACAAGATATGGGGGATATTAGAATGAATATCATTAAAAGAAGCGGTATGGAGGTTACATTTGACTCCGACAAAATAGAAGAAGCAGTTAAAAAGGCCAATGCCAGCGTTCAGGAATCTGACCGCTTAAGCCTAAAACAAATTAAGACCGTAGTGGACAATGTTACAAAGCTTTGTGTTGAAATGAAGCGGAGTCCTAATGTAGAAGAAATTCAGGATTTGGTTGAAGAAGAAATTATGAAGCAGCAGACCTACAAGCTTGCTTCAAACTACATTACCTATCGCTATAAAAGAGAGCTTGTCCGCAAGTCCAACTCCACCGACGAGCAGATTCTATCTCTTCTTGAGTGTAATAATGAAGAAGTGCTTCAGGAAAATTCCAATAAAAATCCCATTGTCAACAGTGTACAGCGGGATTATATGGCTGGGGAGGTCAGCAAGGATATTACCAAACGTTTCCTGCTTCCGCCTGATATTGTGGATGCCCATGAAAAAGGTCTGATTCACTTCCATGACGCCGATTATTTCGCCCAGCACATGCATAACTGCTGTCTGGTAAATTTGGAAGATATGCTTCAAAACGGCACCATTATCAGCGAAACCATGATTGAACGTCCCCGCAGTTTTTCCACTGCCTGCAACGTTGCAACTCAGGCCATTGCCCAGATTGCAAGCTCCCAGTATGGCGGGCAAAGCATCACTCTGTCCCATCTTGCCCCTTTTGTTCAGGTAAGCAGGGAAAAATTCCGCCGGGAAGTGCGGGAAGAATTAACCTCCCAGCAGATAGAAGCAACTGACGAACTGGTCAATAAGATGGCGGAAATGCGGGTGCGCCGGGAAATCAAGCAGGGAGTACAGATGATTCAATACCAGGTAATCACTCTTATGACTACCAACGGTCAGGCGCCCTTTGTCACCGTATTTATGTATTTAAATGAAGTACCTGAAGGACAGTTAAGAGATGACCTGGCCCTTATCATAGAAGAAATGCTCCTTGGCCGGATTCAGGGCGTTAAAAATGAGCAGGGAATCTATATTACACCGGCATTTCCAAAGCTGATCTATGTGCTGGAAGAAAATAATATATCCGAGGATTCCAAATACTGGTATCTCACCCGGCTTGCCGCCCGCTGCACAGCAAAGCGTCTGGTGCCTGATTATATTTCTGAAAAAATCATTAAGAAACTGAAAGAAGGAAACTGCTATCCCTGTATGGGCTGCCGCTCTTTCTTATCCGTCTACAAAGATGAAGAAGGAAACTGCAAGTTTTACGGAAGATTTAATCAGGGCGTTGTCACTTTAAATTTAGTGGATGTGGCCTGCTCCTGCGGCGGAGACATGGATAAATTCTGGGAGATTTTTGAGGAGCGCCTTCTCCTTTGCAGGCGTGCACTTATGTGCCGTCATGAACGCCTTAAGGGAACCCTTTCCGACGTTGCCCCTATTTTATGGCAGAATGGGGCCCTTGCCCGTCTGAAAAAAGGAGAAACCATAGACAAGCTTCTCTATGGAGGCTATTCTACCATTTCCTTAGGGTATGCCGGCTTATGTGAATGTGTCCGCTATATGACCGGAAAATCCCACACAGATCCGGAAGCCACTCCTTTTGCTTTGGAAATTATGAATCATTTAAATAATACCTGTAAAAAGTGGGAAAACGAAACGAATATTGGCTTCAGCCTTTATGGCACTCCACTGGAATCTACTACCTACAAGTTTTCCAAATGCCTTCAAAATCGTTTTGGGATAATTCCCGGTGTAACTGACAAAAATTATATCACCAACAGCTACCATGTTCATGTAACGGAGCCTATCAACGCTTTCGATAAGCTTACCTTTGAAGCCCAGTTTCAGGAACTGTCTCCCGGCGGTGCAATCAGCTATGTGGAAGTTCCCAACATGCAGAATAATATTGAGGCTGTGCTTGCTGTTATGCAGCATATTTACGACCATATTATGTATGCAGAACTGAATACCAAAAGTGATTACTGTCAGGAATGTGGATATGATGGTGAAATCCGAATCATTGAAGATGAACACAATAAACTGATCTGGGAATGTCCCAAATGCGGAAACAGGGATCAGGACAAAATGAATGTGGCAAGACGAACCTGCGGCTACATTGGCACCCAGTTCTGGAATCAGGGACGTACACAGGAAATCAAAGAGCGGGTATTGCATTTATAAAAAGCTCCCCATATTTAAGAAAGGGAAAACACAATTACATGAAATATGCAGATATTAAATATTACGATATCGCAAATGGGCTGGGGGTTCGAACCAGCCTGTTTGTATCCGGCTGTACCCACAGATGCCGGGGATGCTTTAATGAAAGCACCTGGGATTTTAACTATGGCAATGATTTTACAGAAGAAACCATTCAGGAAATCCTGGAATCCATTTCCCCAAAATATATCAGCGGTCTGACTCTCCTGGGCGGAGAGCCTATGGAGCCTTCCAACCAAAGAGCGCTTCTTCCGCTGCTTGAGCAGTTTAAAAAGCGCTTTCCTGAAAAAAACATCTGGTGCTACACCGGATATACCTATGAGACAGATCTTTTGTCTCCCGATGGACGCGCCCACTGTGAAGTGACCAAAGACTTTCTCTCTTATGTAGATATTCTGGTAGATGGAGAATTTGATCAGGAACAATACGACATCAGCCTGAAATTCCGGGGCAGTAAAAACCAGCGTATTCTGCAGATTCAAAAGGAAGGCTCTCCACAGTTGTTTCCCCTTTAAGCCATGCCGCTTTTTTTATACGCAATCCAAAACAGCACTGCTGCTATAAAAAGATTAGCTGAAATAACCACTGCATTTTCAAATCCTGCTCCTGTTTTTCCAATTCCATTTATCAGAATGCTGATTTGCTGTGAATAAGTAATCTTTGCAACCTTTTCAATAGACGCATTAAACATGGAAAGCATGGGCAAAAAGGCGAAAATTACCATAACCGGCACTGTCAGGGAGGTGGCCGCCATCTGATTTTTACTGCTGGTGCCGATTGCTGCGCCAATCAGCATGGACACGAAAATTCCTGCCACCATAATTCCAAGAAAAGATAAAAGTTCTGTTCCTTTATACCCTCCGGATATACCGATTACACATCCTCCCATCATACAGATGATCCATATGTAGCTGCCCACACCGGCCAGATATTCCGCCGGTTTTACATTTGACATTAACAGTACCCGAAGGGTATTTTTTTCTTTTTCTTCCGAAATAATGGCTGACATGGCAACTAAAGGCGCCATTCCCACATACATTGCCGCAAACATATTTGCAAAGAAATGCTCCGGCATTCCTTCTATGTGAATGGAACACTCCATAATAATTGACATCACCGGAAAAATAAGAAATTCGATAAGAACTGACTTATTTTTCAAAGTATCCTTAATTTGTTTTTGAAAAATTGCAATCATATTTTTCATCTACTCAAGTCCCCTTCCTGTAAGTTCCATAAAAACAGTTTCCAAATCAGGTTCTGTGGAATGAATGGTTTCCACCATTTCCTTAGCCAGATATTCCTTTACCTCATCCGCTGACAGCTTTCCATTTGGCAACATTACATTTCTTCCATCCAGGAGCCTGATCTTCAGCCTGTTTTGATGATTATACCTTAAGCAAATTTCCTTAGGCGCCCCATATTCCACAATCTTTCCTTCATTTAAAAGGGCAATATGGTCACACAGTTTTGCTGCTTCCTCCATATTATGCGTTGTCAGAAATATGGCCGCACCTCTTTCCTGCTGTTTTTTGATTAATTGATGAATCATGGCTGCTGCCTGGGGATCAAGACCGCTAGTGGGTTCATCCAGAAAAAGAATCTCCGGCTCATTCATTACCGCTCTGGCTAACGCCAGCCTTCCCCTCATACCTTTTGAAAGCTTTGATACCGGCTCTCTGGCTGCCTCTAGCAGATCCACCTGTTTCAGCACTTCTGATATTCTGCCCGGCCGCACACCATAAATTTTTGCAAAAAGCTTTAAGTTATCATAACAGGATAATCTTTCATACAATCCCAGATTATCCATCATCATTCCCATTTTCCGGTAAATGGAAGCGCTAAGTGCTCCCGTGTCTTTTCCAAGTGTCCTGCTTGCCCCTTCCGTACATCGGAGCTGTCCTGTCAGTATCTTAATGATTGTAGTTTTCCCGGCTCCGGAAGGTCCGAGTAGTCCAAAAATCTCTCCGGAGGAAACTTTTAAGTTAACTCCCTTTAATACTTCCTTATGATCAAAATTCTTTACAACATTCTGCATTTCAATTACATATTCCATTTCTGCTCTTTTCCTCCTTCCCCTTCACTAAAAGCAGCTTCCTGTTTCTTTAATTTTACAAGAGCCTCTTCCATTTTCCTGTTTTCTATCTTTTCCTTCCACATGGTAACAACAGTACTCACCACAAAGCAAACCCCAAAGCATAAAATAAACATAACCCAGGGGAGCCACATACCTGTAGGAAACCAGTCAAACCACAAGACAAAAACCACTATCATGGCTACCTCTGACAAGACCATGCAGGCAGTCCTTCCCACAATAGACATTTTTTTTATGAAAACATCCGTAAAGAAAAGATACCTGATTATTGTGGTAATTGCCGATACTGCCAAAAACTGCACCATTGTTGCTGTACTAAGCCCATTGCTGCCTAATGAAAACATGCTGGAGACTTCTTTTGCTTCCTCCCCAAACAAAAAACAAAAAAGGTTCAGCCATGAAATGGAAAATCCAAATGTGGTAAATGTCATTGCCACATAATCAAATATTGTTTTTTTCTCTTCCATCTATTTTACCCCCAATTTCTTTCTCAGCTCTTCCGCATATTGCCTGGATACCATAATCTGCTCCCCATTCTCCATAGTTACCTTTATCTTTCTGTTCACATCCGTCTTTAAAGACTTAATATACCGCAGCGCCGCCACACAGGATTTACTGGCACGGAAAAATCCGCATTCATCAAGCTGCTGCTCCAGTTCATACAGTTTAAAACCGGATTCATATACATCTTCCCTGGTATAAACAAAAGTTTTTCTATCCACAGATTCTAAATAAATCACCTTCGAAACATCAAGAATGTAAGTCTCCTCCCCCTTTTTAACCAATAGCTGCCTTTCCATCATCCTGAGAGTTGCCAGCACTTTTTCTATTTCCGGCGTCAGCCTGCTGCAGGAAATCACCACTTCTATATCCTTAATATCTTCTTCTACATTTATCGATATCTTCAATCCCTCACCCCTTTATTCCCGCGAGCAACGAGCCAAAGTCATGCTTGCATGACCTTGGCGACTGCCGCGAGGGTGAAATACCGCAGCTTGCTGCGGGGTATTTCACTTCTTTTTATGTCAGACAATTGCCTGCCCTGTTACATGATTGAACATAGCATACCCTTTTTCTATCTGCAAGATGCCAAAACCTGTTCTGCCTGTTTTCTTACCTTAAATGCAAAAAAGCCTCCAGAAGTTGTAAAGCTCACCAAATCAGTATATAATCAAAGTATTTCATATTTGGGAGGAAATACAGTATGTTTTCGTATGAAGAAATACAAAAGTACAATGAAACCGATATTTGTATTTATAAATATATTGTTTCAAATATCGACAAAATTCCGTATATGACTATCAGGGAGCTTGCAAAAGAGATTCAAGTGTCAACTTCCACTATCCTTCGCTTCTGCATTAAGAACAATTTTGACGGATATTCCGAATTTAAGAACGCCTTAAAAAACAAAATTAATTTACAAACTGCCCGTCCGCCTATGGAAGATTTACAGGAGCTTTCTGATTTTTTTGCAAGAGCAAATTCAAGCTAGGGCATTTTGCCATAGGGCTGGAAGATGTATTTTATCCAATAGAAACATTCCAGTGGAAAAACACAGATTCCTGTTATTTTTGTTATTGAAATGCTGGCAAAAAGAATATAAAGTAACAGCCTGTTACTTGCTTTGTAACAGGTTATTTTCTACTATGGAACATGGAGGTAATACTATGACTGAATTAGAAAAATGTATGGCAGGAGAATATTACAACTGCCATGATGAAATCTTTTTGGATATGAAAAGTTATGCAAGAAAGTTATTGCAGAAATATAACGCCCTTGCCTATGAACAGCAGGCGGAAAAAATAAATATCTTAAAACAGTTGTTTGGGGAAATTGGCACAAATGTATCTGTGGGACTTCCATTTATCTGCGATTATGGAAAAAATATTTATCTGGGAAACAATGTATCCGTAAATATGAATTGCACATTTGTAGACTGCAACAAAATAACAATTGGCGATAATGTATTGATTGCATCAAATGTGCAGCTTTATACAGCAACACACCCTGTTGAATTGTCAGAAAGGCTTACACCAAACTGGTATCCTGAAACAGGGCAGTATTTTTGCCGTACCTACGCATTACCTATCAAAATTGGAAGCGGCTGTTGGCTGGGCGGGGGTGTGATTGTCCTTCCGGGCGTAACAATAGGCGATGGTTCTGTTATAGGAGCCGGAAGCGTTGTAACAAAAGATATACCGGCAAACTCACTGGCAGTGGGCAGCCCCTGCCATGTCATCCGGAACATTAACTGATATGATTCCCATTTTTATTTTCTCTTTAAATCTCCAGTCGCCGGATTGTTAAGAAGCCTTCCCTCTGCATCAAATCGGGAGCCATGACAAGGACAGTCCCAAGTACGCTCTGCGGAATTCCATTTCAGAACACATCCAAGATGCGGGCACCTGGGCTTTGAAGGTGTAAGCAGACTGACAACCGCTTCCAGTCCGTTAACTGCAAGTTGTGGCTTCCACATACTTCTTGAAGGATTAAAAACTTCTGCATAGGGATTTTCTTTTTCCAAAATCTGGTCTGTCAGAATTTGTGCTGCAAGCATAGAAGAAGTCATCCCCCATTTATTAAATCCTGTCGCCACAAGTCCATCCGGCATATGCTTTCCATATGCCCCAATATAGGGAATATTGTCAAGCGTCATGCAGTCCTGGGCAGCCCATGCATATTTAATTGATGCGTCAGGATAATACTGATGTGCAAATTCTTTTAACTCCTGCCAGCAGCCGCCCTGCTTTCCTGTTCTGTGGGAACCGCCTCCCAAAAAAAGCAAATCCTTATCATTTCGAAAGGACAGCCCTTTCATATCCTCATCAATATAGATTCCCTCTACATCTTTGGCATTTTCCAGTGCAATCACATAAGAACGATGCTGATACATTTTTAAGAAATAAAGCCCATGCTTATTATCAATAGGGAAATGTGTGGTAAATATTACTTTCCTGTAAGTAATATCTCCTCTGTCAGTCACCGCTGTGTGATCCTTAAATTCTTTTACAAAGGTATCTTCATAAATAGTAAGCCCCTGGGCGATTTTTGCAGCAAATTTAAGAGGATGAAACTGTGCCTGGTGCTCCATATAAACCGCCCCTTTGGTCTGCATGGGCAGTTTCGGTGTGTCCACCACTTTGGCATCCCATCCAAGATGCCGAAGCGCATCTGCTTCATCCTCTAATTTTTTTCTATTATCTAATGAATAAACATAGGAAGCCACTTCTTTGTAATCACAATCCATTCCTCTGCAAAGTTCCCCAAAACTTTGTATGGCTTTTAAGTTGGCCTCCAAATACAGCTTTGCTCTCTCTTCTCCTGCCTGACGCAGAAGCTTATCATAAATCAGTCCATGCGCCGCTGAAATTTTTGCAGTGGTATTTTGAGTAACCCCACAGCAGATCTTTCTTCCTTCCACAAGAACATAGTCTATACCTGCCTTCTGCAGAAAATAAGCACACAAAAGACCTGCCATTCCGCCGCCAATAATCAATACATCCGTTTTTCTGCTGCCATCAAGCCTTTCAAACTGCGGCAGATTACTCTGCGCCTTCCAGACAGATTCCCTCTTTTCCACCTTTTATACCTCCAAAATATATCCTGTGAAAGTATTGTGTGCAGATAAGAGAAAAATATGTTTCTGATTTTTCTTATGCTAAAAGTGCATCAGCCAATTGCCTTAACTGCTCCTCGGATTGCTGGTTCAGGGTTGATTTGATGGTTACCACCGGCTCTAATATGGTGATTTCTTTCATCCCCGAAAGCCCTTCCTTCATCAGCTTTCCTGCTATAGGCGCCCAGCTTCCGTTTTCCATCAGTCCAACAGTGCGCTTCTGGTAATTTTTTGCTTTTAAATGGGCAAGGAAGCTTTCCATACAGGGGAATAAACCGGCATCATAGGTAGCTGCTGCCAGCACCATTTTATCATAGCGGAAAGCATCTTCTATTGCTTCTGCCATATCATCCCTTGCCAGATCAAAACATGCCACCTTTTTTGCACCCTTTTCTTCCAACATGGAAGCCAGCTTCAAAGCAGCCTGCTTTGTATTTCCATGAATAGATGCATAGGCAATCACGATTCCCTCATCTTCCGGTGTATAGCTGCTCCATGTCTGGTATTTTTCCAGATAATAGGCGAGCCCTTTTTCTCCTTCATTGTCTGATAAAACAGGGCCATGCAAAGGGCAGATCATCTGAATCTCCAAAGCAGATGCCTTTTTAAGCAGTGCCTGCACCTGAGCGCCATACTTGCCTACGATATTCATATAATAACGTCTTGCCTCACATGTCCAGTCTTCCTTCGTATCCAGCGTTCCAAACTTTCCAAAAGCATCTGCTGAAAAGAGCACTTTTTCTGTCTTATCATAAGTTACCATTACTTCCGGCCAATGCACCATCGGCGCCATCAAAAAGGTCAGCACATGCTTTCCTAAAGAAAGTTCTTCCCCTTCTTTCACCACCACGCTGCGCCCGCTTAAATCAATTGAAAAAAACTGCGGCATCATGCTAAGTGCTCTTGCATTGGAAACAAGCTGCGCCTCTGGATACTTTTCAAGGAAATTCTGGATATTTCCTGAATGGTCCGGCTCTAAATGATTCACAATCAAATAATCCGGTTCTTTTCCCTCCAAAACCTTTTCCAGATTTTCAAACCATTCTTTCGTTCCCCTCTTGTCCACGCTGTCCATAACAGCAATCTTTTCATCCAGAATTACATAGGAATTGTAGGATACCCCATTAGGCACCACATATTGACTCTCAAACAGGTCAATATCTCTGTCATTTACTCCTGCGTACTTAATGCTGTCGGTCACAACTACATTCTGCATTTTTTATTTTCCTCCTTAAATTAATTGCATCTATTTACGTTATATTTTGTATAACTTTCTTTCACGCTCTTCTGTCACCCAGCGCTGCAACCTGCAAAAGAAGCTTTTCTACCAGTTCCTTTGAAACTACATCATACATGTATCTTTGCTCTCCCTGAAACATACTGTAGGATACCCCATTTCTGACTGTAGTTGCATCTTCTTTCCAGCCTTTACAGGAACTGTGCACCTGAGTTACCTTTGTCTTTGTTATCAGTTCACATACATTATCTGCATTCACACCACTGCCTGCAAGAATCTGTATCCTGTCTCCATACCTCTCCTGCAGCGTTCGCAAAAGCTCTGCGCCTTCCATTGCCTTGTTTTTCAATCCGCTGGTCAATACCCGGTCTGCCCCCAAATCTATCAGTTGTTCCATCACAGAAAAAGGATCCTCCACACAGTCAAAAGCCCGATGAAACACTGCTTCTTTTCCGGCATCTTTAATCAGGTCTATCATGCGCTTATTTTTTTCCTCATCAGGAAAGCCATTCTCCTTAAGGCATCCAAAGGCAATTCCATCAGCACCATTTTTAAGCAGTTCGATACAGGATGCCTCCATCTCAGAAAATTCTTCCTGTGTATAGCAAAATCCGGCTCCCCTTGGCCGCACCATTGCAACTACTTTTAAGGAAGGCATGTTTTCTTTCACCAGTCGTAAGGTCGCTGCCGCCGGCGTCAAGCCGCCCAATGCCAGAGCACTGTTCAGCTCAATGCGCTGCGCACCTCCCTCAAAGGCCTGCTGTGCATCATAATAACCGCCGCAGCAAATTTCAACCATATAACCGGAACTATTCTCAGCCATTTCTCCGCTCCTTTCCGTGTAAGTTCATCTTTTTATCAGCTTCCAACCTGATAAAGCAAAATATCTCCCTCTTTTATTACAATTCCTTCCGTAGGCAATACTACCGCTCCATTTCTCACAAATGCAATCACATCAATATGATACCCATTTTCTATATTTTGTACCGTTTTTCCCGTAAATGGCCCTAAAGCTCCTACCGTAACGCTCACTGTCCCTCTTGTACCACCGGAGTTTTTGTTTTTATTTTGAAGCTGCGTATACTGTTCCACAAACCCGGCGGAAATAATACCTGTGGGAATGGCCACAACACCTACTCCCAACAGAGAAATGATAATTGCCATTCCCCGCCCTAACACGGTAACCGGATAAATATCGCCATATCCCACTGTAAGAATAGTGGAAATGCTCCACCAGATACCGGAAAAAGCATTATTAAATACTTCCGGCTGCGCTTCATGTTCTGCACTGTACATACACAAAGAGGAGGACAGCATCAGCACAAAAATAATAAAAACAGAAGAAATGATCTGATTCCTTTTTTCATACAAAACAGATGTGATCACATGAAAAGAATCATAATAGGCATTGATTCTGAACAGGTGAAATATTCTCACCACCCGCAGCATTCGAAACACAACAAATCCCGACAGGAAAAAGAAAGGAAGAATCGTAAAAAGGTCAACCATCCCGTCAAAGGAAAAAACAAACCTGAAAATCGCTTTTCCTCTGGTTTTGTCTGGATAAAGGAATTCTGCTGTCCAAATCCGCAGAAAATACTCTACACAAAATATGGCCACCGTCACTGTTTCAATCCCTTTAAATACTGCCTCATAGGGTTTTAGCGAATCAAAGGTCTCCATAAATAAGACTGCAATATTGGCAAGTATTACCAAAACAATGAAAATATCAAAGGCGCGGCTTATAAAGTCCTCCCGCCTGCCAATCTGTATAATATCAAAAATACGCTTTTTTCTTTCTCTCATTCCAATCCCCATACATATCATAAGCGATACCTGCGGTACTGCTCCAACAGGTTCTGCTGTACTTAATCGGAAATTCTGTTTAAAATAAAATCGTCCACCGTTCCCCAGCTCCCTGAATTACACTTCATCCGCACTCCAATGGTCAGTTTCCCATCTACAACTTTAATTTCAGGAATAGAAGGGTTCTTCCAGTCTGCCCAGGTGGTCACCATAAAGGAAGAAGTCTGCTCTCCGCTGCTGGTTATTGCATATAACTCAAGCTGAGAATCTTCTGACATGTCCCCTCCCTGTGAATAAACCGACAACTGGTAAACTCCAGACTTTAAATCTGTAAACTCCTGCTCAATGGAAAAATCCATATCGGAATCTCCTGACCAGAAGTGAAAGGCAGTTTCTCCTGTGTATGCATCATCTGCCTTTACCTGAAAATCAGTAGGGTTTTTGCTGCCTTCATAGGAAACTTTCCACATGGAGGTATCCCCATCTTCAAAACCTGGGTTCTGCACATAATTAATCATCTTGACTTCCACATGACCGCTTACTTTTGTACCGTCCTCAAGAGAGCCGGCCACCTGGTAGCTGCCTCCTTTTTTTGTATCAATAGCTGCAAGCTGCGCCTCATCCCATGTAACAGCCGCCTGCGCATTAGCGGAACGGTTATTATAAATCACATCAACTGCCTCTGGAAGTTTTACCTGGCTTCCCACATCACAAACAACATGAACTTCAGGAATAGAATCAATTTTAAGGGGTGCATCAGCGCCATATTTTAAATACTTAAACACATTTAAAGAGGCAAGGGGATGTCCCTCAAAATCAAACATTGCCTGATTATCCCAGGAACAGCCGCCATAATAAAGCCCTGCATCCTCCGGATCATAGTCAGATGCATAGCTGCTTGCCCAGCCGCTTCCAAATTCCTCCCATAAAGGAGAATTATCTTCATCTGCCGGTCCTACCGGAATCCATGTTCCTTCCCAATAAAATATTCCCAGCACGCCAACTTCTTCTGCCGCAGCACAAATATCCCGGATCATGGATGCCTGGCTTTGCACCGTGGCAGCATATCCTTCCACTAAATCTTCCACACCGTCAAAACTGTTGCCGCTGCCATCTCCATCTTCTGAAGTATAACAATAAGAGGTTTCTGCAATCAGTACCTTCTTATCGTACTTATCCTGAATATTTTTTGCAACTGTCTGCATATTTTCGTTTGTTCCATCCCAAAACGGATAATAGGACAAAGCAAAAATATCATAATCTATATCGTAATTCTGTAAATCAGATGCAATGCTGTCAATTTTATCCGTTTCTTCTATATTGGTATAATGTACCACAACCTGAATCTCTTTTCCATACTCTTTCGATATCTCACGCACTGCCCTGCTGCCCGCATCTAATAGCTTCATCACTGCCGGTGTCTGGGTTTCTCCCGACATGCCATTGTTAATTTCATTGCCAATCTGAACCATTCCCACATTTACACCGGCATCAAGAATTTCCGAAAGGCTTTCTTTCGTAAATTCATAAAGGGCATTGCTCTTTTCATCAGCGCTCATTCCTTCCCATGCCTTGGGTGCATGTTGTCTCTTCGGATCAGCCCAAAAATCGGAATAATGAAAATCAATGCATACCTTCATGCCATACTTACTTGCCCGTTTTCCAAGTTCAATGGCTGTTGCAACATCATTATTGCCGCCGCCATATCCGTTACCATTTTCATCATAGGGATCATTCCATACCCGCAGGCGGATGTAATTCACTCCGGATTGTGCCAGCGTCATAAATACATCCTGCACTTCTCCTTCATAATTATAATAAACTGCACCGCTTTTTTCATTTACAAGTACGGAGGAAGCGTCCATTCCCCTTATAAAATCATCAGGGATATCCGGAATCGGCTCTAAATAAATCTCTGCTTCCTCCGGACCATCCGGCAGGGAAAATGTAATAATTTCCTGCTCCTTAGGCATCTCTCCCTGCTCTTCTTCCGTCTGCAATTCCCCCTGATCCTGTGTGGAAGATACCTCATCCTTGGCCCCGCATCCTGCCAAAGAACCCACGCACAGACTGGCTGTAACACACAGCGCCAATAGTTTTGTATATAATCGTTTCATAATGTAAATCCTCCCAAATTTAAATTATATACGACATCCCTTTCAGATTCAAGATATCGGCATATAAAAACAGGGATAAGCCATTTTACGGCCTTCCCTGTTTTCCATGTGTCATATATTAATTTCCGGCTATTATTTTTTGAAAATACTACCCCAGAAATCCCCGCCAGAAACTTTGATCAGCAGCAAATTTCCAATCCGTATCTTTCTCCTGCTGGCGTAAATATTCCATCACCTTGTCATATTGATCGCTGTTTTCAAAAGCAATAGACCATTCATAGCCTTCCTTCTGTCCTGCTTTCCTGCAGAAAATTCCTTCTTCCGTATACCAGGTGATATAACGCGCTTCTCCTTTTCCTGATTCCTCCGTTGGAAGTGTACACACCGTGGACTGACTGGTAAGTATTTTTTCCGCTTCCTTATCCATGTCGTTCATGATTTCCGCTTTGTTTATCTGCTCTTTCAGTCTCTTTGCATGTTCTTCACGCATCATTTCTTTAAGTGCATCCTCTGCCGAGTCAAACTGTTCAAGCAGTCTGTCCCACTCTTTTTCCGAAAAGGCCTGGGCTCCTGTTTGGATGACAGGCTCAGTTTTTCCCTTCTTTACCTTTTCCAATATTTCATCCATTCTGCTTCGGATAAATTCCAGATTATCTGTCTGCTCTGACTGCCTGGAAAAGATATCAAATGTTGCAAGCAGCTTTTTACAATTTTCATACTGATTGTAAGCCTGTGCGGTAAAGTACTCCCCCATCATGGTGCCAATGCATTTTTCCCAGTCAAATTTGTAGCTTAAAAATGCCTTATGTCCGGACAAGTCCTCAACATATCCATTCTCCTGCGCATTTGCTGCGTATACCTTTGCCTGATGAAAAGATCCGAAAGTTCCTCCATTGGAAATTCCCATCTTGTCAGAATAACTAAGCAGGGCAAACATTTCAAGGGAAGAGGCATGATTAGGATCTACCTTACTTACATCCACATTATAGACTTCTTTTTTTCCTCCCAAGTTTGAAATAACCTGCACGATGGGATTATCAGGTGTGGAATCCTCCGGCCATATTGCACGCATTCCATAAACAATAGACTCCCCCGGTTCCGGCACCATAGTAAGGCCTAAAAATTCTCCTTTAGAAGCATTTTCCGCCTTCGTTACCGCACTGCTGGCGGCAAACATCTGCTGCCCGTCCATCTCTTCCTTTGACACGCCAAAAACAGCGCCTGCATAGCCCGCTCTCGCGCTGTTTCTATAGGGGACATAAGTCCTGTCAGCTAAATTTGCTCCAATCTGCATGTTCCTCCTTTCTGCAGTTCCTCTGTCATTCGAAACTGCGCCGCTTTCCAAAAAAGGTCCAAGCGGTATCTTTCATTTAACATAAGGATGCCCCTTAAAACGCAGCATCCAACTGTTTCATTTTCTATCGGCAGAATCAGGCAAAATACTTAGCCGGCACTTCTCAATTTCATTACGCTTACGATATATTTTATTACATTTTTTCAGTACTGATCAGTCCCTTTTCTCTCCACTTTCCACTGCGCCAGCGGAAATACATGCATATCGCACGCACGCATTCATCCATTGCAAGGCCTACATACGCCCCTGCCACCATCATTCCCAAATGGATTCCAAAAAACCATGTACCGCCTACTGCACAAAGATACATAAAAACCGCCGCAATCACTGTGGTAAATACAGCGTCCCCACTGGTTTTTAATGCATTGCCAAAAACCAGATTCGTAGTCCGTCCAATCTCAAGGAAAATATCTATTGCAAGCAGTCTTCCCACCAGCGTAATCATCATGGAATCCTCTGTAAATACTCTCATTAAGATACCGGAAGATGCTGCAAATGCACTTTCCAGAACAGCCGCTACTGCCACTCCAATCATAGCCGCTTTCCTGGTTCCTTTATCACATTCTTCATATTTACCTGCGCCTATCCGCCATCCTGTCAAAATTGCATTTGCCTGGGCCAGCGCCGCTCCCACGCAATATGAAAAATTAGTAATCTGCATGGCATAGGACCTTGCCGTTACATTGATGCCTTCTGTATCCATCTGATTTAAAAACCGGATAATCAGCGTCATTGCAAGGTTATATAATCCTGTTTCCAATGCAGAAGGCAGGCCTATACTGATGATCTTTCCAAATACCTCTTTGTTTGTGATTCGCTCCGGATCTTTCCCCGCATCCACCAGCAAATGAGAGGCAATTATTACAATCAGAAGATTTAATATTCTTGAGATCACGGTAGCAAGCGCCACCCCCATAACTCCCATATGAAAGGCAAATAAAAAAACTGCATTTAAAATTAAATTGACCACATTTCCAACAATTGTGGCCATCAGAGGCTGTCTGGTATGTCCAAATGCCCTTAAATAACTGGAAAAAATGGGAATAAGCGCATTTAAAATACATGCTCCACCAACAATTTTAAGATATGTGACCGCATATCCCCGCAGTCTGTCCGCCACTCCAACCATCAAAAGCACATTTTCAGCAAAGCAGAACAGGACAACCGACAATACCACACCAAGCACTGCGTTAAATATAAGTCCAATCTGCCTTGCCTGATAGGCAATTCCTTTTCTCCCTGCACCTATATACTGCGTCATAACTGCAATCATTCCGGAAGATGTAATTGAAAACATTATAATAAAAATTCCAATATATGTATTGGCTGTTCCCACAGCGCCTACTGCCTGATCCCCCACAGAGGACAGCATCATAGTGTCCACCATGCCTGTCAGCATAAAACATAAAATTTCAAGACAAATCGGCACAGACAACTGCCCTAAAGTTTTTCTTTCGCCTTTCATGGATATTCCTCCAACTGATTCCCCTATTCAGTCTTCATGGTCTGGTTTCCATGACTTTCTGACTGTAAAAGGGATTCGATTTTACTGATATCATATTTTATCCTTTTTTGCCTGAAAAAACTTGCATTTTTTCAGCATAAAATTGCACTATTTCCACTTTCTGTGATATACTAAATGTTAAAAAGCAGGTAATTGCAAACAGGAAATACTGGCTGACAATTATCCAATACGAAAAAGGAATGCCTGAAAATTTATGATAATAGAATTAAAAGAAAATATTCCTCACGGAACAAAGGAATATCCTTATGATCAATACTTTATCCGCAATGTCCGCCACCCATTTCAGTTTCCGGTACATTGGCATGATGAGCTTGAAATAATTTATATCAGACAGGGCATACTCCATGTCTCTATTGAAGGACAGGATTACGCTGGCCACAGCGGCTCCATTTTTATTGTTAACCCAAGAGAACTGCATTTCATGGGCTCTGACGACCTGTCAGTGGCTTATTTTACTTTACTGTTTCCCCTGGAATTTATTTCCTTTCAGACAATGGATGGCCTGGAGTCTGACCTGCTTATGCCCCTGCGCAGCGGTCAGCTTCAGTTTCCACGCGAAATTTCTGATCCTGTTTTACTAAAAGAGCTTTGTGACATTTTAGAAAATATTGTGCTGCTGAATCAGGAAGCTTCTTCTCTTCACTGCCAAATAGAAACCCGTCTCTTCCTGCTTAAGATACTCAATCTCATGGAAAAGCATCACTTGCTGCTTACTTCGTCTCTTCCTGGCAGTCAAATTAATCTGCAAAGAGAAATGCTCTCCTATATTCAGGAACATTTTACGGAAAAGCTCTCTCTAAAAGAGCTTTCTTTCAAATTTCATTTATCCGAAAAATATATTTCCCGCTACTTTAAAGAACATTTTAAACTTACTTTTTCAGATTACGTCAATCACCTGCGCCTTACCTGCGCTAAAAGGCTTCTGGAAACAACAAAACTTCCTGTCACAGAAGTTGCTCTGTGCGCAGGTTTTCCTAACGTAAGCCATTTTATCCGGATGTTTAAAAGACAATATGGAAACTCGCCTTTAAAATATCGAAAAAGTTTTTAAACTTTTCAGTTTTTCAATCAGTCCCAAATCTGCCGGAAGCCAGTCCACACTATCCAGTTCTTCCGGCAAAAGCCACTTTGCCGCCTCATGCTCCCGCAAAGTCAAATTTCCCGACCTGATCCTGCAGAAAAAGCAGTGCATTGTCAGGTGAAACTCCGGATAATCATACTCCACTGTCTCAACCAGTTTACCAACTTCGATCTCCGTATCCAACTCCTCTTTTATTTCCCGTACAAGCGCCTGCCCGGGCGTTTCTCCCTGTTCAATTTTCCCGCCGGGAAATTCCCACCCGTCTTTAAACTCTCCGTATCCTCTCTGGGTGGCAAATATCTTTTCGCCGCCTATGATAATCGCCGCCACCACTTCTATTGATTTCATCTTATGCTTTCCTTTCTTACATATCTAAACTTTTCGCCTTATCCAGTGTTTAATGAAACTTAATGAAACTTAAAATTAATGATAAAATCACCATTTTTGTTTCAATTTTTTCAAATAACTCCTTTTATATGAAACTTAATGAAACTTAAATTACGCCCAATATGGAATATGAAATTATGTTTACTTAACATTTTCTATATACTTACACCCAGGATAATTTTCGCACCCATAAAATTTATTCCCTGCATAATTTCCTCTTTTTGCCACTTTAAGTGTCAGTTTACCGCCACAACGAGGACATATTTTGTCCTGCACTTTCGTTGGTTCGTTGGAAGAAACCGGTTTATCATAACGTTTCTTTATATTTTCTATATGTTCTATTTTTTCAAGCTCTCCCATCTGTGTCAAAGGATAT
This sequence comes from Lachnospiraceae bacterium, assembly GCA_009774465.1. Taxonomy (GTDB): domain Bacteria; phylum Bacillota; class Clostridia; order Lachnospirales; family Lachnospiraceae; genus Suilimivivens. The sequence goes on from VSNT01000002.1 coordinate 22,794, forward strand.
AATTTATCGTATATTTCATTTATTTTTGATTTTGACATCTTTTCTGCTGATACAGATACATTTTGCGAAACTGCTTCCAGTATATCCTCTCTTTTAACAACATAATGTTCACCACTTGTTAAGGTGACCTTTTTCAGTTCGCAATGCATACTGAAAACAATATAGGAGTAGAACCTTAAATCATGGAAATCCTTCAAATACGACTGCAGCCATTTTAAGTGAACTTTGTTCTGTATAATAGGATTAAAAAAATGCTCCTTTTGGCTTTTTCCTCTTCCTGTGGGTAATACCTGCGTCCATTCCTGCTGTGTTTCTGTACCAAAGATCCACCCGCTATAGTTCTTAGATTCAAAAACATAGATCCCGGACTCATGAATCATTATAACATCTACTTCGGTAGTTGTTCCATCTTCCTTAGGAACATAGCAATTAAATAAATACTTTTTATATCCCTCTATAGGGCATAAACATCTATAGGTATCATATTCTCCAAGTCTGCCTGTATCAAAATACAATTTCCAGTATGGAAGTTTCGTAATTTGATAATATTCAGATTCCTTATATTCCTTATAATTTTTAATTCCTGTAACGATTGCAATAATTATGCCTAAAACCGCCAGTGCAAAAAATATAAATAATATGGACATATTCTTCCCCTCGACAAATTTTTCTTATTTCCACTATACAACCTTTTCAAATCACCCTCAATGAACTTTAGGTAATATCAAACAGTTTAAATCATTTTTTTATTTACTTTCAGCCTTCTCCGTGGTACAATACCTGACACCAAACAATCCAACCTTATTCTAAATTAATGAAATAAATTTTACTATTGAAATCAAAAAGAGGTACAAATGATGGGAAAAAGTGAAACCACAAATGAAATTCAAAATGAAAAAAATAAACTGCACATTAAGTATCTTATAGCAATTGCTTCATTCATTTCTCTTGGAAGCATTGTACTTTCGCTATGTGAAAAAGATATCTTTGTCGCACAGGTTTCCTTTGCCAGCACAATTACTTCCATTGTTCTGTCTGTAATTGCCATCTGGATGAGCATTTCAGGTGAACGCACTACAAATGATATTAAAATCAGAATCCTGGAATCTACTGAAAGGCTGGCCAAAACCACTGAAAATGTAGAAATCCTCAACAACAAAAATGAATCTATTATGAATACACATCTGGATGAGCTGAATGATGTAAAGGAAAAGCTGGAATCAATTATTCACTCAGTAGATGTTGTAGGAGAACAAGTTACAATCATGCAGGAAAAAGTCAACACAGCACCTAATATCCCCCGCACTGCAGACGACCAAACCCTTACTACAGAGCAGAAGATTGCTCTTTTCCGCAATTTATACACTTGGGCAGTTGATTATGCTTCTGACAGTAAAAAGTATCGGGCTTGGCTTCTCTGTGAAATGACGCAAAAATTTATTGAAAATCAAAAAAATTCTAAACCTAATGTTTATCGGGAAGCTATGCATTATTTAGAAACAATAAATGCAAATTTGAATAAGTGGGGAAAAATTATAAACGCTTACTGGGGCGCCCTTTGCATGCTATCAATGTCATCTGTATTCAGTGATAAAAACGCAGTCAACAAAATTTCAGAAACTATAACTCCCTGGCTGGACTCCCAGCCTCCCATAGATACAGATGACAAGCCGAAATCGTAAAAACTTTTGTCCTGCCTGCCATAAGAAATCGCTTATAATAAACAACGGATGCCACGTTCCGTGAGCCATCTTTATGTTAAAAAAACCGGAATTTGGGACTGATTTACGTCCCAAATTCCGGTAAGTCTTCTTTTTCTATGGTGCCAAGGAGTTCTTTATCCTCTCCGGCACTTTTTATTTTTATAATCCTTGATGCCTGATTTGCAATTGCATGTTCCATGAAGTTCCTTACATCCCTTGCATTAGCAAAGTTTGCCGGCTTATTATCCACTCTGTTTTGCAGCCGCCTGTATGCCTGCATTTCTGCTTCCGAAGATAATTTATACTCCTGATCCGCCAGGTTTCTGCGCAAAATTTCCATCAATTCCTCTGCTGTATAATCATCAAAATGAATAAAATTACTGAATCTGGAGCGAAGCCCTGGATTGGATTCCAAAAACTGATCCATCAGGTCCGTGTAGCCAGCCACAATCACAATCAAATCTTTCCGGTGGTCTTCCATTGCTTTCAGCAGGGTATCAACCGCCTCCTGTCCGAAATCTCCTTCACCCTTGTTAACAGTCAGTGTATAAGCCTCATCTATAAACAAAATTCCACCAAGGGCTTCTTCAATTACTTCCTGTGTTCTGGAGGCTGTCTGTCCAACATACCCACGCACCAGACCGGAACGGTCCACCTCCACCAGCTGCCCTTTCCTCAAAACCCCAAGGTACTTGTAAATTTCCGCCAGCATTCGGGCCACCGTTGTTTTTCCTGTACCGGGATTTCCCATGAATACCATATGCTTGGATACATCCGTAACCTTCATGCCCTGATTTTCCCGCATTTTCTGGACGCGGATCAGGTTCACAAGACTTCCCACCTGATGCTTTACATTAATAAGACCGGTCAGACCATTTAAATTTTCAAGCAGCTCTTCCAGCTTATCGGACTTTTCTTCCTCTGTTTCAAAATCCGGCTCTGCCGGTGAAACTGGCCTGTAAAATTTCTGATTGGCCGGATGCCATACTGCCAGTTCTCTGATAAATTTCTCCATGCGGTCCAAATATAAAGTAAACTTAAGACCGGTAACATCACTCACATCTCCCGGGTTCTGTACAAGGATCGTCTGTCCCAAAAGCTTAAATGTGTCATAAAATATCATTGCCTTTTGTCCTTTATATGGATCAGGGGATAACTTGCATCCTGCATCCGCCAGTACAGCATACTTAAGGCTTTCGGGAAGTTTATCTGCAAAACTGTCGCTTGCCGCTCCTTTGCCAGCCTTTGACACAGGAGAATCATACATGAAATTTTCATCTCCGAATATTTCATGTATGACCTTTATTTCCTTTTCTTCTAATCTGCCATCTGCTCCGGCCAAATACACAGCAAAGCTGTAAAGTTCCTCCCACAACAAGTCTGTCAGCGTCTTCTTTGACGTTAGAATATTTCCCACATTGGCTTTGGTAAGCACGTCACTCACTTCACAGGACAGTTCAATTAATTGCTTTAGCTCTAACTGTTTCATCTGTAACTATTATAACCCAAGTTTTGATTTTAAAGCTGCAAGCTCATCATCTACGGAAGAAGAATCTGCACTGCTTGTATATTTTGCAGTCAAATCATCTGCTGAAACAGCCGCCGCATCAAGCTGCGCTGTGGCATTTGCCTCTGCCAGCATTCTTTCTGCTTTCTGCTCATATTTATTGAAGGCATCCATATTAATGGTGCTGTTTGCTTTCGCTGCTGTCTTGTTAATCTGGTCCTGGGCTTTTGCCATAGAAATCTTTGCTTTTGCAGCATCTTTTCTGCTTTCAAGCTCTTCAATACTGCGTACCAGTTTGTTGTAGCCTTCCTGCATCATTTCAGCATTTTTCTGTGCCACTGCCAGATTTTGAAGCAGGCTCTCACGGGTAACCTCAAGCCTCTGCTTTGCTGCTAAAAGTGTACGTGCGTCACCTTCATTTCCTGCCTTAAGCGCATTTTCCGCTGCCTTTTGCTTTCTTGCAATGTCCTCATTACACTCTTCCACTTTTTTCTCTGCCAGCTTCACGTCAGCCATAACTGCTGCGGTATCACGCTTTACATCAGCTAAATCCCTCTTATAATCGATCAGCAGCTGATCTATCATCTTTGCCGGATCCTCGCATCTGTCTAAAAGTGCATTAATATTTGCCTCCAAAATTTTAGGAATTCTTCCTAATGTGTCTGCTAATCCCATGTTTTCTTACCATCCTTTCATTTTTATTTATAAATATTTATCTTCCAAATGATCATCTGCAATATCGTGAATCGGAGTGTTCAGAATTCTTTCATCCTCTGCCGCCTTTTCCTTCGCACGCCTGTTCTTTTCCTTTATCAGGTAAACAATAAATACACATACAATGGCAACTACTAATACAATAAGCACCCATTTCAGAATATCTTTCCCTGTAGTAGGTGTATGCATGATCGCAGTCGCTGTATCATTAAACGCAAATAAAAATACTTCATCCGTAGAAAGATCTGTATACCAGTACTTATCAATATTGTTCCAGAAAATTTCTATTGCTTCAGAATCCATAATGGATGAGGTTTCGTATCCATTTGCATAAGCCATATATCCCACATCATTATCCGTGTCTTCTTCTGCAAAATATACAAACAGGAAAATATTTTCCGTATCGAAATGCTCATCATAATAATCTGCCGCCCACTGTTCTTTTTCTGCATTTGAAGTAAGCTCCGGATCATATTCCCTCAGAATAACATAGGGCTGAACTCCCGTTTCATCCCAGAAAACCTTTAACTTTCCTCCTGCTTTTGAAGCATTGTCAAACCACCCCAGTTCATCCACAACACAGTCATTTATGTATGCATTACCGGTCTTTAATTTTTCTCTCACAATTGTACTGGTCTGCTGCTTCTCAGAGTAGGAATTGCCGTAATCGCTTAAACGTCCTGCACTTGCTGCAACACTCTGAAAAATTATAAGTATAAATACAAATGCAAAAACCATAACAATTGCAGTTGCCAAACAGCCTCCGCCATGATAGGAGTAACGTCTTCTATATCCTCTTCCCGTAGGTGGCGGCATCCCCGGTCCTCCCCACACAGGCGGCGGGGGCACTGCCGGACCTCTTCTTGGCGGCGGGGGCATTGCCGGTCCTCTCCCTATTCCTCTGCTAAAACTTCCGCCATACGATCCGCCTCCAAAGCTGCCCCGTCCTGCACGGCTTCCGCCGCCTGATCTTCCAACGCTGTGGCCGCCGCTGACTCTTCCTGCGCTGCGTCCGCCGGAGCTGGCTCTTCCGCCACCTCTGCCGCTGCCTGCTCTTCCCATAAATTCTCCTTCCTTTTACACAATATTACACAATTTTTTTACAATCATTGTTGTGATTATACCATATTCTTTTATAATACGAAAGCACATAAATAATGACAGCCTGCGCTTTTTATGCTAAACTTTATCTAGGAAAAGATTTACGGGGGCATATACATGAATTTTACTAACACAGACCGTCTGTTAATTGAATATATATTAGCTCTTCTTAAGTTTTCAGAGACAAATCACATTGATTTGGAACATTTGGTGGAAAATGACTTGCAGACAGCGCTTTCCATTTTTTCAAACTCACAGGATCTGCATACAGCATACAGCTTAATCCGTTTTATGGATGAAATGCCGGGGGGATTTTTTATCTATCATGCAGACCAGACAGAACAGGTGGTATACGCAAATAAAGCTGTCCTTCGTATTTTCCAATGTGACAATATGAAAGAATTCCAGACACTTACCGGAAATTCTTTTAGAGGTATTGTTTACCCGGAAGATTTAGATGCAGTTGAACAAAGTATTAAAGAACAGATTGCCTCCAGCAAATATGACCTTGATTATGTTGAGTACCGTATTCTCCGCAAGGATGGCTCCATCCGCTGGATTGAAGACTATGGCCATTTTATCCACAGCGAAACTGCAGGAGACTTTTTTTATGTATTTATTGGTGATGCCACTGAAAAACGAAACCGGCAGTTAACCGAAAATGAAATTCTGATAAATGAAAAAGAACAGGAATTGCAGGAAATAATCGATGAGTTCAATAAAGAAAGAACTCTCATCGATCAGGAACAGCTTCGGCGTCTTAAAGTGATAGAAGGACTTAGTGTTAATTATGACTCCATTCTTTACGTGGATCTGGATGCAAATAAAGTTCTTCCATACCGTTTAAGCGATCGCACGCAAAAGCAGTTCAATCAAAAACTGCGCTCACGTGATTATCTTGGATTTGCTTCCGAATATATTAATGCCTGGGTTCATCCTGAGGATAAAGAGCTGCTTGTTAAAGTAACTTCCCCTGAGTATATGCGTTCCAAATTATCAGCCTCCAAAACCTACTATACAAATTATCGGGTTATAAACAATCAGGCGATTCAATATCTGCAGCTTCGTATTGTAAATGTGGGCAGTAATGAACATATTTCCCAGATTGTTATGGGTTATCGAATCGTAGATGAAGAGATACAGCGTGAGATGGAACAAAACCAGTTGTTGGAAAATGCTCTTGAAAATGCAAATTTGGCAATGGATGTTAAAAATACATTTCTTGCCAATATGTCACATGACATGCGTACACCTTTAAATGCCATATTTGGCTTTACTTCTCTTGCCAGAAAGAACATTGCCGATGCTGGCACTGCTTTAAAGTACCTTGATAAAATTGAAGCTTCCAGCCGGCAGCTTTTAGATTTAATTGACAAAGTATTGAAAATAGCGTGGCTGGAATCCAACAACGCCGGTATTGTAGAGTCCGAATGCAGCCTGCAGGAAATTATGTGTGATGTATATGACACTCTTTCTCCTCATGCTTTTGGAAAGAGTATCGATTTTTCTCTGCATACTGACGAGTTGATTCACTCCGATATTTATGGAGACAGTGATAAGTTGACTCAGCTTCTTCATTACATTACAAATAACGCAATTACATATACGGAATCCGGCGGCAAGGTTGATATGTATGTCAAAGAGCTGGATACCCTTCCAAATAATTGTGCGGTTTATCAGTTTAAAATACAGGATACCGGAATCGGTATCAGTGAAAATTTTCTTGCCCATATTTATGAGCCTTTTGAACGTGAAAATAATACTACCTTAAGCGGCGCTTTTGGTACAGGATTAGGACTTACAATCACCAAACATATTGTGGACATGATGGGTGGTAATATAGAAATTGACAGTGCCCTCCACAAGGGAACTACTTTTACTGTTACGTTAACTCTCCGCATGCAGGATTCAGCTCCTGCTTTATCAGAGAATGCACAAAGTCCATACAGCCGCCTGTCAGGCCTTAAAATTTTAATTGTTGAGGACAATGAAATCAATTTGGAAATTGAAACGGAAATACTGAGGGATCAGGGATTTTTAGTTGACACAGCCGAAAATGGAAGCATTGCTATTGAAAAAATGACAAAAGCCCGTCCGGAAGATTACTCTCTGATTCTGATGGATATTCAAATGCCTGTAATGAATGGGCTTAAGGCAGCAAAAGCCATTCGCGCGCTGGAAGATCCTGACCTGGCAAGTATTCCAATCATTGCCCTTTCAGCCAATGCCTTTGAAAGTGATAAACGGGCTTCTTTAGAAAGCGGTATGAATGCGCATTTGACCAAACCCATTGACATTCCATTGTTATTGGAAACCATGTCCAAATTAATACATACCAAAACATGATTTGTAAATTCATGCAATTGTGCTGTCAGAAACGTGCATTATCAGTACACTCTAAATTAAAAGCGACTATGTAATTACCTTTTAAGTAATACATAGTCGTTTTTTTACTGTTTTCAGCCTGTGGCCGAACTCATCACTTCCGCAGCATCCACAATTTCCGGTTCTCCGGCCGGCGCCTGGGCATTTTCTGCCACTTCCTGGGGATCATCATACTCCTTTTTTTCCTCATCTCCCCAAAGAGAATCATATTCCTCTTCCTTTTCCCTGCGGGCCAGTGCGCCAATGTTTTTCGCTGTCTGATACATCTCAAAGCTGAACTCCATCAGCTTTTTTTCATCCGATGCCGGTACAATTGCACCTTTCATAATGCGTCTGGCAACCTCAAGAATTTTTCCCATTTCAACTGCATATTCCTCAGCCGCATCCGCCTGCTGCTCCGCCACGGTTGCATTCCAGTGTGCACAGTACTTATCCGCAAGTCTGTCAAGATATTCCTGATACTCATCTTCTTTTTCATTTAATGCACCAATGGTAAGTTCCAGTGTGGCGGCTTCCGAAGCAAACTGCCCGTCCTTATCCTGAAAATGTTCCATTTTGGACCGCACATTTTGAAGCTGCTTTGACAAAACCGCCCTTTGTTCCCTGTATTCTTTTACCTGCTGCCTGTAAATCTGCTGCGCCTCTCCGATTTTCATTCCATCACATCCTTGTAATATAATAAATACATCCCTGTATTTACTGTTAATATCGACTTATTTACTTAAAAACCTGATACTTTTCCACAATCTTTATTAACAACTCAACGATTTTTTCCATTTCATCCGCACAGGCATACTCAAACCGTCCATGAAAATTCTGCCCGCCTGTGCAGAGATTCGGACATGGGAGTCCCATAAAGGAAAGCCTTGCTCCATCTGTTCCGCCCCGGATGGGAACCACCACCGGCGTAATCCCCAGCTCCTCCATAGCCTCTTTTGCATAATCCACCAAATGCATATGCTTTTCAATAACTTCTTTCATGTTATAATAAGAGTCCTTCATCTCTATTTCAAAAGTTCCCTCACCATATCTGTTGTTTAAAAATTCCCCCGTCTGTAAAAACAATTCTTTCTTTTTCTCAAATTTTACTCTGTCATGGTCCCTGATAATATATTCTGCTTTTGCTTCCTCCACTGTACCATTTAACTGATCCAAATGGAAAAATCCTTCATATCCACAGGTATACATGGGATTTTCTGATACGGGAAGCATAGACTGAAACTCCTGGGCCATTAAAACTGCATTCCGCATTTTGTCCTTTGCATCCCCCGGGTGTACACTTCTGCCATGAATAATCACCTTTGCACCTGCTGCATTGAAATTTTCATATTCCAATTCCCCAAGTCTTCCCCCATCTACCGTATAGGCATAGTCTGCTCCGAAAAGCTTCACATCAAAATAATCTGCGCCCGCTCCCACTTCCTCATCAGGCGTAAATCCAATCCTTACTTTGCCATGTAAAATTTCAGGATGAGCTAACAGTTCCTGTGCCATTGCCATAATTTCCGCAACGCCCGCCTTGTCATCTGCCCCTAAAAGCGTGGTTCCGTCTGTTACAATCAATCTTTTCCCTTCATAAGAGGGAAGCTCCGGAAAATCCTCCACCTTCATAACAATCTGCTTTTCCTGATTGAGCAGGATGTCCTTCCCATCGTAATTTTCCACGATCCTGGGCTTAACGTTCTCCCCTGTTACTGCCGGCGCAGTATCCATATGGGCAATAAATCCAATCACCGGTGCGTTTTCACATCCCTTTGACGCAGGAACAGACGCATATACATAGCAGTGCTCTTTGTCATAAGTGATCTCTTCCGCCCCCATCTCCGTAATCTGACGCACTAAGAGCTCCGCCAGATTATGCTGTTTTTGGGTGGAGGGCGTCTCTAAACTTTCCTCCGACGACTGAGTGTCAATTTTTACGTAAGTTAAAAAATTTTCTATTACTTTTTTCATTCTGGTCCTCCTTTATGTTGTCTGCCTGGCTTCAATATATAAATCAATGTCCTCCACAATATAATTTTCTCCAGTTGTATGCAATGCTTCATAACAGGAATAAATATAGTCCCACACCATATATTTTGTAAATAATGTAGATACTTCCCTTCCGGTCATTCTTTTTGACGACTTATATCTCTCAACACAATAAATTAGAAAATTACCTTCTTTACTCATAGTTTTTATGTCTCCTCCGGAAAAGTAATCATACCAGTTCTTTTTTCCTCATCAAACATGCGAAACAAGGTTAATGCACTAAAATGCCAAATTTTCGTATCTTCCTGCTCTAACAATGCATAAACCTCCGAATTATAAAATTCTTTGGATGCCGTTATCTCATCACATGATCCCTTTTCCATAATTAATTGAACTACCTGAGGAACAAGCAGTACCAGCATTGCCTCAAATTTTTTCTGTTCCATTCATGTCCTCCTTAGGTAAAGTTCCAATAAACTTTAAACAGCTTAACGCCTGCTGCGTAGATACAACCAACTGATTATACAGCTTCTTGATTTTCAGTGTTTCCAATGTCTGCTCTTTTGTCAAAGCCCCTGATGAATAAAGGGTAAATGTGGTATAAACATCATCATTTGCAACTGGCCCATAAACAAAATCATACACTTTCCCTTTATAAATTCCGGCTCTGTTTTCTGATACAAAATCAAGCCACGCTTCATCAGGCTCATCAAATTGCAAAACAGAATATTTTGAAAATGCTGCCTGTTCGTCAAACTCATATACATTAACGACTTTCCCGCCTTCTTTACGCCGCTTAAAGACCTTTTCTGCAAAGGCAATTGCCTGTAATTTATTCGTTGTGGTATAAAATCCAAAACCAAAGTCCAAAAAACGATTTTGTTGAATTAACTTTGGTTCGGAAACAATTACATTGCTCCCATGATACAAAATCATACCTTCTTCTCCCTATTCTCCTTCTATCCGATACTGCTTTCCCTCGGAATCCACAATATAAAGCTCTCCGTCGCTGGCAAAAAATTCCTCCACAAAAGCATCTAAGGGAAAACTGCCTTTCTTTTCCCACACATCATTCAGTTGGTACAGCAGATAGTTTTCATCACATTTTAAAAGGACATACGCAATATTATTTTCTTTATCAACAATGGGAGCATATCCGTTTTGGCAGTTCTTTATGCTTCCATCTACCGTAAAAGAAGTCCAGTCCCTGCCTCCATTCGTGGTTTCAAATAAAAATCCATTGCTCCGCATCTGCGTTCCAATAAAAAGCTGTTCCTCTGACATTGCAGATAAGCTTGTAGGATAGCCATCCAACTGCAGACTAATGTCTGCTTCCGTAAAACTTAGCCACCTGTCATTTGTAAAATATAGCAATTTCATCATCTGGCCGGCCCCCGGAGTGCTGCAATATAACAGATACCCGTTATTTTCATCTATCATACTTAAAAACACCCGATATTCATCAAAAGTAACTGGTATTTCATTTAAAACAGTTCCATCAGACAATTCAGCCACCACAATATTTCCCTTCTCAAAGAAGGAGGACAATCCAAAATTATTGTCTGGAATAAAACTTTCCGCCTCACACAAAGTAAGCTCCTGTTCAACACTTCCTGCTGCCTGCTCCTCAACTTTTTTCCCGCAGCCTGCAATTAATGCTGTGGTTAAAACAAGAGCCGCCAGTTTAAAGTATATCCTTGTCATTGCTATTCCCTCCATATTATTGATTTTAAATGAATTTGCCGCCATTTGCAATGTGTGCTTATCCCGCAAAGCTTAATTTTCTCTAAACGAAAGCCGCAAAACTCACTACCACAAAACAGGCCAGCGGCATAATACCGCTGACCTGCTTATCCTGATTTTACTTTTATGAATGCATTACCCCGTCTCCGCCCATAAGGCGAGTCATTTCTTCTATGCGCTCCATTGGAAAAGGAGGCATTGCCAGCGGCTTTAAGGCAATGGACATAAGTTTCATTGGGTTGTCATCCGCTGCCACACGGTTGGAGCTGAACGCTCCGCACATTCTGCAGCGGTGAATAATTGCCCACTCTCCGTTTTTTCTCACCCACACAGCAACTGCATCCATATACCCGCCACAGTCCGCTTCCCGGTCTCCCGGGGTAATATCAACATGAAGACTGGTCAGACAATTGGGACAGTGGTTTCTATGATCACCGCCTGCCCCCTGCGGCACTACTTCTCTCCCACAGACCTTGCAGGTAAATATCTCGTTACAGGGATGCTTTTTATAATATCCTTTTTCAAAGGATATTCTTTTATTTTCTCTATTCAATTTTATTTCCCCTTATATATCAAAACTCCTTTTTGATTTTATATTTTCTGAAAATAGCGTCATTTCTGGACTGCAGGCTGTCACGTATTCCTGTTCCCGAACCCCAGCAGCGCTTTTCACCTTTCCTCGGAACATAAAGCAGCTCGCCATCAATATACTGCCAAATTAATTCAAGCACTTCTTCCGGCAGAACATCTTCTGCCTTTACATAGCCCATGATTGCCCTCCTAAAAACTTTTCTTCAGGTATGCAATGGCTATAACAATCATTTTCATATGCTTGCAATAGCCACCGCTATGCAATCACAACACAATCCTTCTTCATTCAAAATTCCTCCTGTTTCTTTTATATCCTCATTTAAGCAAACATGCACTGTTCCGTCAACCTCGAATTTTACTTTAACCAAACACGTTCTGCTGCTTACGAAAGTGTCCTGGAAAAATATTCCCTGCATAGCTGTAGAAATAATTTCAATAAAGGCTTTCCTTTTACACTTTTATAATATGCCCCATAGGAAAGCATATCCGCACCGTTAATGGGAATATAAGCCAGCCCCCGATCCGCCATATCTGTCAGCTTTGGAAGAATTGCAATTCCAAATCCGGCCTTTGCCAGCAGCAGAGCCGCTTCCGGCGTATCACAAAGCATCAAATCCGTAACAGCTTTGTCCTTTGTCAATTCATGACAAATGTCATTCAGTCTTCCTGGACATCTTTGAGGCTCTATCAAAATAATTCTTTCGCTTGCCAAATCTTTCTTTGTCAAATGTGATTTAGCTGCCATTGGATGCTGCACTGTCATAATCCCCATTACCGGAATCCTTACAAATTCCCTGTATGTACCATAGCTTTCCTTTTTATTTTTCTCCTGAAAACTAATGATAACATCTACCAGTTCCTCAGCCAGAAGCTGAAACAGATGCTGAAAAGGTATCACCTGAAAAACAGGATGTATCACGGGATATTCCTGTTTCATTCCTTTTAAGACCTCCGGAAGAAGCATAAGCTCATCATGGGAATGGCATCCAATACAAAAGGGCAGACTTTCCTTACTGTTATGCTCCTGAAAGCGTTTTTTTGTAAAATATATCATGTTAAGGATACTGCGCGCATCATTAAGAAAAACATGCCCCTCCGGCGTCAGCCGCACTATCCGCGTTGTACGCTTAAACAACTGCACATCCATTTCTTCCTCCAATGCCCGTATCTGCTGCGTTACCGCCGGCTGCGTCACACTCAGCTTTCCGGCTGCCTTTGCAAAACTCAGCGTTTCCGCGACTGCAAGAAAACATTCAAGCTGCATGGTTGTCATGGTTTTTCTCCTGTATTTATTAGTTTTTCTTATTAATTATAACAAATTTTAAATTCACATCCAAGGAAAATGTATGTATCATTAAGATATTTGAATCTTAAAATAGCAGGAGGAATTCCAATTATGAATAAAGAAACAGCAATTAATCCATTTGGAACAGAACGTATCGGAACATTGACTGTCCGTTATGCTGTTCCCAGCGTCATTTCCCTTGTTGTAAATTCTCTTTACAATATGGTAGATCAGGTGTTTATCGGACAGGGCGTAGGATATCTGGGAAATGCCGCCACCAATGTTATTATGCCTATGACGCTTATTTTAATGGCTATTGCCATGATGCTTGGAAATGGCGCTTCCTCTTTCATGAGCCTTCATCTGGGAAAAGGAGAGCCTGAAAAAGCGGCAAAAAGTGTAGGGAATATGGTAACATTAACAATAGGATGCAGCATACTTTTTCTGATTCTGTTTGAAATTTTCCTGGAGCCCTCCTGCTGGCTGTTTGGTGCCAGAGGCGAGGTCACATCCTATGCAGTAGATTATGGTAGAATTATCGTGCTTGGCTTTCCTGTCTTTATGATAGGCGTAGGATTTGGGAATGTTATTCGGGCAGACGGGCGCCCCAAAGCCAGCATGACCGGCATGTTGATTGGCTGTATCACAAATATAATTCTTGATCCTGTATTTATCTTTGTATTTCACTTAGGTGTTAAAGGCGCTGCCTGGGCCACTATCATAGGACAGTTACTGAATGCGGTATTTTACATCATCTGCCTGTTTCGCCTGAAATCCATTAAATTAGGCAAAACAGATTTTGCCCTTGATATCGCTATCGTTAAAAAAATTGTTTCACTGGGCATGTCTTCCTTTTTTATGCAGATTGCCGGAACAGTCGTTATTGCCATCCAAAATAACCTGCTGGTCAAATATGGTGCAAAATCTGTCTATGGAAGCGACATTCCTATGGCGGCACTGGGCATCACCATGAAAACCAGTCAACTAATTACCAGTATCGCCCTGGGTATCGCTTCCGGTGTCCAGCCTATTTTAGGTTACAATTATGGAAGCGGGCAATATGATCGGGTAAAGCAGGCTTTCAAACTCTCCCTTAGCTCCTGCACTGCAATCATGTTCATTGCACTATTTATATTTCAGATATTTCCGGAAACAATCATCAATATCTTTGGTCAGGAATCTGAACTTTATATGGAATTTGCAGTGAAATGCTTCCGCATTTACCTGTTGGCCTGCTTTATGATTCCTTCCGGAATGGTAATCGGCATTTTTTATCAGGCAATCGGAAAGCCAATCCCCTCTATGGTGCTTTCCTTGTCCAGACAAATCATTTTCCTCATTCCATCAATGTTTATTTTAAGTGCATTTATGGGAATCGATGGCATTTTATGGGCCGGTCCGGTTTCAGATGCACTTTCCGGAATTTTATCTCTTATCGTTATTCGGGCAGGGTGGAACCAAATTTTTCATCCAAATACCTGATATAATCCTTTTTATTTACTTCCTCCTTATGCCCCTGATACCACAGATAAGATTCCTCAAGCCCCTCCTGCAGGGAAAGTGTATTGGAAATCAAACTACGCTGTTTTTCCACATCAAGCCTGTATTCATAGTCATGAAAAGAAAAGTATTCCCTGGGATTAACGTCCAGATAGACCTCTGCAAATTCCGGCTTTTTCCCTGCCGCCTCGTAGCAAAGGTTTACCCATTCCCGAATGGAAACCGTATCTTCATTTCCGACGTTAAATATATGATTCTCAGGATGTTTTTCCAAAACACTGTCTATGCATCTGCATAAGTCCATCACGTGAAAAAACTGCAGCTTCATTTCACCCTTTCGCGGCAGGTAAAATTTCCGGTCTTTTTCCGCACATTCAAACACAAATGCTTCCCGGTACACATTATTTCCGGGGCCATAAAGATAAGGCGGACGAAATACATAGGCGGAAGGAACCTGCTTTAATAACGCTTTCTCCGCATCAATCTTACCGGTTCCATACGCCCCCCAATATTTATTTGCTCCTGTTTCCTGCTCTTCCGTAAAGGGCTGAGACAGGTATTCAGGATACACCGCGCTTGAGCTGATCAGAATATAATCCTTAAATTCTCCTAATGCATCCAGCAATTGCTCTACATCTTCACCTGTATATGCTGTAACATCCAGTACCGCATCAAAGGTATATCCCTTTAATTTATCGCCGGGATCATGCCTGTCCCCCTCAATCAGAACAGCTCCCTTCGGCTGAGGATGATGATTTCTGTTAAGCACATATACCTCGTTTCCTGCTTTTATATAATACTCTGCAATATATTTACTGACAAATACCGTCCCGCCTGTCACTAATATCTTTTTCATAATCCTTATCTCCTCCGGCTTAAATCTGATACCCCAGGTTATATGGACAGATATCTCTGCACTGATGGCAGGAAATCTCCCAGTTTTTTGTTTCTTCATTATCTCCAAACGCATGATCCCAGCAAACCTGCTGCTTTATTTCCGAATACTCTAACGCATTCACAGGACATGCCTTTACACACAAATTACAGTCGTTACATATTTTTTCAAGCTCAGGATCAGGCTGTAGTTTTGCTTCTGTTAAAACTGCCCCAAGCCAGACCATACTGCCAAACTCCGGCGTAATCAGCAAAGAATGTCTGCCTATGGTTCCTAATCCCGCTGCCTGCGCCGCATGTTTTTGAGAAATAATGGAACGCCACCTTTTTGTCTTACTGTCCCACTGGCTTTCATTGGTGGGTATTGGTATTGCCGCTATGCACAGCTTGTCCATTTCAATGCAAAAATCCAGCGCAATAGCATCCATTTTAGCAGTAATGGAATTCCTCACTCTGGTATAAGGAACTGCTGTTTTACAGGAAAGGACACCTGCCGGAAACCTGCACGCAAAAGAAATCACAGATTGGCAGGTGGGAAAAACATCAAGGGGATGATATCCTTCTGGAGCATCTTCAAACCTGTTAACATCTGCCACCCCGCACAGGTCTGCGCCTAAGGAAAACATAATACTTTTTACTTTGCTGCTGTCCATTTTTTACCTCCAATAAATATTTAAGTTGACATCTACCCCCAAATAAATATACTATGACTATACACCATCCAATTAAATATGGAACCAATACACAGCTTATAAAATATGGAAGGAGAAATATAAAATGTGGATTTTATTTGGCACCGCCAGCATTGTTTTTACTGCCTTAAATTTATGGCTTTCTTTTCGTAACCACCGTTTGGCAGGCTGGACATCTCTATGTGCACTTTCTTTCACAGCACTCACCATTCTTGCCCAGTACTTTCTGATAAACAACTGGGTGCGGAAGGAAGACTGGACCGCGCTTATGGATGTAGTTCCAACTATGAACAGCAGCTTAACAGCATACGTTCTTCTGATGATTTTTATAAACTTCCTCCCGATGTTACTTAAAAATTCCCGTCAATCCAAAACGAAATGAATAATGCAGTCTTCCAATCAGGATTAATTTTTAATCTATATGCTTCCTGTAAACTCTGGCAGACTCACCAGACATATCATCCATCATCTGATAAAATTCACAGCCATATTTTTCATATAATCCCGTATGGCCTGTTGAAATAAAGACATCATGTACCTTTTCAGCTTTGGCAAGCCTTTCAACTTCCAAAAACAGTTCTTCCATATAACGATGTCCTCTGTATTTTGGAAAAGTGTAAACAAATCCCATCCAGGGCGTCAGTTCTGTGGGCTGTATATCATCCTTTTCCGCATAGGTGCAAAATGAAACGAGTTCATCCCCATTCACCAGCAGAAGCACTTTGGACTTTTCTCCTACAGTATTTTTAAACCTGTTTTCATTTAATAATTCATAGAGAAACTGGCCGGCTGCCCAGTCACTTTTCTTTATTTGCTCAAGCCAATGTTCCTGCCTGTCACAATTATAATAGTCAATTACCTGCATCCCCATTTCCTCCTTAACCAGAGAATACATTTTCATATCCAGCACCCTGCCGTTTTTCACTGCATTCTTCCGCAGAATTCCCTCCAAATGAAATCCAGCCTTTTCAAGCACACGACAGGAAGCTGCATTATAATCAAAAGGCTCTGCAAATATTCTGATAATGTCTGTATGTTCAAATATGTAGTTGCAAACCTGTTTTACCGCACTTGTTCCCAGCCCTTTGCCCCAATATGGCTCCCCAATGCAATATCCCATCTCTGCTGTCCGCGAATGAATATTATCACAGCGGAAAACGCCAATACTCCCAGCCACTTTATCATCAGCAGTAATTGCAAAAGCAAAAGTTTTCGTTGGATCTGCCGAGCGCATAGACGAAATAAAATCTTCCCCGTCCTTTTTTGTATATGGATAAGGCAGTCCGTCCCTTAAATTATTTAAAATATTTTTATTGTTCAGCAATTGAGCCAAATCGGCGGCATCTTCCAACCGCCAGGGCCTTATTGTGCATTTCGCTGTATCCGTCAAGACAGCATACCTCCAATCTTTTTCAGCATATACCCTGCAAATTCTACTGCTTTCTCTTCCCTGACAATCATTTCTTTACCTGAAACATAACATTCAAGGGCTTCAAAAATCAATCCCTGATATTGCGGCTCCAAGTTCTGCACTCCCCACTGTCCTCCCTGCTTTTTAGAAGTAATCAGCTCATCCTGCACAAAGGCTGCCACTCTGCATAAATTCAAAATCATATAAATGGGATTTTCCACTATTTCTCTGCATCTTCAATATCAGACCAGATACTATCTATGTAATCTGCTTTAGGCACTTCCGAAAATACTGCCGGAATCTCTTTCCCATACAGAGTAATCCCACAGTGCTTAATTATCATAAAATGAGCCGCCAAATCCTTATCCGTTCCTTTCATCCTGCTCACATAATCTAAAGGCTCAGCCATAAACATCTGCAAATGCATATTGGAAAAATGTAATTCATAGGGAGTAGGATAAAGAAATTTTTCACAGTAAATCTTCCTTACCAAACTCAGCTCAATTCCTTTCTTTGGCGCCATTCTATTTAACTTTACAACTGCATTCATGAATTCCAGTTTCTGATCATCTGTTATTTCATTTTCAATCACAAAAATTAAGTCTATGTCGCTTTTATCCGGGTGAAAGCATCCCATTGCCGCCGAACCATGTAAATATATGCCTGTAAGTTCTTCACCAAATATCTGTACACTTACACTGACAATCTTGTCCAATAACTCCTGATAAACCATATCAATTTGTCTCCTTTACCGCGGCATGACATCATTATACCAGTTCTTTTATGGTTTTTCCAGATTAGTAAAACCGGAAGTTCAGGAGAACAATGGGAAAATACCATATGCTGTCGCATGGCTTTGAGAAAGATAGAACTTATACGGACAGCAGGACTTTGTTTGAAGACAGGCATATACCAAACGAATTTTATTTTTATAAAAAAATAGTACAGGTACTGTTGACAAATTGGAATGGTACCTGTATTATATTAGATAAACAAAGATACAAGTACCAGTACAAAATAAAGGGGCATGATATGGATGATGTGTATACAGCTATTTATGAAAAGCTCTCCACACTGCAATGGCTCATGAAACGCCGCCAGATGTTCAGTCAGGCTCAGTCCGGACCATTTGCCGATCCGACCAGAGGGCAGGGGAGAATCCTTGCAATGCTGAAAATCCAGCCGGAAATTAAGACAAGGGAACTGGCGTATCTGCTGGGCATTCGGCAGCAATCGCTGAACGAGCTGTTGAATAAGCTGGAAAAGAGCGGTCATGTGGAGCGTGGGCCCTTTGAAGAAGACAGGCGGGTTATGGTTGTCCGGCTGACAGAAAAGGGCAGGGAAGTACAACAGCCGGAAACGGATTATCAGGAAGTTCTGGATTGTCTGTCAGCGGAAGAACTGCAGCAGTTTGGGGAATATTTAGACAGGATTATTGCAGCGTTTGGAATACAGGAGGTTGATAGCAGCGAGGAAGGCAGTATAACAGACTGGATGGCCAAGGCAAGAGAGCGTATGGGCGAGGAACAGTTTGAGCAGTTGATGTCTATGCGGGAGAGGGCATTTGGCCCCTTTGGGAGAGGAAGAAAACCGGCAGATATTCCGGGAGCAGAACGTTTTTCACCGAATTATGATGGTTTCATTCCGGACAGGGGCGTATTTGGCGCATTTGGCGGCAGATCGAAAAATGAATAACTTAAAGGCACTATAGAATCTATAGCGATAAGTCCTATGGGAATAAAACCCATAGGACTTAATTTTTTGAACAGGGAGGAAAAGCAATGAATCCAATCATTGAAGTAGAACATTTTTCAAAGACATACGGAGATTTTAAAGCAGTGGACGATATTTCGTTCACTGTGGATGAGGGGGCAATTTTTGCGTTTCTCGGTCCCAATGGCGCAGGTAAGAGTACCACAATCAATACCTTATGTACGATCCTGGATAAAACGGAAGGAAGTATCCGAATCAATGGACATGATGTTTCCAAAGAAAAGGGGGCAGTCAGAAAGGATATTGGTATTGTATTTCAGGATTCTACACTGGATGTCAAATTGACGGTGGAGGAAAACCTGAAATATCATTGCAGCTTTTATAAAGTTCCCAAAAATGAGGTTGCAGAGCGAATTGATTTTGCCCTTGATCTGGTGGAGCTTACAGATTGGAAAAAGGCGGTTGTTGGAAGTCTTTCCGGCGGAATGAAACGACGTGTGGAGATTGCAAGAGGGCTTGTCCATTTTCCAAAAGTTTTGTTTTTAGATGAACCGACGACCGGGCTTGATCCACAGACAAGAGCAAATGTATGGGAATATATCCAGAAAATGCAAAAGCAGAAAAACATGACAATTTTTTTGACCACTCATTATATGGATGAAGCGGAGGTATGCTCTAAAGTTGTGATCATGGATCATGGAAAGATTGTTGCCCATGACACGCCGGAGAACTTAAAACACCAGTATACCGGAACCGAAGTAGATGTAAGCTGTGCGCATACGAAACCATTGGAAAATATATTGATGGAGCAAAAGATTCCTTATGAGAAAGTAGAAAACAGGGTTGTTTTCCACACAAAGAAAGCGCCCGATGCGCTTTGGATTTTGTCAGAGTGCAGAGATACAATTCTTGATTTTGAGGCAAAAAACGGAACATTGAACGAAGTGTTCCTCGCAATTACAGGAAAGGAGATCAGGCAGTCATGAATCCAGTTACAGCAATTATACAGAGGAATTTGTTAAATTATACCAGAAACAGGGGGAGGATGATTGGGAGCATTGTTATGTCCATGTTTATGTTGGTGATGTTTTCCTTTATGATGAAATCTTCCATGAGCGGTTTCGGCGAACCAATGAATTATTTAATTGCAGGCGTCATTATTATGACTGTTTTTCAGACGGGTATCAATAATTCGTCAGATATTCTGTCAGATATTTCGGACGGATATATGAAAGAGGTTATGGTTGCACCCATTGCACGTTCCCAGATTTCAATCGGAAATATCATATCGGGGGCGGTCGTTTCTACCCTGCAGGGAGCTCTTACCATGATAATCAGCCTGCTCATTGGATTTAGAATCAATGTGCTTCAGATTTTACTGCTGATTGTGGTAATGCTGGTTTCAGCGATGACCTTCAGCGCAGTCGGATTGTTTTTAGCGACTGTTTCGCGCAATTCCCCTTCGTTCCAGACCATAAGCTCCATGATAATGATGCCGCTGACATTTGTTTCCGGCGCATATATACCAACCACGATGATGCCGGGTTTTCTTCTTCCGGTCGTATACTTAAATCCGCTTACCTATGTGACGTCTATTTTCCGGTATATTGCGCTTGGGGCATACAAAATGAGTTCTGCAGAACTTGTGCGGGAGGGAATGGCATTTGATATTTATGGCTTTATCATAACTCCGTTCATGGGGCTAATGATTACAGTTCTTATTGGAACAGTCTTCTTTGCGTTAAGTGTTGGAAAGTTTAATCAGGCAGATTTTTCCACGGTAAAAGTAGCAAGGGCAATGCGGGGAGGCGGAGCTCCAGGATAAGAGCAGAAAGGAAACATTTATGGAATTGCAATTTGAAGATATAGAAAAAAGTTATAAGGACAAGAAAGTTCTGAAAGGCATTTCTGTCACAATGGGAACAGGGGTTTATGGGCTGCTTGGGCCCAATGGCGCCGGAAAGACGACAATGATCCGAATTATGGCGGATGTGCTGCGCCCGGACAAAGGACGGATTTTATATAATGGCAGGAACATTCATGATGTAGGCGACGAATACAGGGCGAAAATAGGGTATCTGCCGCAGGATGTGGGCTTTTACAGTGATTTTACCGGCAGGGATTATCTGGAATATTCTGCCGCGTTAAAGGGCATGGAAAAAGCATACGCAAAAAAGCGGATTGAGGAATTGGCGTACAGTGTAGGATTGCAGGAGGATTTAAAGCGGCATTGCTCCACTTATTCGGGAGGGATGCAGCGCAGACTTGGCATAGCGCAGGCGCTTCTTGATAATCCTGAGATTTTGATTTTGGATGAACCGACTTCCGGACTTGATCCGTTTGAGCGTATCAAATTTCGGAATATCATATCCGCTTATTCAAAAGACCGTCTGGTACTGCTTTCCACCCATATTGTATCTGATGTGGAGCAGATTGCCACAAGGATCATGATGATGGAGTATGGTACCATACGACATATACACAGCAGCAGAGAGTACATCAAAATGATGGAAAACTATGTCTGGCTTGTGGAAATGCCTGCAGAAGAACTTGTGGAGTATCAAAAGCAGGCAGTTATCAGTAATGTGGCGGCAAAAGGGGAGCTTATGGAAGTGCGGGTAATTGCTAAATCAAAACCGGCGGACAATGCGGTACAGACCGTGCCCAATCTGGAGGATGCGTATTTATACATTTTCAATTTTTTACCGGAAAGTAAGGAGGTCAAGTGATGTCATTATACCGTTTTGAACTTGGAAAACTGTTACTCAATAAAAAAACGATCAGTTTACTTGTCTGCCTGTTTGTGCTTTACAGCCTGATTGGCTTTGCCACTTCCCTGTTCTTAATCGGAAGCGGAGACAGCTATCGTGTTTACGAAGAACTGGCAGCGGACTACGAAGGTTCCCTTGATGCCGAAAAGGCTGCCTGGGCAAAAAAAGTATATGAAGAAATAAGCACCCGTTATGGAACAGATTCCCGGATGATTGCCAGAAGCATCAAAGATCAGCCCGAGACAATGCTGGCACTGAAATACAATGAATTTGCCGGCAGGGTGGATGAGTATTGGAATGGGACGCCGCCGGAGAGTGCAGAGGAACCCTATGGGATAGCGCTTTTGCAGTTGAAACTGGAAGAACTTGAAGAACAGGAAAAGCAGAGTACTTTTGAGTACAAAAAACTCTCTGATTCCTTAAAAATACTGACTGCGCTTGGTGAACCAAAATTTGCGAATATTTTGTTGTGGGAAAATCTGTTTGTCAACTGGGGAGAACACTTGATGCAGTTTTTGCTGTTTGTTCCACTGACATTTATTATTGCCCCGGTATTTGCCGTGGAAAGGGAGACGGGCATGGATCATCTGATTTTAAGTTCCCGGAGCGGCAGGCGGAAAATTGTCACAGCAAAACTGCTCAGTATTCTTACAGCATCTGTCGCTTTTGTTGTACTGTATGTGGCTGCTACATTCATTTTTGGCTTCCTTCCTCATGCCAGCCTGCACGGTTGGGATGCCGCAATACAATCCATTCCCACATATGCCCGGTCTATGTTCGGTTTCAAAGCCTGGCAGTTTGCTGTTATTGGAGCTGCATGGATGATTTTCACGGGGGCAGTTTACAGCCTTATCGTTGGACTTGTTTCTTCGCGGATGAAAAGCCAGCGGGGTACTGTAGGAGTGAGCCTTGCAATTCTGTTTATCAATGTGGGACTGGCGGCGCTGGGAGATGCCGTTACACAGAGAATACAGCCGCTTGTTGACTTTGGACTGGCAAATGTTACATTGATCAAAGAAGTGTTCGGAGGCTTCAAGTTTTTTGACGTGTTTGGCATGAACATCAGCTATCCGGTTATGGCACTTCTGGTTTTAGGAGTTATGACGCTTCTTATTATTTTTGGAATTTATCAGGGACAAAAAGGCAGAACTGCGGCATAGAAGGGGGGCAAATGAAACAATATACGTAAAGGCGCTGCAATTATGTACAAAGTAACCCTGCCTTACAGCTTTATTTTTACAGCAGCGCCACAACTTCATCCATTTTATAGTTTTTCGCTTTCAGGTTTATGGTCTTTTCCTTAAAAATTTCTTCAATAATCCGGTGCTCCAAAGACTTTCTGTGTTCCAAATGCGTAAGCAGCCCTTCCATACCCGAAAGTGCATGTGCTTTTCCATAAGACGACTCTTCCAGATATTGAAGCATCAGGGGAAACCAAAGCTCATTTCCTTTCTCGTCGGAGCGTTCTTTTCTGATTATCTGAATTCCACCTGCAATATCCTCCATATCCAAATAAATGATTTTATAGGACTTGTCTGAAAGAACACTTTCTAATCTCCCATAAAAGTCTAAAATTTCCTCATCAGTCATCATCAGATACAGAATCTGGTTTTCAATGATATTTTGAAAAACAGAACATTCAAAAATCTGCCCTTGTCCATTCCAGTTTTTGAAACGCTCAAAAATCACTTTTTCAAAAGAATCCCTTTCATAGTTTCCATTATATATTTCAAACTTCTCCAGCTCTCTATGAAAGCCGGGAATATCTGTCAATATCCGGGTATAACAAATAATTTTGCGTTCCCCTTCCTCAAATGTTTGTCCTTTGATATCTTCCTGAATGCTCGGGTAGGAATTTAGTATACTTGTGTATTGCTCTTCTGTCACATATGCACACCAGGCCAGCTCAACCGGGGAGTAATCTCCCTCCCGAAAAACCCTGTAATCCCCTGAAATTTCAGAAAGCTTTTGTACAAAAGCAGATTTTCCTGCTCCCTGCAGTCCTTCAATAAAATAATTTGTTTTTTTCATTCTGCCTGTCCTTACTTTAATCCTTTTATAATCATCTGCTTTTCTTTCCTGCTCAGTTCATGAATATGCCCTCTGCCCTGCAGTAAATAGCAGCAGCTTTGAGGCCACACCTTTCTGCTTCTTTGAAGCACACCTGCCGCAGGAAAAAGGCAATCCTTTTCTGCCGCCATTACCAGCACAGGATTTTTATATTTTCGCAATTGTTCTTCCCTTTCATTTTGAGGCATAATGGATTTGACTTTGGCATTATCGATACTGCATTTGGCGGTCAGTAAAATATCATTTGAAATAGCTTCCTTTTTCAACGCCATTGGAAGAATGCATTTTACAAACCATTTTTCTTTATGGGTAAGATAGTACATGCACATTGGAAACATCATGTTAATGCTTTTTATGGAGGGTGCATTTTTAATGGCGGAAGGTACCAGTAATACACTTTTTGATATCCTCTCCGGAACTGTACACATAGCCTTAACCAGAATTCCTGCCCCAAAGGAGCCTCCAAAACAGGAAATATGTTCATACCCCAGCTTTTTAATTACTTCTCCCGCCCATTTTCCATAATCCTGATTAAAAGGGGAAAGAGATGTCTCTGCGCTTTTTCCGGGATGTCCAATGGTATCCACTGCATAAATATGAAAATGAGGCAGAAGAAAATCACAGTATTTTAAATTGTATGCAGTTGTTGCATTGCCTCCATGAAATACCAAAAGCGGCGGTTTATCACTTTCTCCGCACTCAATTAAATGCGTCTTTCCAAATAAAGTTTCCACATGAATGTCCTTAAAAGGAATATTCAGCTCCTTCATTTGTTTATCATATAGCTCTAAAACCGCTTTTTTTGCTTTTGCACTTCTATATATTGATTTATGTTTGGGCATCAAAAATCCTTCCTTATAGTTCTGCTTGAATCAAGCTGCCAAAGTTTATTTCATCCTGAAAAAGTGTATAAACATATGCTGAACTTTCAAGGTATAATCCCGTATCAACATCTATAAGCTTATCAAAAGTCTGAGAATTATAGAAAAGCTGCATTGCTTTATCATATTCCATTTTTAAATCCTTAACTATGTATTCAATTATATCCTGAATATTATATTCAACTAGCTGCTCCTGCTTGGTCATTGCAAAACACCAACTTTCTTTAAAAATTTTACTGCCTTCTCTGTATGGAATGAACATTGACTCGTTGTTTCCCGAAAAGTCATCCCTTTTATTAATGATTCCAATGAAATAAAATTATTCTGATATTGTCGGAAAAGCACCGCCATATCATCATTTGCAATCGGTCCCAATACTATATCATATTTGTAATCAAAATTACACGCTAAGTCAGTAAAATCAGTGAAAAACTTGTCGCGGTTATTCATTACAAATAATGCCCACTCTTTAGACGGAACATTGCCAAAGTTCATTACTTTTAAAACATTGCTTTCTAAAAAATCGTCTGAAATTTCATAAGCATTCACAATTGGCACACCACCATAGATTCTTGCAACACGATTTGCCATTTTTTGTGCTTGCTCAAATATATTTGTAGTATAAAATCCCCTTCCAAAATCTTTATAAGGTCGACATAACGATAAGTTTATTGACTGTATATCAAGATTTGTTCCATGATATAATATCATGCCAGCGTACCTCCATTCTTTTTGCAAATCAGCAACATATCATCAATCGCATCTTCAAATGACAACGTATGTTCAATCTCATAGTTTTCTTTCAGGAACTCAATTGCCTTATACTCAAACAAAAACCGAAAAGCCTCTTTAATTGGCAAATTATGTCTGTATGCAAATTCACTGACACAGGCTACCGCATAATTTATTTGTTTTCTTTCTTCACTCATATTCAACCTCTCTCAAAACAATAGTAATTTGTCCTCTTCTGTGCCACAATCAAGCCATGTTCGCTATACCCTAAGTTACTTTTTTTATCACAAAGCTCCAAATGCATATCCATAAATGCATCAAAATCCTTTTTGTTCATGTGTTCAACAATATCTCTGTAAATGAAAACAGGACCGTCCACTGCAATATGATGAAGTATTTTCATCCCATGTTTTTTTAAGTCCTCTTCTACCATCTCAGGCGTTGACGAATAAAACAATTTACTGTTTTCTATGCAGCCACTATGCATATAATTTATCAAAAAGGAAAAATTATCTTTCAGCTCTTCAAAGTGTGCCATATAATTGGCACATCGATTAATATACGAAATCATGTATATGCCATCGTTTTTTAACACTCTAAGTGTTTCAAACAAAGATTTTCTTCTGTCCGTCTCATCACATAAATGATAATATGAGCCTAAATTTAAAACAACATCAAAGCTTTGGTCATGAAAACAGGATAAATCCAGAACGTCCCCCTGATAAATGTAATGTAGTTTATCATTTTCTGCATTTACAGACTTTATATGGGCTACATTTATTTCCATTAAATCACCTGCATAGACTGTACATCCTATTTCTGCAAGGGGAAACGAATAGATACCGCCTCCTGCACATGCATCAAGAACTGACATGCCTTTTTTGCAGTACATTTCTAAATATTTCATTGTGGTAATATATTCAATCTGCCCTGATTGGGACATTAAACGTTCACTTTCGTTACATTCTGTGTTATAAAACTTCTGTATTTCCTTCATGATATTTCCTTATCTGAGAATAAATTAAATTCAATATCCACAAATCCCTTTTCGACTTCACAGTACTTTGACAATTTTACTGCACCATCCCAATATTTGATCAAATGAATACTTCCAGGATCAAATTTAACTGTTTTGCTCCCATATACAATTTGTCCGTTTGTTACTGCTGTAATGATTGCATATAATATGGCTCCATGAGCCGCCACGAGAATGTTCTGCTTATCCGCATATTTGACTATTTTTTCAAATACAGAGCGGGCCCTTTTTATTAAGGTCTCAAGCGGTTCCATTTCCGGATAAAAATCATCTTTATACTTTTTTGTTCTTTCCTCAATTGTCAGGCCTTCACCAGCACCAAAGCAGCGCTCTATCAGCATTGGTTCCAAAACAATATTTTCTTTTTTGTATGAAAGACGATCTGCAATCATTTCTGCACTTTCATAAGCTCTTGATAAAGGGCTTGAAATAATTAAGTCAATATTATTTTGCTGGCGGGCCAATATCTCTGCTGCGCAGCTGATCTGCATTCTTCCATTTTGATTTAAGGGAATATCCATATGCCCCTGTAGTCGCCCTGTCCGATTCCAGTCTGTTTCACCATGCCGAAGTAAATATATATTCATAACTAATCCTCAATTTTGAGTTTCTCTACCCATCAACCGAATAAGAATCCAGGATACTCATAATACTTTCTTTGTACACATTCCCGTTTAAAACATCTCCATTTGGAGAAAAACTGATAGCTCGTATGTCCTTCGGATCGTCTTCATAAGGATCGGTAAATTCCGTGTCATTCCCAAAATATTCTTTTAAATGTTTTATGGCATTCCCACTGGGAAAGATTATATTCCCGTTGGAACAATTGATTCCCAATAAACGAAACTCTTCCACGATTTCCCTTGTCCGCAGATTATATGGGTTGTCGTCTTCAACGCTGACAAGCCATGCAGGATGCACTTTAATAGAAACCCCTTCTCTTAAAATGGATTTTGCAAATTTCTTCACATATTGAATTGGAATGGTTTCCTGATGAAATGCATCCACGGAAAGTAAAATATTATTTACACCGCTTTTTGCCAACATATGCGCAACTTCATTGATTCTTTTTTCATCTTTGGTGAAATAACCGTTTGTAATGATTTCCCTCTTTGGTATATCCATTTTCTTACCGGCTTCATGTATTTTACAGACCACTTCAGGATACAAAAGAGGCTCTCCCCCAAAAGTCATCAATGATTGAATTTGATAATTCTCGCACACATCACAAACCGCTTCTGCGGCAATATCGCCATCTATATATTCTCCATTAGCAACGTGTTCTCCTTCAGAGCAATGTTTACAATGTCCTGTACAGGCCATTGTCACAACAAACTCTATTCGGTTTAAATTTTTCAAATATTGATTCAACTTTCTACCTCCCTAAGAAACAAAAATACAAACACTTCTGGCTCCAATTGTAACCCTGTTTTCCGGTAATCTGCTCATTCCCTGCTGTCCCGGTATAAACTCAGGCAAGTATCTGCCGCTGGTGTCAGCAGCCACATACCAGACCTTTCCGCCCTGCAGGGAAGGCAGGAAGATTTCCTGATCCTCCCAGAAAACATTTATTGCAAGACAGACAATATCATCATGCCCGTTTCCCCTGTCATCTACTTCAACTCTTCCGGCATAAATCACACGAAGTACTTTACTGCCGGCATCTGTACCCATTACCTGAATTTCCGGCCATCCGCACCAACTGTTTCCTGAAAATTTGCGCAGCACAGGATGGGCATTCCGAAACGCTGTCATATATTTGCAAAATTCAAAATGGCTTTTGTTTTTCTTTAAATCCTCCCAATTAAGCCAGGAAATTTCATTATCCTGGCAGTAGGCATTGTTGTTGCCAAACTGGGTGTTAAGAAATTCATCCCCAGCATAAAACATAGGCGTTCCGCGGCTGCACATCAGAACTGCAAAAGCATTCATGGCAAGACGTCTGCGCAAGGTAAGCACCTCCTCATTGTCGGTTTCTCCTTCCACACCGCAGTTCCAACTTCGATTGTCATTACAGCCATCCGTATTGTCCCATCCATTGGCTTCATTGTGCTTTTCATTATAAGAATATAAATCCCAAAGGGTAAATCCGTCGTGGCAGGTAAGGAAATTCACCGAAGCATTATTTCCTCTCCATACCGGATTGTAAATGTCCTTAGAGCCGGTAATCCTCTGCGCGGCAGTTTCCCACATGCCAAAATCCCCTTTCAGAAAATCACGCAGGTCATCACGATATTTACCATTCCATTCTGCCCAGCGGCTCCAGGAAGGAAAGCTTCCCACCTGATACAAACCGCCCGCATCCCATGCTTCTGCAATCAGCTTCACATTTCCCAAAATCGGATCAAAAGCAAGGCTCTGCAAAAGGGGAGGCTTACTCATAGGCGAGCCATCCTCGTTCCGCCCAAGAATCGCCGCCAGATCAAACCGGAACCCATCCACATGATAAGCAGTTGTCCAGTATCTTAAACATTCCAGAATCATCTGATGCACAATCGGGTGATTGCAGTTTAAGGTATTACCGCAGCCGCTGAAATTATAATACTTTCCATCCGGCGTAAGCATATAATAAATATTGTTATCAAAGCCTTTGAAGGAAAAACAGGGACCACACTCATTTCCTTCAGCAGTATGATTAAATACCACATCCAGAATACATTCAATTCCATTTTCATGGAGTTCACTGATCAGCTCTTTCAGTTCCGTACCTTCTCTATTATATTCCGCCTTTGCCGTATAGCTTGTATTTGGTGCAAAAAAGGAAACTGTACTGTATCCCCAATAATTCATTACCGGTTTTCCATCTATTTCACGGTAATCCCGCATCTCATCAAACTCAAAAATGGGCATCAATTCCACTGCATTGATTCCAAGTTCCTTTAAATAAGGAATCTTTTCCTTCAATCCTGCAAAGGTTCCCGGATAGGTAACGCCGGAAGAGAAATGCTTTGTAAACCCTCTTACATGCATCTCATAAATAATCAAATCCTCCATAGGAATCAGGGGTTGTCCAAAGGTTTTCCAGTCAAAGTCATCCTTCACCACCCTGGCTCTGTAATAATCCCCCTCCATCCGTGGTTCACCCCATATTCTCTGGCCTGTTACTGCCTTGGCATAAATATCCAGAAGAATGTGGTCTTTGTTAAACAAAAGCCCCACTTTGGGATCGTAAGGTCCGTCCATCCGGTAAGCATACTCAAAATCATATACGTTAAGTCCGAACACGATCATAGAATATACCTTTCCAATTTTGTAAGTCTCCGGGAATTTAAGCACAGCAAATGGTTCCGCTTCCTCCCTTCTGAACAAAAGCAGTTCGCAGGAAGTTGCGCCATAAGAATACACCGTAAAATTAACCCCGCAGGGAATTGCAGTGGCGCCATTCACCTCATACATTCCGGGGCGAACCTCAAACCCGTTAATTACATCCATTGGTATCATATGGATTCTGCTGATAGGCGCAGCAAGCAGTTCTTCGTCTTTCATCTTACGTTTCTCCCTATTGTAATTTTTTAAATATATTTTCTGTTAAACTGGTAATATTATAACACATCATGGAGAAAGATTTTATAGCTTTCGTCTTATTTTACTTCCAGTTTTCTAAAAAGACCGGCTGCCAAAAGCCCTACTGCGCATACGAGAACACCTGTTGGAATCAAAACAAGATAAGCTGCATCTTTAAATCTGTCAAAAAGAAAACCATACACAATCTGCCCTATAGGCTGGACGCACAGTGTAATCATGGATGTATAAGCCATAACTTTGCCAATCAAATGATTGGGTGTCCTTTGCTGTATAAGTGAAACAGCAAAAATGGAAAAGATACTGATCGCTGTCTGCATACCAAAAAATGAAACAATATTAATTACATATTTTGTAACAGAGTCTATGGGACAAAGAAAGGCAATTCCTGCCGGAATCATAAAAAGGCCAATAGAGGAAAGCATAATTGACAATCTGCCTGTTTTTAGTTTTCCCGTAAGAAGTCCGGCACCAATGCTTCCTAAAATTACCGCAACAGCTAATGTACTTTCCGCAGCGCCATAATATCCTGCACCCAGCTCCAAAGTTATTCTGACAATATAAGGCAGACCGACTATGATAATGCCCATTACAAAAAACCTGGAAAGAGCAGTTACTAATAAAAGCCTGGAAATCTCCTCCTGTTCTTTAAAAATAAAACGCATACTTGCCAAAAAGTCCTGCCTGATAATAGATAATATGCCTTCCGTACTGTGTATCTGCTGCTGATTTAACTTTATAAAGCATTCCAATAAAGCAGTAATGAAAAAGCATCCAACACTTGCATACATAACAGGCTGTAAACCAAAGCCGGCATATAACACTCCGCCCAGCACCGGCCCGATCAAACAGGACAGGGACGCAGCCTGATTTACCACTGCATTTCCTTTGATAATATTTTCACCTTCCAGCATAGTGGGAATACATGCCTGTACCGTGGGCGTTTCAAATGCCCCCAAAATGGAAAGTATCATCAACAGTATGCTGATTACTATAAGCTCATTTCCCTGGTGTAAGGAAAAAGCCGCTCCAAAAACAGCAAAGCCTGTCAGCGCATCCAGTGCCACCATAATGTTTCTCCGGTCCGCCCTGTCTGCAAGAATTCCTCCCAGTGGAGAAAATATAATTGTGGGAATCGTTGCAGCGGACAATATTCCGGCAAATATCGCCGCCGAACCAATTATATCAAGCACATACATAGATAGAGCAAGCTTTAAAATGGAATTTCCAAACAGGCTCATCACCTGCCCTAAAATGAGAAGTACAAAATTTTTTGAAAACAACTTTTGCTTCATGTTCTTTTTCCCTCCTTTTCCGAAAGATCAGCCATGAGCTTTTCTGTAAATGCTGTCATTTCATCATCGAAAACAGGCAGTCCCATGTGGGCTAATACTTCCATCACAAAACGGTATTTATGACGCATTTCTTCTTCCGTTGCAGGAAACACCGATGGCAGAAGCCAAAAATTAATTAAGGGCAAAAGCTCAGAAAGTTCCTTTGTATACTCTGTCCTGATGGAACCGTCTCCTTTTCCTTCCATAAGCAGTTCAAACCATAAAGGCGTCAGAACCCGCCTGTTTTCTTCAATTGCCACTGACAGAATATGGGGATCTTTTAAAATGGAAACGGCCTGCATATTTATACTGTTACGCTTTTCATCCGACCTGTTTTGCACAAGCAATTCCCTTATCTTCTGCAAACCATTTAAATCCTTTCGCTTTCTGACAGCCTCAAAAGGGTTGTTTTGAAAAAACAGTTGATTTCCCAATCTGTGCATAATTTCTTCTTTGCTTTCAAAAAAGCGGTAAAACATCCCTTTCGCCCCGCCTGCCATGTTCATAATATCTGAAACCGAAGTTTCCTCATATCCTTTTTGTAAAAACAACTTCTGTGCAGCATCCAGAATTTCTTTTTCCCATTCCTCTGGTGTTTTTTTAACCGGTCTTGCCAATTCTTCTTATCCTCCCTGTTTACAAAATAATTAATGACCATTGGTCAATAATTATTATACCTTTATTATTTGTTTAGCACAATAGAGCCCGGGAATTTTTTATAGAAATTTTTGCATGGAATTATGATTTCATTTTCACTGGCAGAAATTTTTCATAGATTTTTATAATACGTCCAAGACAAAATGCCGACAGTACCGTTCCAATCCCAATTCCATATAATTTCGTATGATTCATGAGACATAAAAGAACGCTGATGATCACCATAGAAATATCAAAGGTATTTTTCACTGTGGAAAAAGCAAGAGAAAACACCTCTGAAATAGTTTTAACAATCCCGTCAGTGGGCGTTAATACAACATCCGTTTTTACACAAAGGTAAACTCCCATTGCTGTAACAAACATGGTTAATGAAAACAAAAGCAGCCGCAGCAAAACAGAAAAATCCATATTGGGAATAAGGAAATCATATAGATCAGTTAAAAAGCCAAATGCAAAAGAAAGAGGCACCTCCAGAAGATAAGGCAGTGTCACTTTTTTCGATAAGATGCACTGTGCAAGCACAAATAATAAATAGCAGATAATAGATGCTGTTCCCAAAGAAATTTTGTAAATTTCAGAGATTGCATACATGACAGAGCTGAATGCCGCCACCCCTAAATCAAATCGGATATTCAACACTATCGCCGCGGCAATCAAATTCAAGCCAAGAAAGTATAATAATAGTCGTTTCACAGTTTTCACCTTTTATCCCCTAATTTAGTTCCTTATTATAGTACCTATAGTTCTAATTCAGAATTTATTATACAAGTTCATCCGTCCTTTGCCAATGGATTTCCTGAAAATAACTTGTACAGGGAAAGCGAATAGTATAAAATAAATAAGAAATGACAGAAAAGATTTATTGGGGAAGGGCACAGTTAAAATGGAAAATGTATTTATTATGGAGCATCCGTTGATTCAGCATAAAATCTCTCAGCTTAGAGATATTAACACAGGAACCAACGAGTTCAGACAATGTATTGAAGAGATTGCCATGTTAATGGGGTACGAAGCACTTAGGGATTTGCCTCTGGAAAATGTAGAAGTGCAGACTCCTATTGAAAAATGTATGACACCAAAAATAGCAGGAAAAAAACTGGCAGTAGTTCCTATTTTACGGGCAGGACTTGGCATGGTAAATGGGATATTGGCGCTGGTTCCCAGTGCCAAAGTAGGACATATCGGACTTTACAGGGATCCTAAAACCCATGAACCGCATGAATATTACTGTAAGCTTCCTGAGCCTATCAGTCAAAGAACTATCGTGGTCGTAGATCCCATGCTGGCTACCGGCGGTTCCGGTTCCGAAGCAATTAATTTTATTAAACAGCATGGCGGTATAAACATTAAATTTATGTGTATTATTGCAGCGCCGGAAGGCTTAGATCGTCTGCGCAGGGATCATCCTGATATTCAGATTTATGTAGGGCATTTAGACCGTTGTCTGAACGAGAATGCTTATATCTGCCCTGGTTTGGGTGATGCAGGAGACCGGATATTTGGAACGAAGTGAAATACCCCGCGGGAATAAAATATGGAATATCAGCTCATCAAACATTTTTCATTTGATGAGCTGTTCCTGTTTCTTCAACATGCGCTGTTTTATATCACGCAGTCTGTTATCACTGATAAATTTCTTTTTTCTTGGATCACCCTCCGCACGCCAGATGGCTAAACTTTCCAAATCAAATATAGAACTCCAAACTGTTTCAAAATCCGGCTCATTGTCATATTGGCACATAAAACCATAGTCCCCTTTTAAAAGCCGCCTGGTAGTTTCAATGTAGTCGTCTCTTATCTGTCCAGAAGTAAAACTGTCTATAACTACTTTATAGCGTTTGTGGGAATTATAATCGTTCCCGTTTGCATCATCATACGTTCTCATCTCATCAGATGTAAAGCTGTTGACGGTACAAACGATACTGCCATTTTCAAAATTTTCTGCTTCCCGAATCCTTTTGAGAGTTGGTGTGCATTCAACTACTACCATATTGCCTTTTTTATCCGCAAGTAAAATATTACAGTTAGAAGCCACTGGCAAATCCATAAGCAGGGAAACTGCCTGCTTTGTATCATCCGCCTTTTCAAGCAGATATCGTACAATAAAGCATGAATTAAATCCTGCCTGTATCTTTTTAAGGTCCGTCATCACAAATGTCATGGCTACAGCAAGACCGTGTTCGTTCAGTCCTTCTTCTCCATTGATAAAAGAAGATGTAGTAATTTGAAATCTGTTTCCATTCTTCGGCGCATAGATTTCACTCTTACATCCTTCACGCAAAAAAGTCGGCAAATCATTATTTCTGCCATATATTATTTTATCATTTTGTGAGTAGGCAAAAGCAGTGCATCCACGAATCTCAACAGGAAAATTGTTTTCCAGGTTATACATGCAGCAGCCCATACACAACATCCAGGAAGCAAACTGCAGATAGTCCGCTCCTATGGTATCGCTCACGCCTCTTATTTCCCCGCATACTTCCGGGAAAAATTTTCTTAATATCTTCTCACTTTGCTTTCCATGTTCCAATTGAAAATCATCTAGCAGAAGTGGGAAATACAACTTTGCGTTTTTTAATATTCTTCCGCGCTTCACGCCCATCTCATAGTGATCACCTTTAAGCCTTAAATGATACATCTCCTGTTCATCCTCCTTTTTGTATGAACAGTATATCTGAATAAAAAATTTGTTTCAATTACTTTCTTAATAAATCCTCTAATATCATTTCATCTTCCATTTTCACAAATCCATATTTTTCATACAATGGCCGCCCCATCTGTGTTGCCTCCAGGGTAATCTGGACAATTCCCCGCTTTTTTGCTTCTTTCACCAGTAAATCCAGTGTATGATACGCAATGCCCTTTCTACGATATTTGGGAGCAGTATACATATTCATAATATAAGCTTTTTGACCGCTTGTATTATGATAAGTCGGCATAACCCTGTAAAAGCTTACGCCGCCTGCCCCAATAAATTTTCCATTATCATATACCAGATATGCAATGTGCACACCAGTTTCCAATGCGCTTTTATAATACTCACGGGACTGCTTTTCCACCTCAGACATATCCACGTCATCAGATAACTTATTAGCCGCCCGCAAAACAATCGTTCTGGTCCTCACCAATTCTTCCATATCTTCCACTGTTGCTTTTTTATACTCATACATAATCTCTGTAAAATCCTTTTCCATACTTTTTACGTCCCGTTTAAAATATTCTGCATCTCTGACGAAATCCCCGGCATAAACACATAATTTCGTTCCGTAAGCAAAACAACAATACAATCTGCCGCCCTGATGGCATTTATGGCATTGGTATTATTCAGATCTCCCGGATACTTATATTTGATCAGTGTACAACTGCTAAAATCCTTTTGCAAAAACAATCCGGCATATATTCTGAAAGAATCTCCCACTACCACAAGATTACATGGTTTTCCCGAAGGCGATGAAGCACTGTAAAAAACCTGCCCCGGATCACCACCTGCTACAACACTCGCCTGTACATCCGCTTTGTAGCCGATGGAATAATTCACATCTCCTCCATAGTCCGCCGCACTTAAATTGCCAAGACCTATAAGATCACCGATTTCCTGCGCAGACATACTGAACCTTTCCGTACTCACACTGCTTAAGCTGGTCACCGGCATACCCATCAAAGCGTACAAAGACTGCACTCCCACAAAGGCACCTGCATAATTCCAATGGGTATCCGTCCGGAAATACACCTGATAGTTCTCCTTTGCAGCAAGCAGCTCCTGTAACGGATAGGCAACTTTAAGATTTGTGTTTGCATGAATATAATCCACCAGGCGCTGTTCCCTTTTATAGCTGTCATAAATGGTAATATCCGGCATTTTCTCGAAATAGACCTGTTCCTTATTCGGCGGTATTAAAAAGTACAAACTCTTTCCCGTGGCATCGCAGCTTTGCTGCAGCGCCTGCATATCAGCCACATATCCTGTTAACTGCGCCTCATTAAACACATTGCTTCCCTGATAGTCTTCCAGACTATTCTCCAGCATGAAGAACAGCCATTTATCGCTGCCCTCTATCACAGAATCATTGTGTATCTTCGGCATCAGATAAGCGGCATCTTCGTTTACCAGAGCCGCCGCTTCCTCCGCCTTGACTTCTCCCTCTATTTCTTCCCCTTCTGTTTCTTTCCCCTCTGTCTTTTCTCCTTCTGTTCCTTCTCCTTCTGTTCCTTCTCCTTCTGCTTCTTTCCCCTCTGTCTTATCTCCTTCTGTTTCTTCTCCTTCTGTACCTTTTCCGTCTGTTTCAACTGTTTCTGCAGATGTCTCCTGTTCTTTCAGCCCACCGTCCTTCACAGAATCTTTTTCTTCCTCAGCTGTCGTTTCTTCTGCTGCTTCCTGTTTTGTATCCGCGGCCGCCAGAACTTCCTGCTGCTTGGTATTTTCCGTCATTCCCTGCAAAGTCGTCGGTTCCTCTACCGCCGGTTCGACACCCCTGTGTACAAGCTTTGCCAGATAGGGTACCACCAAAATATCATAGTTTCCTTCCATAAAAGAGTTCATTTCACGATTTGCCGATATAATCACTGATCTGAAAGGCAGTCTGTCGTTATAATACTCCTCCACCTCCTGCATATACGTCATGCTGAAAGTCTCAGGAAAAGCTGCCTTATTACGGTTTTCACCCAGATCATAGTCAAGCGTCCCCTGGCTGTCGGACAGCGTCGTGCTGACGCAGAGCCACAAAGCCGAGGGCAGAACCAACACCGCCATAAATACAGCAATATTTACAACTGCAAAAATTTTGTCTTTTTTCATAGCTTAAATCGTGCCTTTCTCTACATCTTTAAAACTGAAAATATATAAATGGATTATAAGTCCCGTTTACCAGCATCAAAATTGACAGGATAAGGATTGCTGTCTGCACACACAAGTCACATATCCTGACAGGAAGAAAGTTCTTTATTTTTTCATATTGCTTTCCAAAAAGACGCTGCAATGCCCCTGTAAACAACAGTCCCGCCGGAAAAGCTGCCATAATCCTTGCAGGCATGGCCATGATAATCATGGCGTCCGAAGCAGTTCCCGAAAACATCTGTCTCACATATTCTATCGCCTGTGAAATGGAATCTGAGCGGAACAAAACCCAGCCCAGCATAACAACAAATGTGGTGTATATCCAGTTAAAAACCTTAACGGGATTTTTATCAAGCACCCGCCCCAAAAACAGTCGTTCCAAAATTAAAAACAGCGCATAATATACCCCCCACACCACGAAGGTAACATTCGCCCCGTGCCATGCGCCAGTAAGCAAAAAGACAAGAAACAGATTCGCACACGTACGCTTCTGTCCCTGCCTGCTTCCCCCTAACGGTATGTACACATATTCTTTGAACCAGGAAGACAGGGATATATGCCATCTGCGCCAAAATTCACGTATGGAAAGTGAAGTGTAGGGATACGCAAAGTTCTCTCCAAACCGGAAGCCCAGCATCCTGCCTAGTCCTATTGCCATATCAGAATATCCGGAAAAATCATAATAAATCTGCAATGTGTAGCATACAATGCCAATCCATGCAGCAGGAGATCCCAATCTGGTCGTATCAAACGCCCATATCTTATCCGCAACCTCCGCAAATGTATTTGCCAGCAGCACTTTTTTCCCAAGTCCATAACAAAATCGTTTCTTCCCTTCTGCAAACAGAAATACGCTCTCCTGCCTGTCTTCCAATTGCCGCTCAATATCACCGTATTTAACGATAGGTCCTGCTACTAATTGGGGGAAAAAAGAGACATACAATGCAAAATCTGAAATCTTTTTTTGTTCCTGCACTTTGCCTGTATACACATCTATCACATAAGACATGGCCTGAAAAGTGAAAAAAGAAATTCCTATAACAATCGTTCCAAAGTATTTAAACAAAATTAAAATACCAATATCCACCCCTAAAACAAAAAACAGCTTTGCTTTTCTGTTTCGTTTACCCACATCATTTCCAATCAGCAAACCACCAAAAAAATTAAATATAATGGAAAACAGCAGAACCGGCAGATAAGCAATGTTCCCCCATGCATAAAATAATAAACTTGCAGCCAGCAGGAAACCATTTTTAACCCTAATCCGCATCTCCCGTGAAAAAAACGGCAGAATTGTCAAAATAAAATTGATTCCGATAACAGCCGGAAGAAAAATCCATATAAAAATCATTGAGCTGAACAGCATTTTACCTTTATCCTCTTTTCCATTCGTATTTAAAAGTCTGCAAAGTCCTTTTCATGCTTTTTAAAGAAATCATAATATGTCCTGACATTTTTAAGTTCGCTCCAGCGTTTCACATCCACCACTTCCTCATCCATATCATAAATCTTTGCACCCTTCATTGAAAGCAGGAAAGGCGAATGTGTTGCAATCACAAATTGGCATCCAAAAAACCGGGCAGAATCTTCCAAAAATTTAAGCAGCTCCTGCTGTTTTTCCGGCGACAGGCTGTTTTCCGGCTCGTCCAATAAATACAGTCCATTTTCTTTGATCTTATCTGCAAAATAAAGAAAGGCACTCTCCCCATTTGAGTGCTCCCGAACATTGTCCGTCATATTTTTGCGGACAAATTTAGACTGGGTATTGCTTCTTGCCATACTTACTTTTTTTAGATGCTCATAATCATCCAGCGACTTCATCTGAAAATGAGCGTATTTTGCATCCAGATATTCTTCAAATAAATCTTCCCTTTTTCTATTGATACCCTCATTTATGTTTCTTAAGTTCAACATAAAATCAAACACGTCGTCACTGGTAATAATTCTGCTTTCTGCCGGTATTTTTAATTCTTCTTCGTAACTGCACAGCTTCATATAATCTTCAAAAAAATTGGAACGGTTAAATAAGGTATCACGTTCCAGTCCCAGCTTCTGTGCAATCACATTTAAGGCAGTGGTCTTTCCCGATCCATTGCCTCCATACAAAATTGTAACCGGCTCAAAATCAAGCCTTGTCAGATTATGCCTCGACAGGATCTGAAAAGGGTAATACGTATCATAGCACGTTCTTTTTTGCCCCATTAAAAAATCGTATTCTATCTCAATATGTGGAAATTTAAAGTTGGATAAATAAATCATGTGCGTTTCCTTTAATATTTTATCTGATATTCTCTCATTCTTTCATCCATGACTCCATATTACCATTTTCCTCATCCCGAAGCATATTCCATACATATTCTGGCGACTCTGCATATAAACCGGATTCTCTGTCCTGCAGCAATTCATAAGTCATTGTCTTTAGCAACTTTTTCAATGCATCTTCATTTGAGCAATTCTCTTTTTCACTAATTAAGTGCACTAAGTAGAGAGAAATAGCCTGCATTGATTTATTAATATTAACACTTGATGCTTTCATCCTACAATCTCCCTTTTGTTTTTCTTAAATTTAAGTTTTTGAATTGCCACATTTGTTCCAAAAAAATACTGTTTAGGCAAATTCTCCGGTTCCAACTCTTTTATCAAGGCGTCTAATACTTCACTTGCATAGTTGGATGCAATCAATTCTTCCTTATATGAATTGATAACAGTTACGATATTTTCATCTGCTGTTGGTCCAATCACAATGTCATAATTATGAACCGTACTATCCGAATTTCTATTCATCAAAATAAATCGTACCCATTCCTGATTTGCTTCCGTAAATATTTTTATATTTAAATTTCCCGGCTTATTAAGACAACTATCATCAAATTCCAGGTTATACCTGTATGCCTGATATCCTTTTGTTTTATATTCAGGATTTCTCTGTCGTATTTTTGCCTCTCTTGCTTCAATAATACGTTTATTTCTTCTGGCAATATTCTCTGCATGACTTTTTATTGGAGTAGCATAAAACCCCTTGCCAAAATCTTTAAACCCTTTCCCCATCATCACATTAATTTCATTAATGTCATAAGTTGTTCCATGAAATAAATCTTTCACCTCAAACGTTCTCCTCTATTGCATCAATATATGATTTCAAATCAAGCAAAATCCCCTTTATTCCCATAGAATTATATTCTTCATAACAAACATCAATATAAGAAAGTAAATCATATTTATCCATGAGATCGCTGATTTTACTATATTCAATGTTCCATTCCTTTTTTATAGAGTTGGCAATCGTTATCTGCATATTTAACACATTATCACTTCTGGTCATAACAGCCCCCTTTCACTTTTATTATATTACTTCTCTTTTACTGCGTAAATCACATAATCACTTATTTGTTCTGCAATGTTTTATTTTATCCGTATCAAATTTTTCTATGATCTATATTTTCCTTACTGCCCATTATACACAAAAAATGCGGTGGCCACCAACAAAAAGTTTTCACCGCATTTCTGTTTTATATCCTGTTTTAATGGAGCATCGTTATTTTCCGGATGCCCGGTATATGGTCTGCCACAAATGCCCCGGCAAGGCTGACTGCAAAAGTAAAAATTGTCAGGACGGGTATCGAAATGATTGCAGGAAAAGAAACTGTTGTAATCCCAACAAGATTTAATTTTTCAATCACAAACATATGAAACATGTATACAAAAAACGTATACGCTGACAGTTTGCTCCACATAGGAATGTTCTTTATCCGGTCAAACAGTTTACAATACTTAAAGAATATAAAAATGGCAGCACTCATAACTAAAATATTCAAAGAAGCAGGGCTAAACCATTTTTCCAAATAAGTGCCCGTTTCCCTGCAATCCCTTATCGTCAAAAAAGCTGTCAGGCAGACAGCCCCTATCCCAAGAGTGTAAATAATCCACCGGATTTTTTTCTTTATCTCTATCTCATTCAAATAGTACCCTAACAAAAAGTAGCCAAAATTGCCTGCCAGAATATCCATGCCCAAACTGTCAATTCGTGCCTGAACCGTATTTAGATGAAAAGTGCCTGTCAGGCAGGGAACAATAAATCGGAACACTGCCCATAAAATCAGATAATAACGCACTGCTTTCTCTTTGGCGCATATTTGTCTTGCAACTGGAATTAATATGTAAAACCCGCACAGCATTTGTAAAAACCACATATGAACATGTCCAAAGATAAAGCGCTCTACTGCCGCCCTGAAAACCTCCATTGAAAATGCTCCTCTTATCGTATCAACTGCAATTCCCTGAAATGCATAAAAAGCTGACCAGACATAAAACAATAAAATCAATTTCAAAACCCTTTTTCCTACTACTACATTCTCCCGTTCCGGTGTAACAAGAAAAAGACCGCTTAACATAAAAAATACAGGAACTGCAAACCTGGTCAGACTATTATAAACTGTCATTACCATAAATTCCCTGCCATAAATATCTACCACACTCCAATAACTGGCTGATACATGCAGCAAAACGATAGAAAAGCTCGCTACAATTCTCAAAACATCATATTTTACCATTCTGGACATATGCCCATCCCTCCCTCTGACTTCTTTTGTTTTGCTGTTTCTTTTTCCTATAATATCCCTTTAACCCCTTTTAGTCAATATTAATACCCCTTATAGATGTTTCATTCTACACTTCTGACATCCTAAAATAAACAAAAAGGGGTGACAATATGGACTATAAGAGGTTAGGCAAAAGAATCCGTGAAGAGCGCCAGCGGTTAAATCTTACGCAGGCACAATTAGCGGAGGATATTGATATATCAGATACTTATATGGGAGCGATTGAACGTGGAGAGCGAAGCCTTACCCTGGATACTCTTGTAAGGCTTGTAAACAGACTTGGCGTAACTGTTGATTATATGCTGTCTGATTCTGTGACAAACAACGATACTAATATTATAGAACAATTTCTTCAAATCATTGACCGACAGCCATTAGACCGCAAGCAAATGGCAATCAATGTTTTGCGCACTATCTTTTCCTATTTTGACAAAGATTCCCTTATGTAAAAAGGCTGGATAAAACAGCTCATTGCATGAAAAGAACCTTCCAGAAATCAAATCCTGCAAGGTTCTTTCAATCAGCTTTTTCAGTTTTTTTCCAGTTTTATTTCTCCTTTTTTCATCATGTCCTTCACCTGGCTTCGGGATAATCCCAAGTCCCTGGCAATCTGTTTTTCCAGGCGGACTTTCAGCTGATAAGGATTATGAATCGTCACCACAGCCTGCAGACCGGAATCACTGCTTTCTATGGATTCCCGCAGTTTGACAACATCATAATTCACCCTTTCAAAATCAATATCCGCTTTGTTTTTCCGAAATAACTGTACATTTTTTCCATATGCTTCTGCCAAATTTTCATCATTTTCCAAAAATCTTTCGTATTCCATCTTTGGTATGGAAGAAGCTTTCTGCCGCTCATAAATCGCAAGATTAAGGGTATGCTTGCATTCCTCACATTGATAAATCAGCCAAATGTCCAGTTTATTGCCATTGGCATTCACACGAAACTTTTTCGTATTTTTAAAACGTATCTTTCTGCCGCATTTTGAACAGCCCCAAATGACAGAAAATGAGTCTTTCAGGACAATTTCATACTCTAATTTTTTTGAATAGCTCATTTGCATCTCCTGTTTATTTCACGGTTTGATGCGCAGGCTATTACATTATTTATTCTATTTTATTTGCAATAGCCGCGCTATGCAAAATAAACGGGTTTCATCATAAAGTAGTTCCTCCTCCTGCCTTTTGTATAACAATTTTCTTTCTAAATTTTCTTTTTATCTTATCACCATTTTTACCACAAATCAATTCGCACTTTTAAACACTATTTATCCACTTCCGTAAAAAAGTATTCCAAAGTATCTAAAAACATTTTCTTCCTGAACAACTCCTTTATCTGGCTTCTATTCAGCCAGGCAATTTGAGCAGCTTCATCTGTTGTGGCACTGCTTAAATCAGCCTCTCCATTATATTCAAACAGCCAGACATCAACAATTTTATTGGCAATTTTTCCAAATTCTTTTTTTATTGTATTTGAAAAAACAATATGTCCATTCTCCGGCAATAAGTCTACCCCTGCTTCTTCTTTGGCTTCTCTGACTGCCCCCTGTAAACTGTCTTCCCCTTTCAAGACCGAACCATCCACGCACTCCCATATTAACGGAAAAGTCGGCCTGTTTGCAGAACGCTGTGAAATCAGATATTCCCCTTTGGTATTTCGAATCCATACATGCACCACCAAATGATACCCGTCTTCCGGCAGCCGATTGCCTCTAATGTGGTCTTTCCCAAGGAGTTCTCTATTTTCGCTATACAAGTCCCAGACTTCCATGTCCGGCACCGCGTGAGTATCATCTTCCAAATCTGCATTTAGCGATTTCCATAGCTTATTTTCTGATACGGTCATACTTCTTATCCCTCTGCCCCACATATATTTTCTTCTGCTTCATATCCACCCGGGTGGCAGCTCCATACTGCAGCGCACATCTGGGAAGCGCGTGCCCAAAATTCACATTATAAACAATGGAAAGCTTTTCATTGTCTATTACCCTTGTGAGGATATCTTTATATTCCTCATAAACTTACAATTGCTACTTTATCACCCTTTTTTAATTTCTGCGCATATTGCATGATGCTGTTCCTTTTCATTTATAAAATCTATCTGTCTATCCACTGGATAAATGCGGTTTTATCAGAACTGTTATACCCTGCATTTCGATAGAAATTCAACGTACTTTCTTCTCTTGAACCTGTCAGCAGCATCATTTTATAGCAGCTATTCTCCTCGGCAATCTGCTTCGCATAGTTTAAGCAGGCAGTTGCATATCCCTTTTTCCGATAGTCCCTGTGCGTTACCACATTCTCCACAAATGCATATGGGCGCACATTTCTTGTAAGATTGGGAATTATCACGCACACACAGGATGCCGCAATTTTACCATCCACCTCACAAACAATCAGATGGTGATTTGCGTCATCTAAAATTTGTTTCCAGGTACTTCTTAACTGGTCTGAATCCTCCGGAATGTTTGTCTCATGAAGATATAAATATAACT
Organism: Lachnospiraceae bacterium; assembly: GCA_009774465.1. Taxonomy (GTDB): domain Bacteria; phylum Bacillota; class Clostridia; order Lachnospirales; family Lachnospiraceae; genus Suilimivivens. The sequence goes on from VSNT01000002.1 coordinate 66,936, forward strand.
GCAATATTTCATCCAAATCATTTTTATTTGCTTCTCTGATCATGACATCTCCCCCAATCTACTGCCTTTCTCCTTTTCAGAAAAGTGTTCCCGGCACATAAAATTTGAAATCACCTGTGGATATACATTCTTGTCATATCCGGCTCATCATCTCCCTGAACCATGCACAAAAATTCCCATCCATATCTTTCATAAAAGCTCGTATGATCAGTAACCAGATAAACTGGTGTTATATCTTTGCCCCTTAAGTCTTCCACCACCATATCAAGCAAGTGCCCTGCAATTCCTTTACAACGATATTCTTTTTCTGTATATACTGCACAAACGTTAGGCGTAAGGTCTTTTCTATCATGGAAATCATTTTCAATGACTCCCAGTCCTCCTGTGATTTTGTTTCCATTCAGGCAAAGATACCACCCCAGCTCCGTTTCGCCACTCAGATAAGCTTCCATACACTCAAGATAGGCTTCCTGCGGCACTCCCCATTTACTATGGAACCATTCGGCTGCTTCAATCTTTAACTGTGGCTTGTCCCTTAAATTGATATATATGTATTCGCTCATTTTTTCCTCCATCTAAGCATGGTCTGCATACGTGGATTCCTTGATTTTGAATTTCCTCCCCTTTATCCCTTTATACAGTTTCACACAAGTTTACTCTTGCTCCGATTGCTCATAAGGGCAGGAAAATCTCATAACAAGATATAACAAAGTGTGGCAATCGGGAAACTGTGACATATGTGCGAATATATTATACTGGAGGATTTCAAGATAGACAAGTACATTTATGATGCGAACAACGGACTTTGGTATGAACTGCAAGATGATTACTATATTCCGTGCCTTACCAGCCGAAGAAATCATTTACAGTGTCTTTGTCCAAAATTCAAGCGTGTATTTACTACATTCTGCGACTTGTCTTTTCAGCTTGTAATATCTATACTCCGTAGACTACTATGCCCATACAAGCTGATAATATGATAAGCAAGATGGGAGATATTTTCTTTTTCAATACAGATTTGCTTCCAAACATAATTACTGCTAATACGATGGTAAGAATGCCGGCACGAGTATCTACTATGGCATGATTAACCGTCATAAACACACCTGTCGCAAAAATGATGCCAATAATACAAGGCTTTAACCCACGAAGGATAGCCTGAACATAGCTGTTCTTCATTGCGTTTTTTAAAAGAGCCATTACCAACAAAATAATAACAAACGAGGGAAGAACAACCGCAACTGTGGCGATAATAGCTCCTAACAGACCGCCTTGACTGCTGCCAACATAAGTTGCCAGATTTATCATGATAGGGCCGGGTGTGCTTTCGCTGACGGCGATCATATAGGTCAACGACTCATCCGTCATCCAGCCATAGGACAAAACCACATCACGGATTAGGGGAATAGAACCATAAGCACCGCCAAATGCAAAGCAGCCTACTCGCAGAAAGCCTAAAAACAAATCCAGATACATCATTTCTCGACACCGCCTTTCTGCTCCGGCGTACCCTTAACGCAAAAGATTACAAGACTGAAAACAGCAGCCACAAGCATAAGTGCAATAGATGAGAAGTTCCAAGCAAAAATGTTGATAAGCAACATAGCTATAAAGGAGCATATCATAATCACCTTCGCCAAAACTCTCTTGGGCATCTTCCCAATCATTGTGATTGCCGCATCCAACACTAAAATGCCAACTGCGACTTTAATACCTTTGAATGCATTGGCAATCAGAGTAATCCCTAAAAAGTTATCTAAAAACATTGAGATGGCATAAATAATTACAAAAGATGGAAATACCATTCCTAAAGTGGCAATCAATGATCCGATAAGACCGGCTTGCTTGAAGCCTACAAAGGTGGCACAGTTAATAGCAATAGGACCGGGCGTGGACTCGGCAATAACGGTCACATTCATCATTTCATCATGAGTAATCCACTTCTTTTTTTCAACACAGTTGTTCTCTATCAACGAAATCATGGCGTACCCGCCGCCAAAGGTAAATAAACCAATCTTAACAAAAGTAAGAAAAAGCTCAAATAAAATATTCATTCCTGTTCCCTCTCTCTATATTCACATTGGCAAACGTCCATATTACGGTCAAGATCTATGGATTTTCGTTGCATTGCTTTGAACAGTTCCAAAAGATCGTCCAGCGCTTCCTGTTTCGGCAGATAGTGGGTATGGTATCCATACTTCTCTCCATAAATCATATCCGCTTCGCGCATGATTTTCAAATGCTGTGATATAGCAGACTCTGTAATTCCCAATTTGGGGATAAAGAGCAAGCACAATGCTTCCGTTCTAACAGGCAGGAAAAAATTTTGAAACGCATTGGTTCACCTAACGCTTTCAGAACAGCAATTGTATTCATTATAGCACCTCGCTTAATTTAGCAGATACTTAATTATAATCCATGATTTTAATTAAGCAAATGCTTAATCAAATCCTTGCTTGTAAAACCGAACTGATTAAGACTACAAAGTGAAGGCTCCCTCTTTTCACTATGTAAACACTGCCGGAAAACCAGCAGTGTAGTAGTTGTCGAAGCTATTTGTCTCTGTCAAAGGATTTCTTTCTATGTGGCTGTTCTCTGCCCTGCTCCTGCAACTGCCTGAGCCTGTTTCTGACGCTCTCCCTTTCAGGTGGTTTGGGAGGTTATGTGTTCCGCAAGGCTGCTGGATAAGGTAGTCGGCGGGGAATAAAAAATTGCCCTTGTTTCGGCTCGTAAGGGCAAAAACAAGGGCAGATACATAAGGGTTGAACGTTAGACAAGCGGAATCCCTTGAAAACATGGGGTTTTCAGGGGATTTGAAAGATAAACCGGAATTTGTTGTTACAGATAATTAAATAGTTCGTTAATATGCTTAATATGATAATCTGCATATTTGACAATGGATTTTCTCTGTTCAGTATTTTTCTTTTCAAGCATTTCAGAAAAGACGGTTCCCATTCCTGCTGTCTTCGCACCACATAATTCATTTGAGCCACCATCTCCAACAAACAGACATTGCTCTGGGGATACATTCAAATGCTGCATTGCTAACTCATAAATTTGCCTGTCAGGTTTTAATAATCCTACATTGCACGAAAAGATAGAATCATCAAAATACCTAAATAATGGTGATTGGTTCCAATACTTACAATCAATGCAATCTGCATTACTGATTAGCCCCAATCTAATATCTTTTAATTTCAATTTTTGTAAAGTATCTAATACTTCTTTCGATATCATTTTTAGAGCATTTTTCATTCTCTGCTCACGTGCAGATAAAACTTGCTCTTTTTGAACAACGCTAACTTCAAAAGGCATAAGGGATATTATTTTATCTATAATTTCTATTTCAGTTTTTACGAAACCCAAAGCTCTTTCATGATACAGTATATCGTTCTCTGCGTATTGCTCCCACTCGCTGACAGACAAGTTTAATATATCATATTCGTTGTTTGTCTTTTCATATGCTGGAACTATCAAAGTGAAAAATAAATCAAAATATATCGCCTTTATCATTTCTTCCCCTATAACTTCCAAATGATTTTATCAGTTATTTCTCGACGGGTACACAATTCCGAAAAGGGAGTAAAGAAATTAAACAGATTCCTTTATCTTTTGGTGTAAAAAATTTGTGTTCTCCTCAATGGACTTTGTTCCATCAACTCTTATAATCGGGCAGCTTAAAGACTTTGCCCATTCTTCAACAATACTTTCCTCCCTGTTCCTAACAAGATTAAAAAATTTTTCTTCCTTTTCAAACAAATCTCCGCCTGGCAGCACTCTATTACCAAACCTTTGAAAAGAACGTTTTTTAACCCGCTGCATCCGAATATCCTTCGAAGCATTAATCATTATAACACACTGAAAAAAAGAAGAAATTTCTTCTCCATAATCGCCTTTAACAGAGGCAAGAATAAAGTTTTTATGTCGTTTTATTTCACTAAGCAAAAGTTTTTCAACTTCTTCACGGGTACGCGAAAAAGCATACACGTAATCAGTGTCTGCCTCAGGAAAATACAAATTTTCAATATCAATAAAATGAAAGTGCAATTTTTCCGCAAGAGCTTTTCCAAGCGCACTCTTGCCAGCGCCATTTAAACCGCATATTATGATTCCCATATGGCTCCTTTAAGTAGATTTATATGTTTACAATCGCCTTCCATAAGAACCAAATTAATAATATTTTCTATTGTATATATTACCATCCATTACATCATTTCCTCTATCAATTCCAAAGCTCTTTTATACAATGGATCTAACTCACATCCACAGCTTCCACATTCTTTGTCTGCCTGTCTGATTGCTGATATTAAAGCTTCCTTATCCACTTTTCCATCCAGCCATTGCTGCGCAGGAATGGCTATTAAATCCCAACCAGATGCTGCAAATTTTTCCATGATAAATTTTAATTCTTCCATAATGAGTCCCTTTCATAATAGCACTTCTAAGTTTACAGATTTATATAAAGCAATTATATCATTTCCATTTCTCGTTTGCCATTCATTATTAAGGAAAAAAGCTCTTAATCTTTGCTTGCTGCACAATCCGAAATAATCTAAAATAGAAGGAGCTGCACAAAATAGAAATTTATGAGGTCATCCATGAACTATACGATACGTGAAATAGAAAAACAGGAATATCCATTACTGGATAATTTTTTATATGAGGCTATTTTTATCCCGGAAGGCATTGAGGCTCCGCCTAAAACCATTATCACATCTCCCGAATTACAGGTTTATGTTGAGCATTTTGGAGAATTAAAAGACGACAGGGGATTAGTTGCAGAGGTTGATGGTAAAATTATAGGGGCTGTTTGGGCTCGCATTATGAATGACTATGGCCACATAGATGATGAAACGCCTTCCCTGGCAATCTCTTTATATAAAGAATATCGGGGCCTGGGCATTGGAACAGCCATGATGAAGGAAATCCTTGTCTTACTTAAAAAACATGGATATAAATGTGTTTCTTTTTCTGTTCAAAAATCCAATTATGCGGCGAAAATGTATTCAAAAATCGGGTTTCAAATTGTACGGGAAACGGAGGAAGAGTATATTATGGTATACTATCTGTAATATCCAAAAGTACTCTTTCTCTCTATTCCGACCAGTTCATCTGTTCATTAGAAATACCTAATTTCCTGCATTCACTGCATACATATTCTTTTTCAGCCTGATTACCTATTTGATATTTTAAAATCTTATCTTTAAATACAATATATTTTTCATTATCTGCCTTAAAGTCAACAAACCAATTCTCACCTGTATCAGGATTAGCCAGCATGACTTTTGAAATTTTCTCTGGAAAATCTTTTTTATTGCTTGAAAAAAACAATACAGTCCAATATTTCGGTTTCCCACCGGCATTCCACAATTCAATTTTATGAACATTAAGGCAATCGATAATACTGTCATCTGCCACGCTTTCTTTAATTAGTACCCCTTCGTACAATTCTTGTTTCTTTTTTTGAATTGAATTGCTGCCGCAGCTATAAACATCTTTTACCTCGTTTAATGTCAACTCATCCTTTAACAAAATATCCATAGATACCTGAAAAACTTCTCCAAGTATCAACAGCTTTTCTGTCTCTGGTAATGCAATATCAGCTTCCCATTTCGATATGGATTGCCTGCTGACATTGCATGTTGATGCAAGTTCTTCCTGCGTCATTCCACTTGCTTTTCTTAATTGTATGATTTTTTCTGATAATTTCATTGCCGCGCCTCCTTTAATTAATTGGTATTATACAAAATAATAATACCGTCATCCACCAACCTTAAAGTTCTTTTTGGCAGCCTCCAGTTGCAAATATATCAGTTTTTGAGGACTCTGGCAGCGGTAGATATAACAAATCGGTTCAATCGGTTCAATATTTTTGAATCAATTTGAACCAATTATGACACGATTGACACGATAAAAGACATAATAAGAGTACTATAGAGACTATCCATTCCTCTCATCCTTTTTCTTAAGCAATTGAGAAGTATCCAGTGTCTGCGCTGATGCTTTTGTCTTCTTTGCTGTTTTCTTTGGCGCCCTGACTTCTTTACTCTTTTTCTTCAAGTCCTCCTCAGAACTGTCTTTCGCCTTTATCTCCTGCTCTGCCCCGGTTATCTTTTCGCCCGGCATATCAGAAAGCACGCTTTCTGTGTTCTCTTTTTTCCTTCCGCTCTTTTTATTCGGCAGCTTTGGTACAAACTGGAACCGCCGCATTGCAACATCCGCCACAAACAGGCAGATGGAAAGTAACAACAGCCAGTTTGTCAATAAGAAGCTTTCTTTGGCTTTTGTGGAAATCCGGTTCCAGATGAAATCCTGCTCTGTAATTCTCCTGCCATATTGATTCACAAAATTCAAATAAGAATCTGTGCTTACGTCAAATTTATATTCATCTGAAAACTGCACTGCTGCGGCAGTAGGCAGATAGCTTTGAATTTCCCCGTTTTCACTGCGGCGTACATTAAAATGATACAGCCCTGTCTGCGGAGTGGAAAACTCTCCTGTATACTTGCCCGGCGCTGTTGCATGAAGCTTTGCTTCCGTAGCATCCCCCTTGGGATCAATGATTGTCACCAGAATTTCCGTACTGCTTTCATAATCTTTGGCATAATATGTTACTTCTGTCCATTCTCCTGCTGTCACCACATCTACGCTGTCTTCACCCATCCCTGCATTTCCGGTGGAATAATCCACAATTCGTTTCCACATCTGGACATAGTCGTCCTTTCCGGAAAAAGCGCCGCTCCACTTGCCGGTAACATCACTGTTCCAGGCAACCGTCCTACCCAGCCCATACTGCCATACCGTAAGAATGGGATTATCTTTATCTCCGGACAAAATAACAGGAGTAGCGGCCATCTTGGGCGTAGCGGCAATATACCCATAGAGCACAGGCCAGCCCTCTGCAAAAAGATTGCTGGTCAACTCATGCCCCTTTTGTACCTTCAGCGAAAATATCCCATTTTGAATGTAACTGTCACTTCCCAAAAAGACCTCCTTTGCAAAGATCTTTGGTATATCGCTTCCCAGGTCAGAATAGTAGTACCTTCCATCGCAACTGTCGGCTAACTGCTCAAGAAGCTGTGTATCTGAAAAACTCCCGATTGCTACGGTAGATAAAGTGATTCCTTCCGCTGTATAGGCGCTAATCACATCCTGAAAATTGTTTGTCTCGCCCATGCCATCTGTTAAAAGCACCACATGCCTGATGGAGGCATCACTTTCAGAAAGCACCTCACAGGCCTCCAAAAGCGCAGGCTTAATGGTCGTTCCACCGCCTTCGTCTATTCCCTTAATCTGCTCTTTGATGGTGCTTTTATCATCCGCCTCTCTAAGCTCTACCTGCCAGTGGTACTGGGTATCAAAAGTCAAAATCCCCACATAATCCGAATCCCTCAGATTATCCACTGCCACCATTGCAGATCTGATGGCAATATCCAGATTGGTGGCGCCGGTTTCCCCCATTTCATCAATCATACTTCCCGAGCGGTCAATGACCATAACCATAGCCATAGAAGGCGTTTCATTGATACTCCGAAGCTGCATGTCCACCGGAAGTACCGTTTCAAGCACTGTGTCACGATATCCTCCCAGGGCAAAGCTTTCCTCACCGCCACAGCAAATCAACCCGCATCCATAGTCTTTCACGTAAGTTTCCAGATTCTCCAGAAAACCCACAGGCAGATCATCCATATAAACATCCGCCAGAATAACAGACTTATAAGATAACATGTCATTGATGTTATCCGGCGTATTCAATGTGGATACCACACTATAATCGCATCCGGCAGCATTCAGCACAGCCGCAAATTCCGAAACATTCGTTTTCTTTCCGGAAACAAGCAAGATTCTGGGTGGTGATTCTACCACCGAATAGGCGCTGAAAGTATCATTCTCCGGACAGGTATCCCCCTTTGCCTGCACCTGTACCCTTAAGTTTTCCATAGCGCCGCTGCCTGCATCTGCATCCACCTGCCCGCTGAACACAAACCGATTGCTTCCTTCATTTAAATGCACACTGTTTGAAGCTGTCTTTGTGCTTCCGTTATAAAGAGCTATAACCGCATCTGTATCATAATTGCTTTCCACCAGCACCGTAACAGAATACTTATCCCCGGGATGAAGATAAGAGGGAAGGGTTACATTGTCAATATAAGCATCCGGCTCCTCCTCATCCTCATAGAGCAAGGTCAAAAATTCCGCCTGACTTGCCAAAAGAGCCTGTCCCATATGAGAAATATCCCCTCTGGTTTCCTTTCCATCTGTAAGCAGCACCAGCCTGCCGCTGCAGTCTGTGGGTATCAGCGTAAGGGCTTTGGATATGGCCTCCTCAAAATTAGTTGCTGTCTTTTCCGGCAGCGTAAGCAGCCCTCCATAATAGTCTTCTCCGGTAAGAAACTGCTCCACCAGTGCATTATTTCCAAAAGTTACAATGCCATAGGCATTGCCTGAAGGCATTTTTGCTATTGATTCCTGCAGATATTTTTCAGATTCTTTTAAGTGCTCTTCATTACTATCAGATAAATCCACCACAAAAATTGTGGCCATCCGGCTGCTCCCCAAATGTACCTGTATGCCAAAAAGCGCCAGAATCACACATAAAAATACTAGGCCTCTCACAATCAGATAAAACTTTCCCCGATAACGCATCTGACACACATAAAGAATCCATTCTATAATTAAAAATACCAGCGCCAGTACCAAAAAGACGTTCCTTACCGTCCGCTTCACCTTCTGCAGTTTTATCCCTTCCACACTGCCAATGCTGTCGGCTGTTTTTCTTCCATCTGATTCTGTATTGGTTTGAAAACGCACCACATAGGCTTCCTGATGCTCTTCATTTCCTATCTTATATATCCCTGCTTCCTTAGGCTGTCTGTCAAAGGAAAGCATGTCTGCTTCCGCCCAGGGCTGCAGAATAATCTCCTCCCCTGCATAATACACATTTGACGCAAGATATGAAGTATCTGTAAGGTAGCGCATGGCATTCGCCAGAAACACGGGGAATTCCGCCCGCAGTGGAAAATCCGATTCCCGTATATCAAATCCCACTACCACCTCTTTTCCCTCATCCAACTCCCTGTAATAGCCTACGCATTTCCCGTTGTACTCCAAAAAGCTCTCCGCCCCTTCCGGAAGCGCAAAGCAATAAGCCTTATTTACCCCTATGGTAAATTCAGATAATCCTGCAGTTAAGTCACAGTCTGTCAGATCAAGCACAACATTTTCCAGTGTTTCTATGGTCTTTTTTCCTGCATCCCCAAAAATCAGCCGGTTTCTTCCTTCCCTCCTGGGAATCTGCCCTGCATCATAGATTACCACATTATAATCCTCAGGGGCATCTGTTTTTGCTTTGACAATGGTTTCTCCTGTAAGGGCGGAATATGCCTTTTCAATAAAGGTATTTCCTTCCCCCACAAGCAGCCCGTTTATCTGATTTTCCCGGCTCTTCACCGCCCCCGAGCTATTGTCCTTTGCCAGAGAATCATTTGCACCTTCCGAAAAAACAATTCCATCAAGGCATGATTTTAAAGTATCCCCCTGCCAGTCCACCTGTTCAAAAAGACAGAATGTGCTTTCCGAAGGAGCAAGCTGCATCTGTTTCAATGCAATCAGTTTTTCCCCTTCCTCATACAAACTGATATCAAAGGAAGCCTCCTGCTCACTGTAATTTGCAATGCTTACCATGATATCGTAAGTTCCATCCTCCCGCCTGGTGAAAACGGTATATTCATTGGCCAGATTGGAAGAAGCCTCTCCTGCTACATAAAGTTCCTTCTCCCCGCCACTGTGCAGTTCTTCAAATCCTGATGCGCCTTCTCCATCTGTATAAACAATCAAATCCGCTGCATTTTCTTCCTCATCTCCCATAAGAGTGTCTAAAATTCCCTGGGCTACGGCAAGGTTTCCGCCACTGTCGCTGCATGTAATACTTTTAAGGGTGCGCAGCAGATTGTCCGTATCTGAAATATCCACTGCCAAAAGCTTTGCTCCCAAAGCATCCTGCGTCACAATAGAAAACCGTGTATTTTCCGCTGCCCGCACATAATCGCAGGCCTGTTCTACTGCCTCCTCCAGACGGGTTTTTCCAGAGACAGTTCTATGCTGCATACTTCCACTGGTATCCAAAAGAAGTACTTTTCTGCCTCCGCCCTGTCCATCCACCTTAATAAAGGGCGACATCAATGCAATTACCAGCAGGGCAATAATCAAAATCTGCAGATACATAAGAAGATTATGTACAAATTTTTCAAAAAAGGTTTTTGACTGCTGATTTTTTAAAAGCTTTTGCCAGAGAAGATTGGAAGATATCAGGTAATCCTCGCCTTTTGGTTTCAACAGATATAAAATTATAATGACTGGAACCGCTGCCAGAAGAAACAGCGGCCATAAACTTTCAAATATCATATAGCATCCTTAAATCCTGAAAAATCAGTTGATAAATGTCCCTATTCGTACTGCAAATCTCATAAAAGGCCCCTGCCCTTGCGCATTCCCGCCGCATCCGCTCCAAAAATTCCTGCAGAGCTCTTTCATATACCCGGATGCTCCCACTATCCAATGTAAGACGTAAGGTGCTTTGGTCCTCCATATCAATCAGATTCCTTGTCCCCGTCAGTTCTACGGAAAGCTCCTCACCCGCCAGCACATGTAAAAATACTGTTTTCTGTTTTCTATAATCCAGAAGGCGCAGCAGTTTTTCCAATGTTTCCTGCTCCTTATCCAAAAATGCTTCCTGCAGAAAATCACTGATCAAAATGGTCACTCCCGGAGCTTTTAGGGAAAGTGCACCAAGCGCTTTTTCAACATCCACTGTCCCCTCAAAAGAACGCTGCTTTAACCACTCCGCCAGCCTTGGCAGAGCCTTTTTTCCGCCTCCTGCCACAAAAGGCGACTGCATGTTTCTCATGTCATAAAGAATCACCCGGTCCATATTATTCAGTCCCATATAGGAAAAAGCCGCCGCCAGCATACAGGCAAGCTCACTCTTTTTCTTTACCCCATAATCCATAGAAGCACTGGTGTCCACTAAAATAGAAACAACAGCCTCCTTTTCTTCCATGTACTCCTTCACATAAAGCCTGTCCAGACGCCCATACGCATTCCAGTCAATCCGGCGTATATCATCCCCCGGCATATACTCCCTGAAATCCGAAAATTCCATAGAGGAACCCTTCTGCATAGACTTACGATTTCCGGTCAGGTTCATGGAAGTTCTATGTCCCATGACCAGCCTAAGCTGGGACAGTCTGTCAAAAAATGCAGCATCCAACATCATCTTTTTCTTTTACTCCCATATGCTTAAACTTTCTGAATCAATGCCGATTTTGCATCTAAAATACTCTTTATAATATCATCCTCGGTAATCCCTTTACTGACAGCGTCGAAGCCGGCAATAATCCGGTGCCTGAGCACAGGGTATGCAGCTTCTTTCACATCCTGAAAAGAAACGTTAAAACGTCCCTCCAAAAATGCCTTTGCTCTGGCAGCCCGAATCAATGACTGGGCTGCTCTGGGACTGGCCCCTTCCCTGATATAGGGATTAGGCACATGGGTTTCCATCACAATCTCCAAAAGATAATCCATCACCGCATCTGCAATAGGAATCTGGCTTACCAGTGTTCTTGCCGCCAAAAGCCCCTCTCCGTCCATCTGCTTTTCAATGACAGGCGTTTCACAGCCTTCCGTAAGTGCAACAATCCCCTTTAGCTCCTCTTTGGAAGGAAACCGGACTAATATTTTAAACATAAAACGGTCTAACTGGGCTTCCGGCAAAGGATACGTCCCTTCATTTTCTATGGGATTCTGGGTGGCCAGTACAAAAAAGGGCTCTTCCAGGGCATGACTGTCATTCCCCACCGTGACTGTATGCTCCTGCATTGCCTCTAACAGCGCTGACTGGGTTTTGGGAGTGGCACGGTTGATTTCATCCGCCAGAATCAGATTGGCAAAAATCGGCCCCCGTTCAAAGGAAAAGGAACTTCCCTGCTCATTCTTAATAATAATATTGGTACCGGTTACATCACTGGGCATCAGGTCCGGGGTAAACTGAATCCTTTTAAAGGATAAATCAAACACCCTGCCAATGGTGCTGACCAATCTTGTCTTTCCCAAGCCCGGCATTCCCTCTAAAAGTACATTGCCCCCTGTAAGCATGGCCAGCATCACCTGCCTGATAATCCCCTTTTGTCCGATGATTCCCTTTTGTATTTCTTTTTCACATGCAGCAATCCGCTGCGCCATATATACCGGTTCCTGTAACCTGCTTTTGTCCAATGCTTCCATATTCCTTTTCCTCCCTTATCTATAACAATTCAGCCTTCTGCATCCATAAAAACATGTGCTTTTTATCCGCCGCTGCAATATGGCTTATCTTTAACTTCAATTAAAACTGGCAAAGTATTCCTTTATGATTTCTTCCATGCCGCTGGGATAACGCCCTGCTGCAATCCCCTCGTAGGCATTCTGTTCATAGCTTCCGATTACAGCATCATAAGAAGTATGTGTCCCTTCCCAGCTCAGTCCATTCTGCGCCCGGAAGTACTCAGAAGACTCATGATTCGACGCATTTCCCGTAAGATTTTCGCTGTCTGCAATGGCATTGGGTACACTGACATAATCATGAGGCGCATTGCTGCTGCCAGTTCCGGCTCCATTTCCGGCACCGCTGCCCCCGTCCTGACCG
>VSNT01000020.1 GCA_009774465.1 Lachnospiraceae bacterium
ATACTTGATTTTTCATTAGTCTTATTTCACAAAAAATGCTTGATTTATCCCTTTACCAGTGAATATCCTGAAATAATTCTATCCTACAGTCTAATTATTCCTTCTGAAAGAAAACAGCATACTTGAAAAACAAAACAGCACATGTTAAAATTTGGATTGCATAAATAAAAATTCTTTTTAATCAAAATTTATTCTTTTTATTACAGGGGGATATCTTAATGAAATTTTTATCTAATCGAAAACTTGCTACACGTATCAGTATTATCACTACAATAATTACATTTGCAGGCATGCTTTTGCTGTGGATTATCGTATCAAACCGCGTTGCTTCTATGGTTGAAAATAATATTACCAATCAGATGATCGATGCTGTGGAATCCAGGGCTTCCATTATAAATGACTATGTAACCTCCGCAGAAGAATACATGACTGCCTTTGCACTGGGAAGTGAAGTCCAGAATCTCCTTAAAGATCCCGATAATCCTGCTCTACTCCGGGCAGGTCAAAAATATACAGAAGACTTTGCCGCAGTCAAAGGTATTTTTGAAGGACTGTATATAGGAACTCCGGATACATACATTCTGACGCATACCAGCCAGAGTGCAATCGGGATTACCACCCGGACCGGAGAATCCTTAACTGAATTCCGCAATACAATTTTAGCGCAGCCTGAGCTGACCAATCTGGGAATCATGAAATCTCCAGGTACCGGAAGCATGATTCTTTCAATGTATTATCCGCTTTTTGACCATCAAAAATGTATCGGCTATGTGGGTGCAGGCGTATATGCCAGCCGGTTAATGGATGTTCTTCTGGATTTAAACATTGAAGGTCTGCCTAACAGCGAATATGTATTTTTAAACGTTGATACCGGCATGTATCTGTATCATCAGGACGAATCTCTGCTGAATACCGAAACCACCGACAAAGGCTATCAGGAAATTATCCGGCAGATCAGAACAGATGGAAACACACAGGCAGGAATCTATTCCTATCAGGATGAAAATGGCGTGGATCAACTGGTAGTTTATAAATATTTAAAAGACAGGAACTGGGTTTTTATGGTTCGTGACAATGTGGAAGAAGTCTATGGAAATGTTGATGCAGTGCGCACCACTGTAGGTATTTTCTGTGCTGCTGTAGCCACAGTCATTATACTCGTTACGCTTTTAATCCTGTATCGGGAAGGCAGAGAACTTATGATTATGGAAAAATCCATCCGTCGTCTTGGCAATTTGGAACTTTCCGCTGATCAGGAACTGGAAACATTTTATGGCAGAAAGGATGAGATTGGAATGATTGCACAGACCATCCATCATCTCTGCAATTGTCTTAGAAAAACCATTGAGGATATCGGCCGGATTTTAGGTGAAATGGCACAGGGCAATATTGCCGTAGACGTGGTAAAAAATGAATCCTACTATATTGGTGATTTCAGAATTCTTGCAAAAAGCCTGAAAAGCATCCGCACACAGCTTACAAATGTTATGCGCGACATTGCCGATATTGCCAATCAGGTGGACAACAGTGCTAATCAGGTATCTGCAGGAGCCCAGATCCTCTCCAAGGGAACAATGCAGCAGGAGCTTTCTGTCAATGGACTTGTATCCAATATCACAGATATTACCGCGCAGCTCCAAAACAGCACCGTCCGCTGCAGTAATGCCAGCGATCTGGTCGATAAAGCCGCCAACTATGCCGCAGAAGCCGATACCAAAATGGAACAGTTGATTACTGCCACGAGAAACATTGACCAGTCCTCAGCCAAAATCGGCAGCATTATAAAAACCATAGAGGATATTGCCCTGCAGACAAGTATTCTTTCACTGAACGCTGCTGTTGAAGCTGCCCGGGCCGGTGCCGCTGGAAAAGGCTTTTCTGTTGTGTCTGACGAAGTCAGAAGCCTGGCCGGTAAATCCGCTGAAGCAGCAAACAGCACCAGCATATTAATTAATCGTTCGATTCAGGATGTAAAAACAGGCACGGAGTCCACAAATCTTGCTATTAACGCAATGCAGGTTATTAACGAATGCATCCAGTCTATTAAGGTACTTATGGATGAAATTGCACTTGCCAGCGTTCAGCAGTCAGAAATGATTGTTGCAGTGGAAAACAGGATCAAAGAGGTTTCAAAAGTGATACAGGAAAGTTCCAGCGCCGCTGAACAAAGTGCATCCATTTCCAATGAACTGTCTGATCAGGCAAGAACGTTAAATCAACTGATCGGCCAATTCCGCATTAATTAGTTTTTGCCTTTTTATTTTTCAGAGCGGCCTAAATCCTGCCGCTCTGAAACTTCCCACAGCCATTCTCTCCCGAACAATAATTCCTGAAACAAACAATACAACTGATCCTGCAAGCCAGTACATCCACGTTCCATATTCTCCCTGCATCATCTGAAACAGGGCAAATTTCCCCAAATACTTTCCGCCTCCCATATTCAGTGCATAATAAATCACTGCAGACATATACCCAATTACCACCTGATTGGTCACCGCCGAAGCAAAAAATCCTATACTGCCCAAAAAGAGAATTTCACAGCATGTACCTCTAAAAAGGATAAATAAGTCAAACTCACTCCCGCCTTTTATCATAAAATTAAAAAACAGAGTTATGACAAAAAGAAAAACCACAAAGGCCAGAAAAAAACGCAGAAAGTAAACCTTCCACATTGGCATTTCCCTGCTTCTTTCAAGGTCCCAAATTTCCTTATCCTGTTCTGGCATAAAAAGCGGCGTGAATAAAAGAATTCCCGTAAATGCCACATACATTTCCATCACCTTTGCCGCCTGCTCTGTCTCCAAACCTTTAAAGCTTACAAATCCGCCTGAAAATACCACAAATAAAAAGAGCAGCAAAAGATGCAGGTAGTATTGTCTTTTTACGAAACTAACAGCCAGTTTTACATACTTTTCCATAGGCGCCTCCTTTCTGACGTTTTCTCTCATATACAATTACTGTCAACAGGATACAGACTACTGCCAGCAGACAATAATACCCTCTGTTCCACAGCAGTTCTTTTTCCAGAGAAGCATAAAGCATACTTTGTCCAAAGGTATTCCACCTTGCAACCAGACTCAATCCAAAATTTCCCACCAGCACGTCTGCTCCAAAAAGGCTGCCAATCCCCCATGCAGTCTGTACAAACACCGCCAGAATACTGTCCGTAAATTCCGTAATGAAAAAAGAAAGGGCAAGCACAATCATAATTTCCGGCAAAAGCCAAAGGCAGGGCACTTTTAGAAATGCAAAAAAATCGGCCTGCAGTCCCATGCTCCGTGCCATTTTATAGCAGGGATGCTGTAACAAAAATGCCATTACAAACACCGGAATACTGATCATAAACAGATTGGCAAGATAACGACTTCCAATAATCACCATGCCTGGTGCAGGTTTTGAAAAAATAACCTGCTGCACCTTTGCTCTTTTATCACGAAGAGCTCCGGATACTCCCACAAAAATTGGCAAAATAGAAAGAAATATCCCCGCATAATCACAGAAAAGCCGCATATATCCTCTCGTAATCAAATCTTTGGTGCACAGAGCGGCAAATTCTTCCTTTGCCCCTTCATAAGTCATGGGAACATAAATACTGTTTTCATACTTTGATTTTTCATAAGAAGAACCTTTCCCCACAAGATTGCAGATTTCTTCCATAGCAATTCCAAATTCCTCATAAGTAAGGCCTTCTCTTACAGGCACCTTATAATCCGTCTCTGCTGCAATAACCTCTTCAAGGGTGCTTTGCTGCTCTATGATTTCAAAATAACGGTTCCTTTCGCTTTCCAGCATTTCATAGCTTTTTCCCGTACAACGCTCCAATATCTCCTCCACCTTTTTTCTTTCCGCCTCTGTAAGCGCAACTTTCTTGTAAAAACCAAGAGGATAGGTTGCAAATGAACCGCGGTATACGTCCTGCATTAAATTTGCCAGCGTTCCTTCCATAATCAGGGTTTCGTCCCTGGTAATCGTCCGCCCATAATAAACCTCCCCCGGCTGAGGCTCCTTAAGAGATTTCCAGCTTTCACCGCTCATTTGACTGTTAACAGAAAAAACAAAAGCCACAAGAAAAATGTAATATACCAGACTTTTTAAAACCTGCCTGCATTCCTTCAAAAACAATGTTCCAAACATAACCATCTCCTGCTTTCTTTTCAAAACTTTTTCTATTTTACTCTCCATTCCGGAGCGTTTACGCGACAGGGCGACGCAAATCTCCAATTTGCGTGTGAAAAATCAGCACACCAGTGTGATTTTTCACACTACCCCTTATGCATCAGATACATATAGGCATCCTCCACATCCGGCCGCACCTGTTTTGCCCGGGTAAAAGGATTCTCATCCGCTATTATTTTTATGTTTGCAGTGTTTCCCGTTACAAGAATTCCTGTCACCATATATTTTTGTTTTATTTTTTCCAGATCTGATGTTTCAATTTCTGCGGAATATACTTTTCCTTCCACCAGAGAAAGCAGATCTGATACCTGTCCATCAAAACAAATCTTTCCCTGATTCAGCACAGCAATATTTTCACAGGTTGCTTCAATATCTCCAACAATATGGGTGGAAAGCAAAACAATCCTGTCTTTTGCAATTTCACATAACAGATTACGGAAACGGACTCTTTCCTCCGGATCAAGCCCTGCTGTAGGCTCATCCACAATAATTATTCTGGGATCATGTATGATTGCCTGTGCAATTCCAAGCCTTCTTTTCATGCCTCCCGACATAGATCTTACTCTGATTTTCTGTTTTTCCAGAAGATTGACCTTTTCCAGCATTTCAGGCACCTTCCTCTTCCGCTCAGATCTGCTCATTCCTGAAAGTACCGCCAGATAATCAAGGGCTTCATAGACATTCATATTCCCATACATGGAAAAATCCTGTGGGAGATATCCGGTCATTTTCCGTATCTGTCTGCTGTTTTCTATGGGTACTCCGCAGATTGTCACTTTTCCGTCTGTTTTTTCCAGCAAAGTGGTAAGCACTTTCATTAATGTGGTCTTGCCCGCACCATTTGGCCCCAAAAGCCCAAACATTCCCTGGGGAATTGAAAGACTGACCTCCGATAATGCTTTCTTTTTCCCATAATATTTTGTTAATCCCTGAATTTCAATTGAAATATCCATTTGTATGCCAACTCTCCTTTTCCACCTCAAAATCTTATTTATAACAGCTTTGAGTATAAAAGAAAAATCTTTACAAATTTCTCTGCACAATCTAAAAATTTTCTTAAGACATTCCTAAAAATTGTATGAAAAAAGAGCTGTGAAGCACAGCCCTTTCTATCAAAATATAATATGATGTAACAGTTCAGCTCTATCCGGCTTTTATCTCTGGTCCTTCAAACGGAACTTGGATACCAGTTCTCTTAATGCCGCTGCCTGGCCTGCCAGTTCTTCACTGGCGGCAGCACTGGATTCCGCTGTATCCACATTGCTTTGAACCACAATGGAAATCTGATCAATTCCGTGGCTGATTTCCTCTGCTGTAACAGCCTGTTCTTTCGTGTAATCTGCAATACCGCCTATCAGCTTATCCATTTCTTCTGCCATTTCTGCTGCCGACAGCATGGATTTGGCGGTATCGTCCGCAGCAATTACTCCTTCTTCCATAGAGCTTATGGTTTCTCCAAGAAGCTCCGTCGTTTCCTTTGCCGCATTGGCAGATCTTCCTGCCAAAGTCCGAACCTCTTCCGCCACCACTGCAAAACCTTTTCCTGCCTCACCTGCCCGTGCAGCTTCCACTGCCGCATTCAGTGCAAGAATATTGGTCTGAAATGCAATGTCGTCAATTGTCTTTACAATCTTATGGATGGCATTGGACTTTTCGCTTATCCTCTGCATCACATCTGTCATATTCTGCATCTTTGTGTTGCTTTCCAAAAGTCCTTTTCCAACTTCTTTGGAAATGCTGCTAGCTTTCTGAGCTCCCTGAGCAACCTTCTGTACACTGTCAGACACCCTTCCAATATGTCCTGCCAGTGCTTCCACCTCCGAAGCCTGTTCCGTGGAGCCCTGAGACAGGCTCACCGCACTGGTGGAAACCTGTGCTGCACCGGCAGCAACATCCCTTGAAGATGCACTCATCTGTCCCATGACAACATTGAGTTCATCTGCAATTGCTTCCAAAGAACTTTTAATTTTTGCAAACTCTCCCGCGTAATCATTTTTAAGTTCAAATGCCAGATTTCCCTTTGCAATTTCCAATAAAGTATTTGAAACCTCATCAATATATTTCACATAATCCCGCAATCTTATGGTAACCTGATTAAAGTTATCCGCCAAAACTCCCAGTTCATCCCTTGATCTGTAACGAATCGTCTGATTCAATTCACCTTCTGCAATTTGCGTTGCTACCCGGCTCAATTCCTTAACCGGCCTTCCTATAATCCGCCTTGTCTGAATAATCACCAGAAGCATCAGCACCAGCACTGCTACAGCAGACACTGTGGTCATGGTACGGGTTAAATCATAAAGTTCCGCCAGCACCTCCGCTTTATCCACATAGGCAACTGCTATCCAGTTGCTTCCCGGCACCTGAGCGATTTCAATATAAGTGCCTTCATACAGACTAAGTCCCATCTTTCCGGCCTGTATCTGTTCTTCCGCATAGGCGTACATGCCGTCAGATTCACTCAGCGTTTTCCCCACTACAGTCTCATCCCTGTGTCCTATGATTGTGTCTGTACGGGTGTCAACCAAAAATATGCCGCCATCTTCCTCTATTTGAATGTTGCTGACAATATCGGAAATAGAATCCAGATACACATCTGCCGCTGCAACGCCGCGCACTCCGCCATTTTTATCCTTGAGTACACCAGATGCACCTACCACATAGGACTGGCTGTCCTCATCAAAATATACATCTCCTAAAATAAAATCCTCAGACTCTAATCCATCCAGATACCAGCTTTTTACCAGAGCATTAAAATCCGGCCCCGGTACAAAGGATGCATGATAGAGTGAACCATCCGTCAATGCCACATACAATCCTGCCGGATAAGCCTCATTCTGTCCTGCCGTATGTTTTATGTATTCCACCATTTCAGAAATTCTCATATCCTCATACTCTATGGTATCCCTCTGGGTTTCCAGCATGGTAAGTGTTCTGTTCATCCATGCTTTCGTCTCCTGAAGTGTCTTGTCCGTAGTGGTATGCAGTATCTCCTCACTCTTTTCCAACAGCGTCTGGGACATCCTGTCATATACCACTGCCAGCAGTGCGGATACGGCAATGACAACGCTTACAACAATAGCTGCCACTAACTTTACCGTGATCCCTATCCCCTTACGCCTTGCAGTTCTGGTTTTAACCTTTCCCTCTTTTGCCTGGCTCATTTTTGTTTCTCTCCTTCTTTCCCTCTATTTCTCCATAATATCGCATTTTCTTTGGCATGATTTGACAAAAAGCAAACCGTTTCCCGCCTCATCTGTATGCGATTTCCCTTTAAAAATTGTAACATACTCGTCAGAAATGTAAAATCCCTTTTGGCAAAAAATACCTGATTTTTATAAATTTAATTCAGAACGTTTTTGCATGATTTTATAAAAATCCTCTTTTGCGTCCTCATATTTGGAAGGATCCCGTAAAATGGCTGATGGATGATAGGTGGCAGTCAGCGCACAGTTTTTCCGGTATGTCCAGGTGCCATGCTGTCTGGTAATTTTAAAGTCCGGTGAAATAATACGCTGTGCGGCAACACGCCCGAGACAGACAATTATCTTTGGTTTTAACAAGAATGTTTCGTACTTTAAATAAGGAAAACATGCTTCTTTTTCCTCCTCCTTCGGATCCCGATTGCCCGGAGGATGACACTTTATAATATTGGTAATATATATTTCCTCTCTGCCAAGCCCGCAGTCCCGCAGAAACTTGTCCAATATTTCCCCTGAATTTCCCACAAAAGGAATTCCCTGCTGATCCTCCTGCGCTCCAGGCGCCTCGGCAATCAGCATAATGTCGGCCTGATGGCTTCCACGCCCCATAACGGGGCGGTTTCTGGTCCGGCTGAGCGGACAGTGAGTGCAGGCAGCAATATGCTGCTCAATATCGTTCCATGTATATTGCATGATGTCTCCTTTAATTCCATACCTTTGTTTATTTCCAGTTTTATCGCAATCCGAATAATCAAGCATGGTGCTATTATACTTTTATTTACCAAAAACTTCCATAGCTTCCAGTTATGTTGTGAAATTTTTCATATCCATAAGCAAAAGCCAGAGTTTCCCCTGGCTTTTTAATCAACTGAAAAGCGTTAATAATTTTCATTTACATAAAGCTGAACACGGTTTTGTATGACTTTTACCACATCATCTATTTCTTTTTGTCCACTATAATAACCCAAAGCTTCTTCACTGATAATTTTAATGATTTCATCACCTTCCGCATCAAAGCAGGGTTTTGCATCAGGCACCAGATTCAGCATAACATTGACTTCATCCCATGTTAAAGCATGATACTGAAAGGTCGATCCGTCGCTGTAGATTACTTCCGGGAACACGCTGCTCTCATACTGGCTGTCTGCCTCTATGGCATTTTCTACTTTCTCATTCAGCGTTTTTTTCAGGGTGGGAAAGCTGGCAGCAAAAAAGTTGCCGCCACTATAGTAAGATTCGCTTTTATCCTGCGTCAAAAATCCCTCAATAAATTTAAAGGCTCCCTCTTTATGCTCCGACATAGCTGCAATTGCATAAGCATCCCCAGTAAGCAGAATGTGGCCGCCCCTTCCATCTATAGTAGGAAAACCAACACAAACTGCATCCTCTCCAAACATTCCCTCAAATTCCTGAAATGCTCTCAGGCTGTTCATTTCCGCTATGGCAAACAACACTTCCCCGTTTTTGATTTTGGCAGACAGAGATATCTCCTCCCCGCTTTCTGAAATATCCGGAATTTGATTTATATACCTGAGTACCGCCTTAAAGCTTTCCGAGTCAAAATAACAGGCGCCGGTTTCCCAGTCGATAAAGGTATCCTCATTAAACATCATGATATACCCCATCATCTCTTCCTTTGTTATCCCGTCAAAAGCCTGGACTCCCGGATGACTGTCGGCAGTTGTAAGCAGCTCCTCCAGCGTCAGCCCCGCTTCATTTTCCATCTGCGCCCTGCTCCCCACTACAGTTTGAAGTGTAAAAGCCGCCGGAATAGCCGCCAATGTATCGCCAAAGGTATAAATATCCAATATTCCGTCTACAAAATCAGCCCTTCCAAACTCTTTCGACTGCTCCACATAGGGAGATAAATCTTCAAGAAACCCCTGGGAAGCCAATCTCTGCACCTGAACGCCGGATAAATCTATTAGATCCAAAGGCTCCTTTGTCAGTACAGCATTATATAAATCTGTCAGGGAACTATAGCTTTTCACAGTAAGATGATACTGGCTGCTGCTTCTGTTAAACTTTACAGCCATTGCTGTCAGATTGCTTTCCCCTTCCACGGTTGCAAGCACCAGATTTTCCCGCTGTGGCGCCTGGTCTGCCTTTATTCTTTCCAGTATCACAATTGCTCTGTCCTCATTTGTCCAGTCCTCCACCGTGGCACACAGCTTTCCATCCTCCAATGAATACAGGTTTGTAACACAATATCCGTTGATATCACTGTCCATCCAGACAAGCAGCTCCTCACCAACTACACCTGAATTGCTTTTTTGTGTGGCAAAATCATATCCATAAACGCCTTTGCTATCATATAACAAAAAATCATACTGTTTACCCGCACAGAAACCATTAATTTCGGGAAAATCTTCGACAACCTCTGTCAGACATGCGCTTTCAAAGTCAAGTTCCAGCAGAGTACAGCGTACATTCCCGCCATCCGCCTCTTTTGCATTTTCTCCTGTAATCTCCCCATTCTCTTTACTGATACAGACATAATATCTGCCATCCGCTCCTTCACATACTCCCTTTACCCGAACAGAAGAAAGACTTTCCGGCGGACTGTAACTGGCCGAGCCATGATAACTTCCATCGCCAACATAAAGCAGTATCTCTCCGTCATTATCAAAAATATAAAGCCTGCCCTGTCTGTCTATCGTCATCCTCTCAAGAGAAGCTTCCCTTCCGGCCTGTTCCGTAATATCTTTAGAAAACAGACATCTGCCTTCCGGATCAAACTTGCACAAAAACCGATTCATTGAACTGTAATCCTGCGAATAGACATTTGCGGTCAAGTACAAGTTATAATCCTGGTCAAAAAACCTGACTCCCACATCCCAGTTTGCTCCTCCTTCCGGCCAGTGAATGGGAACGCTTATAAGTTCCCGGTCTGCCAGCGAATACCTGCAGATGCTTTTTGCGCCGGTATTTGCATCTTCCCCCTGCAATACATAACAGAAGGTGTCATTTACCAGCTGCATGTTCCCATAATCTGCGCGTTCATCTCCCACTGTGATCACTTCAGGTATATATACCCACTCCCGTTTTTGTGTAATTTGAGAAACATTGTTTTCATTTGATATTTTGTCTTCATTCACTGCACCGTCCCTGCTGCATGCTGTCAAAAACACCGGTATGCACATTATCAGACAGCAGACAATATATCGTAAACTGTTGTGAGCATTGTGTTTCAGGCACTTAACCCTTTTTCCTTTTTCCATCCAAAACTCCTCTTTTCCTTTCATTTTGGATAAACTCTATCACAAAAAAGTGTATTGTGCCGGTTCCTGTCATAATTTATATCTATTTTTGTCAAAAATAGAATCCATGCTTTGCAAAAACCTAAATTTCATTTTCTACTTTTGCCATATACAGGATCAGATTCACACAAAATATGTCATTCTGTGGCGCTGCTTCCATAGTTCCATTATATGCTTCCACGATTTTTCTCACGCTTTTCAGTCCGATGCCATGCTGTTGCTTTGCCTCTTTAGTGGTTAAGAAATTCTCCATCCCCGCCTGTTTCTCTTTCACAAGCTCTGTCGGCAAAAAACTGTTTTCAACTCTGATCTTCAGAACCCCTCTTTTTAACGCTATATTAACATTCAGATACTTTTTATCCGTTTTTCTGGCTGCTTCAATCGCATTTTCCAACAGATTTCCAATTAAAACATTGATCTCAAAAGTATGCTTTACTTTTTCCGGCAGCATCACCTTTACAATGACCGTCTCCAGCTCTTCCCTGGCCTTTCGCAGCATATAATTCAATACGCTGTCTATTTCCATATTTCCGGAAGAAACTATTTCATTGGGATTTTGGATATAGGCTTCCATATGGTTTATATATTCCTGTATTTCCACTATACCGTATCTATTTGCCAAAAGCTTTAATTCGTTCATATGATGCTTCATATCATGACGCAGGACTTTTATTTTTTCCTCACTCTGCCGAATCACATCAAGCTGGTTTGCATACACCTGCACTTTCTGCTTAAGCATCTCGGTTTCATATTTATGCAAAATGGAACGAAGTAACAAATTATATAAATACAGCATAAGAAAATTGATTACTAACAGTCCTATACTCACAATGGCAGTTTCTCTGCCTTCACAGGCACCCGAATAGATTAAGAACCAGATAACTGCGATGCTGCATAAAGGCACAAGTATCAGTGGAAAATTTTGAGCGTCTTTTGAATTTTTTCGAATAGTAATAATTTTCTCTGTAAGAAGCTCACAGATCAATATCAAAAACAGTACTATAACCGCATAAACCTGATCATATGTTTTTCCATCCTGATAATCGGTAAATAATGAAAATACCGCCACATCACATCCGCAATTTATCAAATAAACCGTACTGGTTACAAATAAAATTGTTTTAATTGATTTTGTATATAAGCATACTATCGCGCTTATTCCTATCAGATTACTGAAAATATTGATCCATGCAATATGAAATTTCCAGTATAAGGCAGTATTTACAATAAAAAAACAACCACAAACAACCAGCTTTCCTTTTTTCTTACCTCCATCTTTTCCTGAAAAAATTGATACAAATCTGTCAATTAAAACTATCCGAAACAAATTTGTCAATGCACAAATCGTAAAATCAATCATTTCTATTCTTCCCTCAAAATTCTTTCTCTTACTTGTTTACGATTTGCCGGGCTGATCGTTAAAATAGTGCCATTCATCAATTCCACCATTTCATAGGTATACCTGAAAATATACGCTTTATTTACAATATAGGATTTATGTATAACAATAAAATCTCCCGGCAGACTCTTTTCCACCTCTTTTAACTTGCCATAAAATTCAAAACTTGCTTTTGGGGTTACTATTTTTACCTTTCTCCCTTTACTGCCAAAATAAACAATCTCGCCTATGGGAACATAATAGTAATCTTTCCCCTGCTGAAATTCAAATTTTTCATTTTTCCTTTTCATTACCTTAAGCGCCATTTTAAATGCGTCTCTTATCTGGCTAAGCGTAATCGGCTTGACAAGGAAATCAAGGGGCTGTGTTTTAAACAATTGCTGCGCATAAGAGGCTTTTCCAGATATGTATATGATCTGCATCCCCATATCATCCAACTGGTTCCTTATATAATTCCCCACTTCTATTCCTGTCATTTTAAATAACTCTATATCCAAAAAAAGAAGATCCAACTGATTTCCCATCACCAGATAGTCTTTAAGCCCCTCTCCCGTATACCATACATTTGTATCTATCCGGATATCCAACTCCGCCGCACATTGCAAAAGCATATTCTCAATGGAAGTACAAACATTTTCCCCATCATCGCAAATTCCTATACGATACATAGCAATCCTCCCTGCCTCCTTTTGTTCAGCCATACATTTTCCTGTTTTTGTTAACGCCCTCTTGCAGTCCGGATAATCTGCTCTGCTGCCGCCTCGGCGTGTATGGGGATGTCCCCGTAAGTTTTAATCGCCCCGGATTCCGTTTTTTCTCCATCTTCATAAAAAGTATTTAAAGCATATCTTGCAAGCAGCCCTGAAACCCGTCCCCTCTCTATGGAATCCTCACTGCCAAGAACAATAACCACCAAATCATGCTCCATACTTCCCTCGCCTGCAGTCAGGGATGTGACCAGACAGGCGCCGGCTTTATTGGTCGTTCCTGTTTTCAGGCCGGTTACCTCTGGCATGTTATACAGAAGCGGATTGGTATTGCGCACTTCAAAATCAATGGATTCCAAAATGGCGCTTTCCAGAGAAGTGATGTCCGTAACCTGGGGATAAACCTTTAAAAGATGGGACACCATCCGGAACATATCTT
Organism: Lachnospiraceae bacterium; assembly: GCA_009774465.1. Lineage (GTDB taxonomy): Bacteria > Bacillota > Clostridia > Lachnospirales > Lachnospiraceae > Suilimivivens. The sequence goes on from VSNT01000020.1 coordinate 13,185, forward strand.
CCGCACTCATGCTGTTCTGTCTCTTTGAAGGTATCAAATCTTCCGTGTAAAAGGGCAGACCGTTGCTGTTGAAAAAAACTGTCTGGGAAAGTCCCAGCTTCTGTGCCTTCTGGTTCATCATTTCCACAAAAGCTTCCTCTGAACCGGCAATTGCTTCTGCCAGACACAGCGCGCATTCATTACTGGATGGCAGAAGGGCGCCCAGCAAAAGCTCCTGCACTGTAATCTGTCCGCCGGCCTCTAAAGGAACCACTCCATCGCCTGAGACAGATAAGGCATGAACCGCCTCCGAAACAGTGACTAATTCGTCAGGGGTAATCTGTCCTGATGAAATAGCCTCCATAGTTAAAAGGCAGGTCATAAGTTTGGAAGTGCTGGCGACAGGGTAGGATATATCGGACTGATACTGATAATAAACTTCCCCCGTAGCAGCATCTCCTACCAGCACACTGTTGACTCCACCAAAATAGCCGGCCTGCTCCAGTAAAACAGGGGAAATGTGAAAGGGCTCCCGGGTATGAACCTGCATGGAACCTGCATCGGAAACAGTTATATTCACATCCAGAATCATAGCCAGGTCTACCGCCATCATAAAACAATCGTAGTCTCCGGAAGGCAGTTTCATAATCATTGTATAATAAAATACCATTTCCTCATTTACCTTGAATTCATTCCGTCGCAGAGAAAGATTCGGATTTTCGTCATCTTCCCAGGGGATATTTTCCACGCCTGAAGGCGTATAGGCATTTCCCGAATTCATGGAAATGGAATTACCCGTAATTTCCAGAGAAAAAGATTTATCCGTACTTTTAAGAAGCATGGCCATATCCCGCAGAGAAAGATATGTGTTATAGTCGTAGCCATAATCCAGAGTTTTTACAGTGGATGGCGCGTTGGAATCTACCTGTACCTGACAGGTTCCCGGAATCTCAAAGCCTGCCTTTGCCCTGATTGGCAGAATGGAACTTATCAGGATTATGGATAATATTATGGACAATATCAGGGAACCAATTTTCCGTAAAATTGTTTTCATGTAATGAGCCGTGCTCCTTTCAAATTAATTGCAAAAAGTATCTGAAAAATCCAGACAATATTTCTCTCTCAATTTTGGGATTGTTTTAAAGTATATATGATCGGATAATCTTCTTTAAAAAGACCTGTGGAAGCAGCGCCGGTTTCTTCGGTCAAAATCAGACTGGAACCTTCCCGAATATAATATTCCATCTTTGTATCGACATAGCCGCCGGCATCAAACCGTCTGGTCAAAATGTTCTCTGCCGCTTCAAAGGTACCGCTGCCCTCATAGCCGGCCTGCAGCTCTTCCAAAGAAGGCAGCAGCGCCGGAGCATAAGACATCAAGTAAAAAACTGTGGACATTCCAAAAGTTTCATTTACAAGAGCTTCCACAGTCTCCCTGTCTGTGCTGCCCATATAGCCCGCCATACGAAGCCTCTTTGCCAAAAGATCCTGAAACGCTGCGGCAAACGCCTCATAAGCCGCCTGTCTGCAGGCCTCATAGCTTTCCGGTATAATATTACAGTGAAAAGTTCCTCCCCCGTTATCAGTTTCTTCCAGGGTTAAGTTGACCTGTATCGTCAAATTCTGCATATAGGAACTCATATCTTCCAGCGAGATGGAAACAGCTTCCATATCCTGCAGCCAGTCAAGCGCTGTAACAGCAGCCTGCTGCGTCATATCCAGCTCTGCAGTCCATTCTCCTGAAAGTTCCATTTCATCTGGTGCAAAGAAATGCAAATATGCAAGCAGCCCGGTGGAAGTGCTTAAGGTTAAAAGTAACAGGGTAAATATTACGTTTTTTATGGCTTTTTTCATAGCAGTCCTCTCCTGCCTGCTGCAGCAGGCATCCCTTTACCGATACTCTGTTTGATTAACTTTTTGTACTCATGCAAATAAAACAATAACAGGAATACAAAAGCCCCTGTCCATGCAGCAATTTCTCCCCAAAATACTGCTGTTCTTCCAGTAAGATTTGACAAATATATTGCACAAAAAACACGCATTACTAATTGAAATATACTTGATAACATGGGAACAACGGAATTTCCCATCCCCTGCACACATCCTCTTAAGATATAAAGAACATATAGCAGCCAGAAAAAAATAGATAATATTTTCAGGAAATTCCCGCCGATTTCAATTGCACTTTCTGTAAGCGCTGTATTTTCAGGCAAAAAACAGGTTAATATATTTCTGCCTCCACATAACATAATAAAAGACATCAGTGCAGCCGTAATCACGCCAATAATGCAGCCAGTGATTAAACCTTCATTTACCCGGCGTATTTCTTTTCTTCCCATATTTTGTCCTGCATATGTAGATAACGTATATCCATAGGAAGAAGCCGGAATTTCCAATAATCCATACAACTTATTAGCTGCCGTATACCCTGCAATAAATGCGACGCCGAAAGAATTAACAACACTTTGAACAATCACACCTCCAACTGCGGTTATTATATTTTGCACCCCCATTGGCAAAGCAATTGCTAATTGTTTAAAAAACATTTTCCCATTCATATATCTATTCCTGTTCCTTTTAAAAATATCAGGAATATTTTTTCGTAAATAAATGAAACAAAACACTGTGGCCACCAACTGTGAAAACACTGTGGCAAGCGCTGCTCCGCCAACACCGGTTTTCAAAATCACTACAGCCACAATATCCAGAAAAACATTCGTAATTGATGAAATAACCATTGCAGTCAAAGGAATCTGACTATTTCCAATCGCCCGTAAAATTGCAGAAAATAAATGAAAGAAAAATGTAATTGGTATCCCCAGATAAATGACACGCAAATATAATTTTGCCATTGCATTAATTTCCGCCGGCACATGCATTATTTCCAATACCGGAGCAGCCAATAACTGTCCCAATGCCAAAAGAAGGATTGAAAATACTGCAGATAGTTTTAGGGAACAGACAATATAATCTGTCAGCTCTTCAACCTTATTGTCTCCAAAACTTTGTGCCATGTTAATTGAAAATCCATGTGTAATTCCCTGAATTCCTCCTGTAACCAGAAAAATGGTCCATTCAACCGCTCCAATTGCCGCCAGTCCGTTAATACCTGTCATCTTTCCCACAATCAGCGTATCAACCAGAATATATAACTGCTGAAAAATATTTCCCAGCATTAAAGGAATTGAAAAAGACAGAATTAAAACCGCCGGATTTCCATATGTCATATTTCTATTTTTCATAATTTTCTCATATTTATATTAAATCTGTAAACAGCAAATCTGTTCCCAACACTGTCAGTCCATAAAAATAATCCTCCTGATAACTATCAGAAAAGATGAGTCTGGGAATCATCTCCTCAGGCAAAAATTTCCTGCACCAATGATACGTTTTTCTCTCAATATTTTCCCAGTCATGCTCTAAATAAAGTGTTACGCTTTCCGGATTTATAAGCGCACAAATGCAGGAAATTAACTTTCCCAGATATTCGCCGGGCTCAACTTTATCAAAATGATTCAATGCCACATCCTGTAATGTTTCTTCCCCAAAAAGAGGCATAAACCCAACTTCTCCGCTAAAACCCTTATATCCGGTTACCGGTTTTCCATTTACTACTGCTCCACACCCTGGTCCTGTAGATGCCAAATGAATGCATACAAGATTTTCCTTTTGCCGGCACATTCTTTTTGCAGCTCCACATGCCAATGCACTCATATTATTGCTAATTCTCACTGAAAGACCTGTGCGATCCGCAAGTTCCTTTTCCAAATATCTCCCTTTTAATTCCTCATAGCTATCAATCAATTTAATTTGCCCCTGATAAACCGCACCGGGAATACCAACTACCATACTTTGTATTTTTTTATCCTGCTCCAGACATTGTGTTGCAATATCCTTCATTTGTTCTACAATAGACTGCCCTTCCCTGCGCATCCCCTCTCCACGATCAATTTGTTTTTCCAATGCATCGCTTACCCTATAAAATACCTTTTGCTCCTGCACAAAAAGAAGAAGTATATGAGCAAAATCTTCATTTACCCTGTACAGTTCGGCTTTTCTTCCTCCCTGACTGTTTTCGTCTGTTCCCAATGATACTATTTTCTCATCTTCCGCCAATCTGTCTATCAACTTTCCTACCGTTGGAAAACTTAATCGTGTTTTATATGCCAGTTCCTGCTTTGTATACACATGACCATCCCGCATACACTCTATCACCTGACGTGCATTCAAATCCTTTACCATACTTGTAAATGCCATTTTTTCTCCTTTTTAAACTTTATTAAAATTATTTTAAAATATGTTTTATTATATGGAGAAAATTTAAGATTTGTCAAGCGCCTCATTATGAAATAAAAGATGAGTCACGCCAGTGGCGACGGATGCGAAGCAGACACTTTTATGAATATTGAGGGCTGAACTGTTACCATTTTTTCAATATAATTCCTTCAAAAACAACCTCCACATAAGACTGATATGCCCCATCCTGATGGATTGTGACAGTGGCTTTCTGCTTCCTTTTACTGTTGAAACCGTCCTTTGTATTGCTGTTAGGAAAAATAAAATTCTTCGCACTGGATGTAACCGTAAAACGCATCCTGTGTCCCGGAAGAAACATATTAGATATTTTGGTTGTCCTGATCGTTACCTCATACACTTTTCCGGGCTCCATGTACTGGGGTGTCTCAAACCCGTTCCTGTATTTGATATCCATAACTCCATCGGCAAGTTTGACAGACTTTCCGTTCTCGTCCACATCCGTCATACGCAGCACAAGATCCGTATCCGGGCAGTCGCAGGATACAAATAAATGTGCAACAACATCCCCGGTCACGGTAACAGGTTCCTTAAAAGGCTCCGAGGAAAATAAAAGGAAATCCTCTCTTTTTTCTTCCTGCGTGTAATCCTCCGGTACTTCAATCTCATTCTCAGACATATCAATGATATGTACAGCCGGATTGTCCGGATCATAGATATAACTGTCTCTTTCCCCTTTCAGATCAATCCGCATTACTTTTCCGTTCTCCGGCGGCCAGGAATCTGCGGTCTTCCATTTATTCTCGCCCAAGGTATAATATTCTACTTTAGGTGTCTTCTCAATACCGTTATCTGCCCCTTTCAGGAAATGATCCAGCCACATCATACTCTGCAAATCCACATCATAACGCAGGGCGTCCTCCCCCATATAGATTCCGTGCAGATCATATTCCGCATTTCCGCCATGCTTCCACGGGCCAAGAATTGTTTTCCAGGTTCCCTCCTGCCAGTCCCTTACCAGATCAAGCGCCTCTGTGGTTCCCATTCCATTATCATCAAACCACCCCGACAGGATCAGCGCTGGAACAGGTCCGCCCGCATAGCGCTCTTTCCAATTCGTGCACCTCCACATTTCATCCATATCCTTATGCTTAAGCCATTCCGTCAGGAAGGGAATTTCCCTTCCCAGGGCTTTCCTCGGAATCTCCTCCAGCGGGCGTATATCCAGCACTGCATTCCAGTCTTCCCTTACCATCCTGTCCGGATCGAACTTCTTCTCAGACATGGCAAAGGCCCAGGCAAGCATTCCGGAGGTAAAACATCCCCCTCTTCTTGGCAGATCCACAAAGGCGCTTCCCGCACACACATTGCTCAGCATCGCCTTCAGATGCGGATTTCCACTGGCTGCTGCTGCCCACTGCACATAGCCGAGATAGGAGCCTCCGGTCATGGACACCTGCCCGTCACTCCAATCCTGCCTCGCAATCCAGTTTAACGTATCGTCCCCATCTTCCACTTCATAATAATTGGGCTGCCATTTTCCGGTACTCTCCTCACGCCCTCTCGTATCCTGAACAACCAGTGCATAGCCCCTCTGCACAAAACGATAATAGATTTCCACGCCTTTTTTCTTTCCGTAAGGCGTTCTCACAAGCACGGTTGGAAGCTTTTTCCCGGCGTCTTCGCCTTCCTTTTCGGGTAAATACACGTCTGCCGCAAGCTTTTCACCATCCCTTGTATCTACAAAAAACGTCCCGATAAAATTTACGTTTGACGTCTCTTCCGGATACCATTCTTTCCATTTGGAAAGAATGGTTTTTTCCTCACAGCCTTCCCGCACAAGCACAGCCGTATAGTCTCTTGCACTCATCAACAGCGCATAGATTTTACCGTCCTCATAGAATAAATCCTTTGCCGCCTTGCAGTTTCTCTGAATATAGGCTTCTGTCCTGCGCCTTGTAAATTCCTCGCCTGAGGCAGTCACTTCATGCTCTGCCCCCTTTTCTATCATCTTTTCATATTCTTTTTTATGACAGAAAAATTCCCCCAGGCTTCTTTTACAAAGCTGCGCAAAATATTCGTCCGCTTCCTCGCCCATCGGCTCCTTGGGAAGCCAGCGCCCTGACATGACATCCCGCCTGGAAACGGAAACTTCCTGTTCTTCTTCATAAAATCTCCCATATAAAATACCGGATAAGTAAAAATTCCACTGCATGTTCTCTTCCTCCCTGCAATGCATATCTCCCTTTGACAAGTACATGCCAAACCTCCGACATTATATCATCTTCTCACAGCCTACGCAACAAATGTGCAGACCTGTCAGTCTTTCCACTGTACCATAATACCATCCAAATCATACCATTCCACATCCGCATCCGCATTCGTATCTTCAAACCACACATCCTGTACCAGACTTTCACTGTAGACCCGCGTGGACATCGTCACTTCCCCGCCATTGACAAATATTTCTATGGACGAGGTATCCGAAAACACGGCGAGGCTTTTGAGACTTTCCAGCAAGGTCGTTCTCCTCTTTCTTTTGCAGCCGCTTTTCCCCAGGCAGAGGATAAGCGTCCCGCTCTTATAAACCAGCTTTACGTCCTCCCGTAGCCAGAGCGACATAGCCTCTGCCTGTCCACAGAACTTAAGGCGCAGTTCAAAACAACAATCTTTTGTCTTCTGGCGTCCAAATGCCCTCAGTGTAGTATGCCTCTGATTTTTTCGAAGCTGTGCCATTTCCTCCAAAGGGTTTTGCAACAGCTTTCCAGCCCTGACAGTAAGGACTCTTGGCATAGCCAGCGCATGAATCCAGCCCTGGTCTGCTGTCACCTTATTATCATAATCCGCATCCGGCATTCCCATCCACGCCAGCAAAATCCTTCTACCACGCTCATCCTCAAAGGTCTGCGCCGCATAAAAATCAAACCCTTTATCCAGTTCCTGAAATTCACCCAGTTCAAATCTCCCCTTCCGTACATCCTGCTCCGCTGTAAAATAGCCGCATTGGTATATATTCTGATAGCAATGTTCCTTTTCAGGCATTCCCTGAGGGCAGACCAACAAAAAGGGGTGCCCTGCAACTGTAAACAAATCCGGACATTCCCACATATATCCAAAATCCTTCTGTGCATCCATCCGTTGAACATAAGTCCAATGCTCCAGGTCTTTCGAACGAAACAGCAGTGCACATCCCTTATCTTCGTTATCTCTCGCCCCCAGCAACATATAATAACTGTCCCCTTGGGCAAAGACCTTTGGATCTCGTACATGCCTTGTCATATCCTGCGGATAATCACTGTGGCTTAAGACAAGTTCTTTTTCTCCTGCACTCATCCCATCGGCGCTTATTACATGAATTGTATTCTGCTCACGCCCCTCCATGATATAATCATAATTCCCGTCAGTCAGCTTCACATTTCCTGTATAAAAATAATGCACCTGATCATCCTTTACAAACGCAGAACCGCTATAAACCCCGTCCCGATCCCATACGCAGTCCGGGAAGAGAAAAGGTTCCTCTTCCCGGAAATGCACCCAGTCTCTGGTAGTATAATGCCCCCATATCTTCGTTCCCCAGCCGGCCAAAAACGGCGTATACTGAAAATATATATGATACACCCCTTGAAACTGGCACAATCCGTTTGGGTCATTTATCCACCCGGCAGGAGGCATCAAATGATACCTGAGGCGGTTGTCGTCTGCCCTTGCCTGCATTCGCATATCCTTGTATTTCGGATAATTTTTGTCATACCATTCTCTGTCCATTTTATATCCGTTCCCTTTTCTATAATAGTACAGCCACAACCGCATGGTCTGCCATACCGTCCAAATCTACAATCTTTAAGCTTCGCCCTTCCGCCACCTCTGAAATAATCATCAATAGCTCCGTGGAATATCCTTCTTTTTCTATCAACTGCTTATCAAAACGCAGCAAAAGTTCACCCGCTGCCACCCTCTGCCCTTCCTTTACCAGTACAGTAAAGCCTTTTCCTCTCAGATTCACCGTATCTACTCCACAATGAAGCAATACTGCGGAACCGTCCTCCAACTCCAACCCCAAAGCATGACCCCCGGGATAAATAAAAGCCACCGGGCGCACTCTTCCATTGGCAGGAGCCATTAGTTCAATCGTTCCCGTAAACTGCTGCTGCGCATCCGGCTGTATTTCCGGCTGAAGTTCTTCTGCAGGCTCTTCCTTTTTCCCCATAATCTTGCCCAGAAACGCTGCACAAATAAAGCCGCCGGCCAGCGCAAGTATATGAGCAATCACATAATTTACATACCCGTTATTCTCCGGATTCACAATTGCAATCCCAGGAAGAGCCGTTGTGCCAAACCCTAAAGACGTTAAATTTGCAAAATATACATATATGCCGCCCACAGCGCCACCAATACATCCGCCTGCCAGCGGATAGCGGTATCTTAAGTTCACACCAAAAATTGCCGGCTCGCTGATCCCAAACAGCGTAGAGCAGAAGCTTGGGATACAAAGTTCCCTTGCCTTTACATTTTTCCAGTTCAGTGCCAGATATGCAAGCACAGCGCCCCCCTGCCCCATCAGCGCAACCGACATCAAAGGGTTGATAAAATTAAGTCCCGTAGTCGCAATCAGCTGCGCTTCTACTGCGCCGATAATATGGTGCAGACCGGTAATCACAATGATCTGCTGAAGCCCTCCGAACAACGCATAGCCAAATACACCTAAATGTTCCGTAGCCCATACCAGTCCTCCTGTAATACCGTTTGAAAGAATCCTGCCCATCGGTCCCACGCAAGTAAACAGCAGCACCGTAGAAAGAAAAACTGTCAGCATCGGTGCCAGCAGAAGTTTTATGGCGTCCGGAACTTTTTTATTAAAAAACAAATCCAGCTTTGCCACGACAAATCCCATCATCAAAGCAATAATGATCCCGCCCTGGAATCCCACCAAAGCTACATTCAGCCCAAACAAATGAAGTACCTCCGGTTCTACCGTACCAGCGCCTACTGAGTACGCATTTGCCAGGGAACTATCCAGCATAATAGCGCCCATTACCATGCCAAGCACTGGATTTCCTCCAAACCGTTTGACAGCGGAATAACACACTGCTATAGGCAGAATCGCAAAAATTCCGGTGGATGCCAGACTTGTCAGCTTGTTTAGGGCATACAAAGTTTCATTGTTTTTAACAATTTCCAGATTTCCCAACACTCCTGTAAGTCCCATGAGAAGGGCTGCTGCCAAAATTGCCGGCATAATTCCAATAAACACATCCGACAATGCCTTGACCACTGCCTGAACCGGATTCTGCTTCTTCGCACTCTGCTCTTTTAAATCACCCAAAGACATATTCTGCGTATGTGTGTATTCTGCAAATACTTCATATACATCATTTACAAGCCCTGCTCCGAAAATCAACTGAAGTTGATTTCCTGCGATAAAAGCTCCCTTAACTTTGCTGACATCTTCCAGCTTTTTCAAGTCCGCCTTGCTGTCATCCTGCAATACAATACGTAAGCGGGTAGCACAATGCGCCGTCCCCTGAATATTGTCCATGCCACCTACCAGCTTTGTGATTTCCTTTGAAATCTCAAGGTATTCCTCTCTTTTACTCATCTTTTTCCTCCTTCTCATTTTGGAACCGGTTCCTTTATAAAAATATTATATAATTAATAAAATTTTCGTCAATATCTTTTAGTAAAATAATTTAATTTTAGAACCGGTTCCAAAATTAGGGTATTAATTTTATGCAATATTCACAATTTTTTCAGCAGCAGGGGCTCCCCAAATTCCCTTATGTTCTGTCTGCTACGCTTTCCCGTTCTATCAAGGCATACGAATTGACCAGTAACTTGCTTACCGGTTTTTTTTGCACCATCTGCAGCATCATTTCTGCACTGATTTCCCCCCAGTTCTCCAAATCCAGACGAACCGTGGTAAGGGGCGGTCTAAGAAGTTCGCTGGTTTCATAATCGCCAAAGCCAGTGACCGAAACCTCGTCCGGAATCCGTATCCCTTTTTGGTACAGTACCTTATACACACCTCCTGCAATCCGATCCGTAGCACATACCACCGTATCCGGCCATATCCGGCGGTCAAACAATTCCCTTGCTGCCTTCACTGCATCCTGGTAAAAGAAGCCTGCCTCTATAACCTCCATATTTTGGACCCCAAATTCCTTAAGTCCGTCAATCACTCCGTGCTTCCGTTCTTTTCCTACTGCCGGATCCTGTTCACTGACCCAGATGCCCGCCACCCGGGACGCTCCCTTTTTTCCAAGATAACGCCCAATCTCTAATCCTGCATGATAATCATCATTAATCACGGAATTTCCCTTCCTGTATCTCTGCCCTAAAAACAGAATCGGTATGTCTGCTTTTTCCACGGTTGCTTCGTGTTTTTCTGTAACGCTGGATGCCAAAACCATAATTCCGTCCGCATTGATATTCTTTAGCCGTTCAATGCTTCTGATTTCCTCATCCAAGTCATTTCCCGTATGCATAATCAAGGGCGTATAATCATGCTTTTTTAAGTATGCGACAATTGCCTCAACCAGCCCTGGTGTCGTAACAGAATCAAAGCCCGGAACAATCAGACCTATGATCCGACTGCTTTTTGCACTGAGCCTGGCAAATACATTCGGTTCATAATGATATGCGTCTATGACTTTCTTTATCTTCCGCCCGGTTTCCTCCCGGACACTTCCCCCATTCAAATAACGGGAAACTGTACTTTTTGCGACACCGGATAACTCCGCAATGTCGTAAATTGTTAATTTTTTTTCCATTGATTGTGCTTCCCCATTCTTCGGACAGCAAAAATCGGAGAAAAAATCTTTCCTTTTATCCCTCCGATTGCTTCCGCCATATCCATACTATTGAATGCTTTATATTTTACTGTAAATCACCGCCAAGGTCAACCGCCAAATTTTCATGCCATATAGCCAATTGATGATAAATGAGTTTCAAGTGACTTTCAGTCGCCCCAACCCGTAAAACGGGCAATGTCGTCAACTTAAAATATATCAAAAAGATGTCCGAAAACACTTGACAAATCAGTCAAAAATTGTTGCCTCGCTTTGATTACATGTTTAATGCGAGGTACTTTTTATGAATACAAAACTTTTGATATCCATTTTGCAATTTTCCAACAGTCTTATCACATCAGAGGATTTCCTGATAAGGCACCGCAACGGCAATGCTTTTACACGTTCAGGAAAATTCTCTTTTTCTAACCTGATCTATTTTGTACTCCAGGCTGTTTATAAATCTATCCCCATAAACTATTCCCGGTTTTTAGACAGTTTCTCATCTGGGATACCCTTCTGAGGACATGTTCCGTTACCTGAACTCCAAAGGCATCCTGTTCCTTATGCGCCTGCCAAAGACCTTCCGAAAAGCCATATCAGAACAGGAAGATGATCTGTTCACATACCCCGCTTCCCGCAACAAGACCTTTTACGTTCATCCGCATCCATATGCAGCGAGATGCTATGCCGGATAGTGGAGGAATCATGACCGGAGAGATATTGGACTGTTTAAAATCGACAGTCCTACTTGGGATGCAGTTAATTATAAAAATGAACTTAATCACCAGTTGCCACACTGCTTTTTTGAAGAAAATATGCTTAAGTTGACGACATTGCCCGCATAGCGGGTGGTTTAACGTTGAGTACATTTCCGTTTCTCTGCCCCGAAACTCCAATGCACTCAACAGGGTCTATCCGACCCATAAATTAAAATGCGGGGCTTACGCCTGATCACAGCGTTCCCCGCATTTATACTGTCAAAGATGAGATCATATCATGTTCCTGAGGTTCGTATATCCATTGTTATACTATGGTTGTCCTCCTATGGCAGCTTTTATCGCCTTCCGAATTTTTTCTCCCGCTTCTTCTATCCCCTTATCAATGTGAATATAAAGAATGCCGCTCAAATCGGAGGGAATATCCACATTCCCCTTTACCAGGACGATCACCCGCCCACTTTTTCTTCCAAGCTTTCCAATAAAATAGCCCAACTCAAAAATAACATTCTGGCGTGCCCGCATGCTGGCATCATTCATAAAATCGTCAGGCGTCAGTAAAGCAAATACAAGCCCTGCATGTTCCGTCTCCTCTTCAAAGCTTTCAATGATCGTTCTTCCACTGCTGGCAATTTCAGACAAAATAATCGGTTCGGGATACCCCAAGATGTTCTGTAAATAATCCTTTAGCTTGTACCTTAGCACTTCATCATGTCCATGCACAATAAAAATTTTTTTATTGTCTAATAAAGGTTTTTTCGCTTCAATCAAATCAGTCTTTTGCGATTTTTCATATTTGTCCAAATTGACTTGTATGTGCGTCCCAATTGCATTTATTCCGCTTTTGCTACTTTGCTCAATCTTAATCAATTTATATTCATCTCCAAACCAATAACATTTTTCCCGCTTACAGTACTTTGATTTACAGTAACATACTTATCTCCACCAACAATCGCTCCGGCAAATGTAGTAATCAGGTATGGACCACACTTAGAAACAATGGTAAGCACCGCATCCTGCACCTTAAACAAAAAGCTTCTCGACAACTCGTCATAATCCTTCTTTAAGTCATCTAATTTTGCCTTTAGCTGTTCCACTGTGAAATCTCCTATAAAAGCACGCATATCGTAAAGCTTAAGCAAAATTTCTTTATCATATTCATTACTATTTTTGATATAGAAAACAATCTTATCTAAGATATTGGCACATTCCTTATAAGAACCCATCGCCAGCAAAACTGACGCTTCATTATACAACGCATCTATGATATATCTATTCTCACCCAAAAGCTCAATATCCAAAAAAGCCTGGTAAAAAAGCTGTGCACTGCCTTCATAGTTATTATTCAACGCCAGAACATTTGCAATCGCCTTATGGGCACAAAATTTTAAATATGGATCGTAGAAACCCTCCTTCTCTACCAACAGCTGAGCCTGTCTGGCAGTTGTATACGCCTCTCCCCATTTTTTGTTTATCAGGCAAATTCCTGTCATATTAATCAATGAAACTACTCTTGCTGCCGAATAATCCACTAAAGATCCTAAATAATAGACCCGCATGGACGTTTCCATTGCCTCCTGAAACTTTTTCTGTAACATATAAAATATGGACTTATTTAGCAGGCTTCCGACTTCTTTTTGGTTCAAACCCGGAACATGATAGGCGCGAATTTTCCTTTCCAATGCCGTCAGATAATTATCTTTATAAACATTATAATTATCAACGGCAACTCCCATTGTAATACGGAACATATCGGGTGGAAGTTCTGACGCTGGCAAAAGCAAAACCATCGGAACGGGGATTCCTTCTGCCTCTAATTTATTCCTCAGTTGTTCCGTTGCATGAATCAAGTCATCCGCCCATCCAGGCGATTCCTGTCCTGTCAGCTTATCCCAAAGTCCCCTCCTATCTTTTGTTGACAAAACCTGCACAGCCTTAGTTCCTAATTCTATCTGAATTAAATTAGCATCAAATTGAAACATAGGTTTCCTTCTTTCTTATGCACTAACTCTTTTGTTTAAGTCATTATGGGTGAAAGCAAATATATGCTTATAAAAATTTTACCATTTATTACCAGCCAAAACAATATACCTATCATGCGCTTTAGTATTACCTATTAGTTACCACTCATTTGTCTGATATAATCGCAATATCATATTCTCTGATCTCATATCCCCGCTTCAATCTTCCGGTTTTATAACAGTCGGCAGAATCCGGTATAGCCCTGTTATATTGGCGATATGCAGCCAAACGCATAATATCATACCATTCATATCTTGAAAATTCTGGTAAATGTTTCTTATCAAAACACGCGTTGTAAGCAAAAAGCTTCTTTATCCCATAAGTATTCAGCCATTCTTTCATCTCTTTTAAAGCCTGTTTCCTGCTTGTAACACAAACCTCATCATCAAATCACAATTCGTTCGAATACATTCCGCCCACTCTATATTCCGGATCAATTATGTAATATACTGCATCAATTTCTTTCTTAGTCTCTGCCTCGGCAACTACTATGCCTATTGACATTACCTCATCATTCCAGTTTGTCTCTGTATCGATTACTGCAAATTTATCCATCGCATTTCTTTTTGGCTTTCCAGCCGGATCATAATAATTTTCAATCACTCCTTTTGTAACAGTCTTTGCTACTGCATTCAAAAAAGCTTTTCGCTCTGGTATCTCTATTTCATAAGATGTATTGTCTCTCGTATTCCATAAAATCCCCTTATGTAAATTCATTGCAACCATATAGCAGGCACATTGCAGGAAATGTTCATGTGTTAATTCCGATACAAACTTTAATTCATAAACGATATTGTCTTTAACTACATCAGCAAATCCCCTGGCTGAAAACTTTACTTCTCCATTTTCCTGATCTGTAAAGTCAATCTGGCACTCAACCTGTGCATCCTCGTCCTTATTCAAATGCGTCTTTAACCGTTCTATGATCAATGTACTCTGTTCTTCATTCACAAACGGAGTTATCACCTGTGTCCTGTATCTCTTTTGTTTTGTTTCAAGTGAAACTAAAAATAATATTTTATGATCCAAAGAAGTATCTTTTACCTCTCTCTCATATAATCCACGCAACCCAAACAAATCAGGATTCAGTAAAAATTTTAGTTCTATTGCCGCGTCTATTTGATAATTGTCAAAATAAACCGCTTCTTGGTATATTCCAATACAGGGCGATAAATCTATTAAGCCATCCGTACTTTTTATATTTATTATTAAATGATCTGTTTGTTTCTGCTTGCTTATTTTTAACAATGAAAAACATCTTTCCACATCTTCTTTATATTTGAAATCAAACATTTCACTTATATCCAGATCATTAAATTTCTCATTGGTCGGTATGGGAGTTGAAAGTGTCTTTTCAGACAGCATAGCTTCCTCTGGTTTCACAAAAATGATATGATTTTTTCCTCTGCTGGCTGCAACACAAAAAATATTTCTCAGAATAATATACGACTGCTGTGGTTTTGATATCCTTGTATTCCAATAACTTTCCGTAAAATCAAAAACAACGCAGATTTTTCTTTCCAAACCTTTACTGCTGTCATAAGTTGTAAATATAGCGGAATCTTCTCTTGGCTCCGCCTTTCCCATCGAATCATTATCTGATATCGTTGCATACACTGTGTTCTTATTAAACTTATCCGGATGCCTTTCTTCTAAAGTATTTAATGTGTCAGACATCATTCCTGTTCTTGCGCCTAAACACAGGATGTCCGCTGGAATCTGTTCTGCCAAAAACGGTACAATATCTTCTCTCGCCATTTCCTCAACTTTACAGCAATTATTTACGCCTTTTATTTCTTTTTTCCACACGCTCCCAAGTATTGCTGCCAAATCATCAGACAATCGGAAACATTGTGTAAATTTCAATCTAAGATGTTCTTCCAAAAAAAATTTCATAAATGATTCAACATTTAATGTCGTTTTATCATATATTTTCTGTTCCATATCGCCAACTGCAATTATCTGCATATTGGGATTACGGTCTTTTACCATCTGTAGCAGCTCCGCCAGTTCTTGCTCAATATCCTGATACTCATCAATAATCAAAACATCGTATTTTCCCATAGGCGGTTTTTTCTGGATAAATGTTTGTATAAGATCCGAAATTCCTACGGAAATGCCACTTCTCATTAAAATCGTATATGCAAATCCATGATAATTTGTTACCATAACATTTTTCTTCTTTATTTTAGACTTTGCATCTAATTTCAGCAGCTTATTGTATGTCAAATACAATACTTTTTTCTTACTTGGCAATTCATTACACAGACTTTGAATCGCTGTGGTCTTGCCACTGCCAATACAGGCATCTACGAGAATATTTTTTCCCTGCAACGCTTTTTCTATAAATAACTGTTGTTCATCAGATAACTGAAAGTTTAAAGGCATGCCCATGTCAAACTCTCCTCTTTCTCCTCTTTGTATTCGTCAATCTGATTATATAATCCAGAATGTATGCTGTAGCTTTAAGTAATATCTAAACTTAATGGAAAAGTGGTCGAATTCGACCACTTTACAACCATGCATTTATCTGAAAAAAGCCTTTCCAATATTATGCAATACCGTATTTTTCAAAAATACTGTTCAAGTCTTCTCTGCTGATTTTTCCTGCCAGATAATAAGCCTTAACACTGGCTTCTATCGCTTCAAAAGCAGTATCAAACATAAACCAGTCACCTGTATTATAATATTCCTGTAATTCCATAAAATCGCGTTGCAATCCATCCGGCAAATTGTCTCTTAAAATTATTTGTTCATCCACATACATTATTTTATCACCTCTCCCTTTACGGTTTCCTATAATCTAATGTGCACAATCATTTTTTATACATTCTAACAGTACTTTTTCATACCTGTATTCAATAATTGATGTAAAGAATCTCTTCTGTATTTCTGACAATATTGGTACCTCTTTTATCATTGTTTGTATCTTATTCATGTTATTACCTATTTGGGGTGTCAATCTATAAACAGCCTCTAAACATTCCGGATATTCCCTGCTTTCAATTATATGATATGGATTTACCCGTTTCCCATGTAATTCAAATATACACCTGCGGGCTTTATACGCCTCTGCTTCCATTTTATCAGCATCATTCATTACAATTTGCATCTTTTCATCATCCCACTTGCTATTTAAACAATTGCCATTATCATAAACCGGCGCAATATCCTTCGAACCGTCCTTTCTTAAAATAATTCCCCAATTACTGTTATTACGATCTGTATTGCCAAGCAGTGCATCTATAATGAACATATCCCAAAAATGTTTTTTTACCCCTGGAACATCTTGCAAAAACGGATGTTCCTGTATCGTCATCATAATTTCATATAAGTCTACGCCTACACCATTTGTCTCATTCCCATTCGAATCTAAAAAATGTGGTTCAAAAGTAACTTTTATTTTATCAAACTCATAGAGTTTATCTCCATCTTGTAAAAAATCTTCGCAGGCAACTACAATTTTGTTATTTCTGATTCCTAAAATTGTATTGTGAACAGGCAAGCCAACTATTTTGTATATCTTTGAACCAATATATTCACAAACAGGGCTATTCGAATAACTCAAATTGATATTTTTCATCTTCTGTTCTTTTAAATTGCCTGGAAATTTTAAAAGATAGTCTTTGCCTTCATATGTAATTCCCATTTTTCTTCCAGCCGTACCGCCATACATTCTTTGATTTTGTTTAAAATTATCAAAGCTTATTAATTCCAAAATAGTGCCTCCCATATGGTAAAATAAAACCATCAATAATTCATTTGCATTTCCTTTTTTATTATGCACTAAAATATACTCGTTTTTCAGTCATCTTCCATTGACCAAAAATCGTCCAAACATAATTGCGGAAAAGAGCTCACGTCCACGCCATGATGCTCTGGAAAGGCAATTAATTGCTCACGGATACGATTACATTCCTCCACTATATCTGTTGCACAGTCTTGACAAAGGCAATTCACAATCTGTTGAAATTGTCTTTGGTAATATCGGGTGAGCTGTGTTGCATTATTCAGCAACCACACTATAAATGGGTGGTCAGCCGTAATACCTCTTCGCGTGAAATAATCTGCACTGCAAATATACTGACGACTCTGGTCATTTGCAGCCACACAAAACATCATTGGCGGAAATAAATCTAAAGTTTCATCAATCTCATTCCCTTCTTTTTCGCAAAAGGAAATAACCTGACCAGCCTCATAATTAATGATCAATCGGTATTTCTCCTGAAACCAAACCATCAAATACTTATATAAAACTGCATAATCATTATAACCATATAAAGAAAAATCATCAATCCTAGAATCCTCACAAGATTTCTGTAACTTCCCCATAGCCTCTATAAAAAGATACTCCTGATTCTTTCTCAGCCATCTATCAAACTGAGAGTCTTTTATTTTCTTCCATTCTTTTAAAGTACAGTTTCTCCACCCCTCTAAACATCCCCAAGTTATCCCTAATTCACCTAACATCTGATGCTTATTTAGAATTCCATTAATTGCCAATAAAGTAATCAGTGGTAAGCCAGATACTCTGGAACGACTAATGTCCACCATAGGTTTCCATGCACCTTCCATTAGAAACACCGCAACATTGTTTCCATCTGGAGAATGATATCCAGCCAGATCATCAACTACAAGCCCTTGATACACACATATAATTCTTCCATATTCTGAGCATACCTGCACGATATCAGGACATCCAATTTCTGCAATTGAAATAATCGCCCGAGTCTCTTGCTGGCTATCATGATAAATTCTCCACGCTTCATATAAATCCATCTGGTCAGAGAATGGTTTCCATATCTCTACGATATCTTCTGCCTTGGGGCAGACAGTATGTTTTGTAAATTCCGCCTCCAGAGCCACCACCTTTTCTAAATCATATTTCTCCTTCAAATCTTCCCATTCACTGAACATATTAACGGCACTTTTATTTCTACTAATAAACTCTATTTTTACCGCCTTCTCTCTAATACCAATCCTTCCATGTAATATATAGGTTTGATCTTTCACCTTCCACTGTGGTATCTGATCAAAACGTAAGTCGTACTTCACCAGTACCCCTGAAAGTTCTGGCAAAATCTGATTTTCTTCCGTATCCAATGGAATGACTGAAACCGCTATTTGGGGATATTGCCCACAGACAGCCGGAAAATTGCGATCAAACTGTTCTTTCATTTTTGGAGACATTTCGTAGATTTTCTCGCCCTCTGCTTTATGCGCCTCCGCCATCATTTCCTCATTAGTTCGTCCAATCCGTTCACTATTATAATATACCGGTACCCTGGCACCACATAAATACTTTTCTATTGCCTCCCTTAGTTTCAATGCTCCCAATTTTCCCGGTACCAGACGAATTACAATAGATGTTCCTGGTATGGCACGGTAGCCTTCTCTTTCCATATTACTTAGCACATCTACACTGAACTCGCTCGGTACTGGTAAATCTCCGTCCGTTTGATGATGCTTCGCCTGATTTTTCAAAGTATAATATCCACTCAGTCCGGTCACCTGCAAACGCAGACCATAATGTATCGTCTGATATGACTCGCCCATCGCTTCTTCCCTGCGGTTTTTATCAGCATCAAAATAAAGAGTAGAAACCTCAGCATATTCCCCACAGAGAAAACTGGATAAAAAACCTATGCCAAATCGACTGATTCCATTATAGTTCTTAAAATAACCATGATCCCGCAAATCTCGTTCCAGTTCCCGTGAATTATAATAGGAATTGCCCACTTTTAGAAAATAACGTTGCAACATGCCTAAAGTCATTCCTGTCCCCTGATCGTCTATACGAAACCAGATATTTCCTTCCTTATCATTCCACTCCCATAAATCAATTCGTGACTCCTCCGGAATAAAATCAGACTCCATCTCCCCTCGAAGCAAAGTTGCATCAATTGCATTCTGTAATAATTCCCTTATAAAAACATCTGTATTATCATATAAGTTTTCTCCCGTCAGAAGCTGCAAAATCTGTGTCTGATCCATTGTCAGGCAGAAATCACCACTCATGTAACCCTCTGACTCTATTTCATCTCTTCGCACTGCTCTTGGGAAAGGAAATTCCTGCTGCCACCCTGTCCTACAATATTTTTGCAATTTAATACAATTCCCCAGTTCTTCGTCAATCCAATCCAGAAAATCTCTGACCGCATGTTCCACTCCCGGGTTCGTACATCTTGCCTTATAAGGCAGGTCGTCCACAGAAGGTGACACCGGGTAACGAAAGCCTGCTGACGCCCGATGTTTGTCCCACTCAGTACAACTCTTCTCATTACAAACCACATAACTATATAATATTCTGGGTGCCCGCGTATCATCGAAATCCAATAAATCACCCAGTCGAAGTAAAAGCGAACAAAATAACGGTTCCACATCATTCGCCGCCAAATAATTCAAATCCCTTTTATTCAAAAGTTCTGTCGGATTCTCACCATGTGCCTGACAAACTGCTATAATATAATGCTTTGATACCACCTCCAAAGGACAGTTATCAAACAGTTCTTTCCATGCTTCATTTTGTAATACTTCATGCAAACGAAAAGGATGTAATGTACGAAGATACCATTTACGAATATCCTCCGACCATTCTGACGCCGGGCATCCCAACAATTCCGGACAGTATTCTCTTAAAAACTTTCTACACGCCACTTCATCCTGATAACATTGCTGCTTTTCCGCTTCGGTATAAACCATACCTAAATCATGCAGGCAAGCAGACAAAATCAATAATTCTATTTCCCCAACAGTTAATCGTTCAATCTGATCTCCCAATAATCCACTCATCGCATCCAGCACATTCAGTATATGTGTTGCATCATGCAAAGTATAATTTTGAAATGTCTGCCGAACATCCAACATATATTTTGCCGCCGCCTCATATACCGCTTTTACCCAGCTACTTCGTTTTTCATTTGTAGATATTTTCCCCTGATAAATATGCCAAAGTGCCGTTTCTTCTAGTTTCTCAGAATGAACCATACAATTCCCCACCTTCAATTCTTTATCTTATGATGTCTGGTATTCTAATTATTTTTTGCTTGCTTATTACAATGAATACCTCTCTTAGAAGATTCCTACATTTTATATTATACATATCGTAATAATTTTGTACACTATGAAAATTTCTTTACTTTTATTCACTTTATCCTAAATATTATAGACACAGAAGAAGTCAGCAATTGACGAAAATCATATATGCAATTACTTTCTCCAACTTAAAATAGAGTATAAACTTTTTGTACAATTAGAAAACTACCCCGGCAGACTATTTTCCACACACAACGCCCCATACCCCTCTTATGTCAAGTTAATGTCACAAACTTTTTTCACTTTTTCCCACGCAAAATCCCCGGAAGCCGCATAACTTCGTTGGGGTTATGGTAAATTAGTGTCAAGTGGGAGGAAAATTAATGGTAAATTAATGTCAAGTCTTTTAAATCCAGCAAAATTGCTTTCCCTACTCAGCATTTTCTTAATATTTCTTCTCATTTTGAGATAATTCTATTTTTATATTTTGCAAATGTCTGACTTGTCGTATATTAATCTCCGTCAAATATGCCTGTTCCATATCAACCCTCTTTTCAAATAATAAAATCAGGAAAATAACATAAAGTCAGTTACTTTCCTGATTTATCACTGTAATGTCAACTTGCTGCTAATTTCATTTTATTACTTTATACTGTACGAAGCCCTTCAAGTTGTTCTATCTCTGCAACATCAAGCCCTGAATACTCCGCAATTTTCTCTATCGGTAATACTCCATCCCGCAACATCCTAAGTGCTGTTTCCTTCTTATTCTCGTTCCGGCCTTCATCTTTTCCTCTATTCAAAATTGTCCTTGCTTCTGTTTCAATCAATGCTCCACCCATAATATCACCTACACCTTTCTGCACATTCTCATACTTTTGTGCAATTTCCTTAATCACATTACTGGAAAGTTCTATGATTGTACGCTTGTCAAATGCTCCAATAGTTCCTTCCTGCTCCAGTTTATCAAGCCTATCCAAAATATTCCGATACTCTGCTTTCAATTCTACTAATCGCTGTTCATTACTATTATACACCTTAAAATCCTTTTCATGTGAAAAAATATAAAACGGAATCAGCAATAACAAATGTTTTGTGAAAATATCTTCCAAAGAATACTCCTGTACCTTCATGATCGGCACATCATACTCTACAGTACCACCCGGTGTTTTAATTACATATCGCATTTTGTCAGGTGTCTTCTTGTATGTACGCAGATACAGCACCGCTGTATTTGGAAAAGTTACAGTCAATGTTTCATTAATAACCTCACCCTCGTCCAACGCAATCTGTGCATCATACTCAAACAGCCGGATTGTCATTCGTCCGTCCGGCAGACTGCTCTCACATTCCAGATGATATTTCTTCTTTTTCACACCAAATATTGTGAAATTAGTGTCTGTTATCCTTTCCTGGTCTGCCCCATCCTGCCGGTCAATAAAATGTTCATTGGGGTGAAACTCAATTTTTTCATTCCCATTATAATCTTCTCCAAATATTTCATTAATTACTGGCAGAATCAATTGCCTGCAATCATTTAAGATTGTCCGAAATGCCCCGTCATAAATATTCCCCATACCAAATCCTCCGTATTTCTTAATTTTATGATATTATTGTCATTTTACAGAAACAAACGCATATTCATCCTTCCCGGAACTTCCACTTAATCTCCACCCTTTTATCTTTATAAGCATATATCCTTTCGATAAAAGTATCCATCAACTCCTGTGTAAGCTCCTCCATATGTGAATACCGGATGATCTGCTTCATATCTGCTTCAAGCTTTTCCTGCTCTTCTTCTAGTACAAAGAGCTTCTCCTGCCGCTCACGGAGCTGCCCGGATAACAATCCCGTCTGCCGATCCAGTTCATCTGCTCTTGCCCGGTATTCCTCCGGCGTTATCTTTCCTGACGCATATTCCTGATACACTTCATCTTTGGAAACGTCCATCTGATTCTTTTCACGCTGCAGATCCGCTATCTGATCTTTTATAGCAGCAAATTTGTTCCCCAACAACATTTGCAGGCTTTTCTCCTGTCTGACCGTTTCCCCTCTGACCATCAATTCCTTATTAATCATCGTCAAAATCAGTTCTTCCAACACACCCGCATTAAAACTGGTACAACATTCCGGTATCTGGAGCATGGCATGTTTCCAGCACTCAAAATGCCTGTTCCTGTTCTTTCCACGGAGCGGCTTGTATATCATGGCATACCTACACCCACCACAATACAGCTTCCCGGTAAGCGGGTGCTTCTCCCTTTTCCTTTTTGTGGAATTGTCTGACCGAAATACGGAAATCTGCTCATAAATCTCCGGTGTAACCAGTGCCTCATGGTGACCTGCTATCACTTTCCACTCCTCTTTGGGAAGTGTCTTCATTCTTTTACTTCCTACTGCCTCACTCGTCCTTCTCCCATACGTCATCTCTCCAAGGTAAAAACGGTTATTCAAGATCTTCCTGACTGCCTGGGCACTCCAAGCATGAGCCTTCCCGTCCTCCGCATATTTATCCGGTCTGCGTATCTGCATGATTGTGGGAATACCCTCCTCACAGAGCTGCCTTGCTATCTGTGTACTGCTTTTAGGCAGAACCGCAAGGGAAAAAATATGCCGGACAATATCCGCTTCTTTCTTATTTACAATGACTTTATTCTTTTCCACAGGACTTTTCATATAGCCAAAAGGAACCTGTCCAAAAACATATTCCCCATTTGCACACTTATTCTCAAAGGAAACCTTTATTTTAACCGAAATATCCTTACTGTAAAGATCATACAAAAGCGTCTTGAAGGCTGTATCAAGACCTATGGCATTTCCATTATCCTCCCTGCTGTCGTAACGATCGCCAAGCGCAATAAAGCGTACTCCCATAAAAGGGAATATCTGGTTTAAGTAAGTTCCCATTTCAATATAATCCCTCGAAAAACGGGACATATCCTTCACGATAATGCACTGTATTCGATTTTTCTTTACTTCCGCTAAAAGCTGATTCATTCCTGGTCTATCCATTCCGGTGCCAGACCAGCCATCGTCACAGAACTCCCTGACCTCATATTTCCTTAATTCCTCATCCTGCCGGATAAAATCCCTGATCAGCAGCCTCTGGCTGGATATACTGTTGCTCTCGTCCTTTTTTAAGTCCTTTTTATCCTCTAATGACAGCCTTAAGTACATACCTATCACATTCATCCAATCACTCCTTCCAGCATTTCATTCACATACCGGAACTGTACCTCAACCCGTTTTCCCGGATAGACATAAATCTTCTCAACCAGTGCATCCACAAGCTCCATGTTCAGGCTTTCCCCATTTTTCATTTTAAGCAGGGAGCGTATTGCTTTCAGATAGTTCTCCTGCACCTTTTCTATCTCCTTCTGCTTTTTATTCAATATTCCTGCTCTTTTTTCCAGT
Source organism: Lachnospiraceae bacterium (assembly GCA_009774465.1). Classification (GTDB taxonomy): domain Bacteria; phylum Bacillota; class Clostridia; order Lachnospirales; family Lachnospiraceae; genus Suilimivivens. The sequence goes on from VSNT01000020.1 coordinate 37,393, forward strand.
TCATACAGATACTCTGCCTGCTTCATTTTAAAGTCTACATATTCTTTCTGGGGCAGCCTTCCTTCCCTATAGTCCATATATATACCTGTTTCTTCCTCTTTCAACCTTTGTGCTTTTTTCTGGATTGTCTTTATCTCCTTTTCTGTCTGAAATCTGGCTGCATTTATCTGGTCTTTACCGACTTTTATATAGTGCATTGGTTTATCCAGATAAGTAGCAAATTCCATATGCAATACGTTCATCAGCGTTCCTGTCAGGTCATTTCTGGAAATGCGGTTTGACTGCGGGCAGGTTTCTACTTTCGTCCTCCCACCATTCAGGCAAAAATATCCATCCAGCCTTGCCCTCTCCCCATCTGCATAAGTTTTCACATAGCTGTGCCTTGTCATCTTCCTTCCACAGACACCGCAATACAGCACATGGTCAAATACATTTTCCCCGACAGGAACACCTTGCGTTGGATGGCTATTGGAAGCGGTAGCTTCCTGCAGCCTTCTCCTCACCTCCTGCGCCCTCTGAAATAAATCCGTATTGATCAACGCCTCATGCATATTATCTTTAATAACCCATTCTTCTGCTGATTTATGGATGCGGCTTTTTTCATCACGGGCAGTCAGTGTTGTCTTTCCCTGCACCAGCTTCCCGATATAGGTCTCCCTTCTGATAATTCTTTCCACACTGCTTTTATCCCAGCCTTTATATGCCACGTCAAGCGGACAGTACACTTCCTTTGTCCTTTTATATACGGTAGGCGGATTGATCCTTTTGCGGTTCAGATCATCTGCCACAGCCGCATAACTTTCTTTTTCTATAAAAGCCCTGTAAATAAGCTCCACAATCCCAGCAGTATTTTCGTCAGGCACCAGTTTCCTTACCCTGCCTTCCCAAACCGCCAAATAACCATAAGGCGACGGTCCGCCTACATAGGAGCCTGCTTCCCGGCGCTGCCTAAGTCCTGTCTTTGCTTTCATGGAAAAGTCCTTCGCATACATATCATTGACAAGATTTTCGATCTCTGATGCCATCTGCCGGGTATCGTTCCCCTCTTCCCCGGTATCATAACCGTCAGATACCGCAATGAACCGCACCCCAAGGAATGGGAATATCTTTTCTATGTAATTGCCTGCTTCAAGATAATTTCTGCCGAACCGGGACAAATCCTTTACAATCACACAATCAATATCCCCCAGGCGGATATCCTGCATCAGGCGGTTAAAACTATCCCGGTTGAAGTTACTCCCCGTTTTCCCTATGTCGCAGTAATGACCAACTATATCAATCTTTTCCTTATTATTCCGGTTGAACTCTTCTACAAATTTTTCAGCAATCCCAATCTGCACATCAATGGATTCTTTTTTTTCATCTATATCAGCGGAAAGCCTTGCATAGATTCCCGCCTTATATCTTTTCTGCCCTTTGCCTGCCGCATTCCCTGCACCTGCAGGGTTCCCTTTAAAACTTTCTCCCGCAATGCCGAAAGAAGCGCCTCTTTTTGAAATCCTTCCCATATGAATCCCACACCTTTCCATAACCTGCAAACTTTGGACCGCAGGCACAAAGTTGCGGTTGAAAAATTTCTGATTTTTCAACCTAAGCACTCCCTTTCCACAGCATTTCTGCCTGATACTTCGACTGCTTCATGCTCCGTCTGTCTCACGCCAATCCCCAGCATAACTTCATACTGATCTATGAAATAGTATTCAATCTCAATCCGTTTTCCTTCATACACATAGATGCGCTTTACAAGGCTGCTCAGGGTATGGCGGTCGATCTCCTTAAGCTCCACACAGTCCTGGAACGCTTTCAGCCTTCCGGCAGAAAGGACTCCCTTTTTAAACATATCCCTGATAAGGGCTTCCTGCTTTTTCTGTGCCTCCCCCAATTCTATGGCTTTCTTTTCAAAACCGGCATGGAGACGCTCAAATTCCTCCTTCGTGACAATGCCCTGCCGCAGGTCATCATAAAGTCCGGCACAGAGGCTGTAATATCTGTCCTGCTCCGCCTTAAGACGCCGCAGCTCCCTGTCGTATGCTGAAACTTCCGAAAAACTGCCCGTCTCCTGCTCCTTTGCCCGGTCAAAAAGACGTTTCCCCTCAAGAAATGCATTGGCATATCTTTTTACCGTATCTTCCACAATGCCTTTCAGCACTTCTTCCTCTATGCTGTGCCTGCTGCACCCGTCTCCCCGGTTCTTTGTGGAACAGATATAGTAGACCGTTTCCTTCCCTTTATAGCGTACCACCCGGCGCACCATCTGCTCCCTGCAGTCGCCGCAGAACAAAAGCCCTGCAAACATCCCGGATTTCTCCATCCCCGGTCCCTGTCTGCTGTCCGACTTAAGGAGGTTCTGCACGATCTGAAAATCGTCCTCTGCAACCAGCGCTTCATGGGTATTCTCCACACACACCCATTCCTC
>VSNT01000200.1 GCA_009774465.1 Lachnospiraceae bacterium
TATTCTGTAAATCAAAAAAATTCTATCTTTTAATTTACACCTTACATATCTAAATGCTTATTGCAATGTACATAATTTTTTAACTAGCCTAACTTTTGCATAAAACAAAAGTAGCCAACCTTTTTACAGGCTGGCTACTTTCTTTTAATCGTCCTCTATAAACTCCTTCAGCACTGACACAAAATCACGGAATATTTCAATTAACTGGTACAGAAGGTACAACAGAGCCAACAGCCCGAAACAGCTAAACCCTATGAGCCATTCAAAAGAGGTGGGCATTTTAGCCCACCTCCTTTCCATCATCCACCCTGACCCCCTCGCAGATCGTCAGCTTGCCCTTGCCGTCCAGATACACGCCGCCCTGAACACAGCCGAACTCCAACAGCATTTTGATTTTGCTTTCAGGCATTTCCAGCCTTGCATATCGACTACTGATAACCTCGTAAACATTCTCACCGCCCTGCACCTTTTTCATCCCGACCACCACATACATCATGTTAGCTGGCATATCCGAATCAACTACCGGAACCAAGCTGTTAATACCAGACCTCACCATATAATTGTTGGTCTTAAATCCTTCGGTGTCCATGGTGATGTTGCCCTCACCATCCAGAACCAGACCATACAGCCGCTCACCCTTATTCAAGGTGTCTTTAATCTGCTTTTCAGTCAGCCCTGTAAACCCCTTGCTATCTGCGTCATAGAACATATAGCCTGTCACTCTCTTACCCAAGTCCTCACGGTTAATCATATAGCGCATACACATTTTAAAGCCCTCCTATAATTTTAATTGTGGCCTTTTTCCTAACCACAACTAAACTATAACGCTGCGGTTATTGATGGGCAAGACGTGATAGTGCAAGGGGATGTAACCTTGATTTTAGTGAGTTTGTAGCAATTAAAGAGCCTGTTTTCTCCGACTGCTCTATACTGGTAAACTTCTCAACCTGGTACTGTTTCTTATCATTGTCATAAAGGCTATTGGAAACATCTGAAACACAATTTCAACTAGCCTGTTTTCTGTATCAGTGCAGATTTTTCAACTTCCCTTTCACCCCCCATTCTTTTTTCTGGAACCCCCTATTTTCACATCTTCAAACCCCCTCAATTTAAAAATCATCCATCAGTAAAATTAAAAAATAAATTAAACGAAATTTTGGTTAATTACCCTTGATTGCATTAAACGAAAGTTTTCCGTTGTCATTTTTCTAATTTTTTAACTAGCCTTTCAACAGTATTAGAAAATTCACTTTTTCAAAATAAACATAAAAATAAGCCAGATGTTTTCACATCTGGCCCATCTGCTTATTTACTTTATTAACTGCGTTTTTTAGGTTTAATATAACCATACCTAATTGCTAACCCTTTCATAAATCCTATCAGGGCCTCAGCGTCAAAAACATACTGTCCATCACTTGGGAAACGCAAATAGCCCAAATAGAAACCATTTTCAGTGCCGAAGTGATATTCGTTGTGTATTTCTCCGATTCTGTCCTTATACAGATTTTGAACAACCACGATACCGTATTTTTTCATTCCATTTACCTCCATGTAATAACTTATTTGGTGTTTGAATGTTTAATTGACGCTGTTTTTCCCATCTCCACTTTATAAAATTTTATCTTCTTTAATAGTAAGTAATAAAATAGGCCTAAAATAATACCATTTCAAGATGTGTTGAATGTTTGTTTGCTCTTTTAATGGTATTATATTATTTGAATGTATTGCAAATAAAAGGCAGTTGGATACACCAACTGCCTTTACTGATTATAGATGTTAATTACTAGCCTACCTTTATATTGCTCCAGGCGTTTGTGTTTATGACGATTATTTCCAAATTCTGGGGTGCATATCCATTCACTCTCCAGAGTTTAGGCGATATAGAGTGTCCTCTGGTGGTGTGTATCTTTGTACACACTATGATGGGGATTTATTCTATATAAGAAAAGCAACGGATGATCCGTTGCTTTTCTTTACTCAATTAGTGTATTAACCACCCATTTTTATGCCACTCCAGCTTTCAGTATGGTGTTCTGATGATCTATTAGCTGCTTCGTATGCCTCTTTTGCGAGTTCCTGTTCCTCAGCAGTTTGAGGGGGTGCTCCATTTGTTGTTGTGCCGTCATAGGATACTGGTAGGGTAATACCTAATGCGGGGTAATACTTTCCACCCTTTCCATTCAACACATAATCACCTAAATCATCATGTCCATCTATCTTTTGTGTGCTACCACTTTGCTGTGTCTGTTGGGTTTGCTGGGTTTGTTGCTGACTTCCACTTGTCTGTGTCTGCTGGTTACCTTGTGATTGGGTGTTCTGCTGTTGTTGTACGGGCTTTGTTGTAGAAAGGTACTGATTTGAAATATATGCGGTGGTGCCATCACTTAGTTGGATTCGGCTCCAGCCTTCTGCTTCGGTGCCTGCTATTGCGATGCCTGTACGGGTTGTGCTATCACCTTTGTTTAGGCTACCTAGCTTTTCACTGTCTGCTGTATAGCTGGCTCGAATATTGACGGTGCCTGTGGCATAGACGGTCTCGTTGCAATCCTCGAATAGTTGTACTGCTTCTGTTAAATCTTCCTGTTGGTCTGCTACTTCTTCCGCCGGGTCAGCTTCACTCGGTACAGCTGTGGCTGTTGGTACAACCTCCTGCTTTACCTCTAACGGCTCTGCTGGTGGTTCTGTGCTAATTGCTCCGCTCTGCTGAACCTCTTGCTTTGGCTCCTGCGGTTCCTGCTGGGCTTGCTGACCCCCACAGCCTGCCAATGAAAAGGTCAGTAACAGAGATAAGCCACTAATTAAAACCTTTTGCTTCATTTCTTTTCCTCCTTGTTGCAATACATTCTGATTTGCGCGGTGGCTGAATCAAATGTATCGCTTTAATCTCAACAGCTCCACCATGGGGGACACATACCCGGCTGGTATGCTCCCCGCATGGCTTCTACTGCCGAGATAACAAATAAATGCGCATACAGGTATTTTAACTTACCCATACACGCACAATCAATCTTTGCCATGTGCTTACACAACCAGTATAAACATCTTGAAAATGTAACCGTGATGATTTATACTAAGTATGTGGTACTGCTAACGCAGTTGTGTATGGATGGCCTGAACATCCTGCACAGGGGTCGGAGTATTCGCAGTACTCCGGCCCTGCCCGCACTACTCGTTACCTCGTATTCTTATTCTAACGCATGATACCATCTCCGTCAATAGAATATTTCAAGGGCACCAACTAAAATAGTCGGTGCCCTTTCTGTTTTTTATACTCCATTTATCAGTAGTCACATGTGGTATGTATGAAGGTAAAGGCTATTTAATTTTTGTATGGTGGGTTATGCTCTATTTACTATATTTCCTAGGTATGGGGGCAAGCCCCCTATCTCTTTAAACTTTTCTTCCCCACAGTACACGAACAACCTGCCAACTGATTTCTATTGAATGACTTTGTTTATTATATCAATCTAATTGATTCTTCCAAAACTTAAATTGATTGAAAACAGTCATACCTCAATATATAACTGCCCCACCAAAATCATAAGTTATCTGTGCAATTAACAAACAAAATCGTGCAATTAAGGATTATAATTCATCCCAAAGGTTCTCATTATTTAGACGGTTTCTAACCGTACTAGGAGAACACCCCATTTCTTCTGCGATGTCTTTATATGAATATTGCTTTTCCTGACGAAGATACAACATCTTATCTGTTGATAAATCCCTGCGAAATGCGTGCGCTTTAAATCCACGTTTTATAGATTGTTTTGATGGTTGTATTTTTTTCTTAATATGCCTTTCTTTTATAATTTGACCGTAACCACAAGCATACTTAAGCATAAATAGCTCAAATTGTGCGTTGTCGGTTTTTAGACGGTTCACAACTGTACTAGGGGAACACCCCATTTTCTTTGCGATTTTTCTATATGAATAACCTTCTATGTAGTATAGATACACCATATCTGATGTCGATAAATCCTGTCGAAATGCCTGCGCTTGACTTCCACATTTATCAGACTGCTTTAATTGCTCTGGTTTTTTCTGCAAGTCGTTATTCTGTCCTTCAATATTCCTACTGTAACCATGATTTATTATATCACTCATTTTACTTCTCCTATGTATTTATCCTTTCTTATGCTCTAATGTACTTCCTATAAAATCAACTTTTCAAAATCTTATTTTTCACCACCTACTGCATACAAAATTTTTCTTCTATGTATGTACCGATGTATTCCCAATTTTTTAAAAGAAGAGCGGATAGTTTTTTGATTTTTCAATTATCCATTTCAAAACAGAAATTTGGTTGAATGCTGAACACTATCCTACTGCCTTCCGTTTTCACCATCCTGCTTATTGAACCGCCTGTATTGCAAGGCCCACTATCACCAATTTCCTAACACCCCCTAGGCCCCATTTTGGTCCCCAAAGGGCCTTTCCATTCCTTAAGCATACCCATAACCCCGCCAGCCCATTACAACCATCCCCGAACCCTCAGGAACCCTGTAAGCTTAAGCTATACACCCC
>VSNT01000201.1 GCA_009774465.1 Lachnospiraceae bacterium
AACTTAAGCTCTTTTTTCTCTTCTTTTATGCATATCTCATTATCTTACCGGCATCTGAAAACTCACAAGCGCCCTGTTTAGATAATCGTTAAAGGGCTTCATAACTCGGAAAAGCTCTGCTGCTTTTGCAATAAATGCTTCCGCACTGCACAATTCTTCATCTTTCAAAGGATATTCCAGATACCAGCTCTTAAATTTTAAATATTCTGCCTGTGGATGTTCTTTCTCATATCCGGCAGGAACATTCTTTAATGCTGTTCCCTTTACGATAAAATTTTTTTCAAACTCCGGCTCATGGATAATCTTTTCCCATTCCCTTCCATTTTCTGCAAGATAGTCCCGTACCATCATTGTTGCATCCTTAAACATATCTGCAAATAAACCTCCGCCTAAAAAGGATTGATTGCCAGGCTTTATCATAAGATAGTATCCTACAGGAACAGGCAGCTTTCCTCTCGAAGAAATATGAGCGCGAAAGGCAGGATTATATGGTGATTTGTCATGGCTAAAGCGGGTATCCCTTACAATCTTAAAGGTTAAATCTTTCGGGTTGTTGTGTAAAATACTGCTGTCAAACTTTCCAATTTCCATCATCAACTCCTGTAACAGCTCTTCAAATTCCATATTTGCTTTTTGGCAGTCGGCCTTATTTGCATGATACCATTCCCGGTTGTTATTCATATCCAGTGCCGATAAGTAATCCAAAATAAATTGTGTATTCATAATTTTTCATCTCCTTTCCGAATTTTGAATAATGGCAAGCTGCGCAGAATCCAGCAACTCCTGTATCAGATGCCTGGTTCGTTCAGGCGACTGGTAAGGCTTACAGAATGCAAAATCCTGTGATAAATCGTCAATCTCTTCCATAGCTTTTTTCACATCCAGTATAGTCTTATCAGCAGATTCCACAGCCGTCATATAATCCAGATGCAGCGGATTTATTCTGTGGTTTTGAATTGCATAATTCACTCTGTCTTTACACTTGCATCTGCCGCTGCCATATTCTCCACAATACTGTTCAAGAAAGTCCGCCATTTTCTTTCGCACCCGGGAAAGCTTCTTTCGATATGCTTCCGGGGTTATTCCCAAAATTTCCCCGGCAATACGACTGTCAATCTTAAACATTGTCCCCAATATGAAAATACATCTGCTTTCTGCATCAAGACATTGCAGCATCACATTGGTACAGGACATTTTCAACTCTTCCGCCAATAAATCCTTTTCCACATTCTGCGTTAAATCCGGCACATCCTGTATTTTTCCGTTTTCTATGTCGTCCCCATAATATTCAAAACTTAACGGATATTGGGCAAACATATGCTTTTTATAATTTTTCAAATGATTAACTGCAATACTGAATACCCATGTTGTAAATGAACTGTCGCCTCTAAAAGATGATAAATGTGTAATCATCTTCAATAAAATATCCTGAGCGGCATCCTCCGCATCTGCAAACGTACCAAGCATCCGCAGTGATAGATTAAATACAAGATCCTGCACATCTGTAATAAGCATTTCAAGGGCTTTCTTATCCCCTGCCACAGCTTTTTCAATCAAAGCCTGTAATTCTTCATTTGTTTTTTTATTCATATATTACACCCCTGCATATCGCAAGCTGTGCTTGCGATACTGCACCAATAAAGAGTTTGGAAATTTATTTCCAAACTTCCCCTCCTGTTTAATTAGACAATGCAATTTTATCTTTGTGACAAAAAAAGCTTAAGTTTTCGACCAATTTTCTCGAAAACTTAAGCTTCCTGAACAATACTTAATCTATCAGGGCTCCTTCTGGGCAAGACTGACTTCATCTTCCCTTACCAGACGTATTTCTCCATCTGAAATTACAAAGTCCGCCATCAATTCATCATCTGACATCTGGCTGTATGTAATCGTGTAAGTGTCCTGCGCCAGGATCAAATAAGTTAACTGTTCAATCTTTTCCTCTTCAACCTGACAGGCGCTTCTGATTTTATATCCGGGAACACCTTCCATATCAATTTCTTCAAAGGATTCAATCACCAGATCCACATCCCGTCCCGCCTCTTTATAGGCTTCCTCCAGTGTCCTTTCATAAGTTTCCTTAGTCAGCTCAGTGGATACTATTCCGTCCTCACCACCTTCTGAAACCGTGTAATAGATGTTGGAAGAGTCTAATGGGCTTCTGTTATGAACATACATTCCCGGAACTTCCTGTGATTCCTGATAGCTTGCCGGAATCAGCACAACGCAATAGCTTGCTTCCTCCCTGTCAATCTCCTGCACCTGTTCCTTCAACTCAAATTCCTGCATTTCTATGTACTGTGATGAATCTCCATCCTCTGACTGGATGCCTGCAACCGTAATCGCTTCCTTCCCACAGCCTGACAGAAAAAATGCTGCAAGAACCGCAAAAATAACCTTCTTTTTCATAATAAAAATAACCTTCTGCTACTGCTTCTTTCAAAAACGCCGACTAATATTTATTTAACCATACTTCCCTGTATAAAACAAGTCCTTCCCGGAAAATCGTGGGAATTAATTTTTCAGTTGGGGGGAAGGATGTAGTGTAAGAGAAGAGGGGGATGCCTTTTGCCGCATATCATTTACAGATTGTGTTACTTGGAAGTGAATAGAACTTCAATTCTTGAAGAATTAAAGTTCTATTCACACTAAGCCACACTACCTGTAAACAATCACCCAAAAGCAGGAATTCCTTCCTATCTCTCCTTAAAGGTCGCACAGGCTGTCTCTCTACAGTCACAGGCGCCGCAGCCTTTTATGTCCACATGATCTGCAACGCATTTATAATTTCTGTTATACTGACAGTTGGATGCCTCGCAGTCAATGCTGATGGTTTTGCTGGGATGCTCCAATGAGCTGGTATATCGGTCTCTTCCCTCCTGCTGAAAGCTTTCACAACAGGTATCATCTTCGCAGCAGGCATGTTTTCCGCCTACCATAATATCGCCCTTACAACAGTATTTGCTTTGGTTATAGGAACAGTTTTCCACAGAACACTTTAAATTTGCCATCTTCATACCTCCTTCATATTATGACAGTATTTAGTATGGCTGTCTCTGCTCCCATCTATTCAATATTTGCTTATTTTATATAAATTAAACCAGTATCTTTCTACCATCACGCTGGCTGTTTCCTCCGCTTTCATGCCTGCTGCTTCCCACTTTTGAATAATTTCATCTCTTGCATTCCCACTTCCCAAAAACCAGAGCTGTTCCCGTTCTGACAAAAGTTCCTCCATTTTCTGGATTCCTGCCTCATCCGAAAATTCATCTTCCACCAGTGCATGGATCTGGGGATACATTTCCTGAAACAAAACTTCCGGCTTTCCATACCAGAGGTAAGATGTATTATCCAGGTAATAAGAAACAACCGCCTGCGTCTGGTCAAAATTGAAAATTAAAATATCCTCTTCCTCTATTTGTGCTACCGCTTTTTGAAATTCATTCATCTGTAATCTTTTCCACATTTCCTCCCCGTAAAAAGCACGGTAATTTCTGATTCCCATAACCAGTAAAAGAAAAAGAATGGGCAAGAACAAATATTTTTTCTCTTTCAGCTTTGCCAAAAGCAAAGAAAATGCCAGCCAAAACGCACCCATAGCCGGAAGCATGTAGCGGTACACAAAGATAGGTCGGAGTAAACAGGAAGCCAGAAATCCAAATCCAATCATTCCTGCAAGAAGAAAAATGCATCCTCCAAGGAACAGAACTTTCCTGCGCTCTTCTTTTCCCTGTCCCTTTTTCAATTTCCATAAACAGTTTAACAGCAAACCGGCATAAATGAAAAACAAAACCACTGCCAGGAAAATGTTCAGCTTTTCACTGGCAAAAGATGGTGTAAATAAAAATTTAACACATCCCCCTAATGTGCGCCAGGACAAAGGCTGTATCCAGTAGCTGCTGCTTACCTGCCCCACCTGAAACCTTACTGCGAAAAACAGCCAGGGAATGTATCCCGCCACACAGCATAATCCGCTAAATAAGTATGCTTTTATCTCTTTTTTTAGCCTCCGCTGTACCAAAAATGCCACCAACAAATATACATAAATCATACAGGCGGCCACACAGGCAAAATAATGGGTATAGCAGGCAGCTAAGGCGTAAACTGTCAAAAAAATCCAGTTAGCAAGGCGTCCTTTACCCGGATTTTCTGGTAAGCTTAATGCCCCCCCATCTGCCGCCTGGAGCCCACTATCTTCTTTTGTCAGTTCATAGGCATGAAACATACCTGCTGTGACAAAGAAAAGAGCCCAGCTATACATTCTTATTTCCACCGTATATCCTGCTATCTGTGGCATAGCAAAAAGCAAAAAACCAAAAATGCCGGAAGTCAGCATTCCAAAGTGTTTTCTCACCTTCGTAACGCCATAAAGCAGGCAGAAAAAGAAGGGAAGCAGGGAAAACAGCTTTGCCGCTGCTGTCTTTATGAATAAACCGGCATCCAGCCCC